>JANQMB010000256.1 GCA_028280355.1 Verrucomicrobiales bacterium
TCGCTTGCGGGCGATGGGGGAAGACACCCATCAGGCGGCACCGAAAAAGTGGTTCAAGGCCTCGGCGACCCCCTCGCCCGCATGGGCTTCGGCGACGTAACCCCCCCGCTCCGAGACCGCCTGTTTCACGCGGTCGACCGCGTTGCCCGGGCAGGCCACCATGGCGGCGACCGCCGTGTCGAGCATCGAGAGGTCGTTGTGGTTGTCCCCGATGGCGAAGGTCCGCGCCGGCGGGACCCCGAGCTGCCTGCCGAGTTCCGCGGCCGCGCTGCCCTTGTTGTAACCCGAGTGGGCGAAGCGGAGATAGATCGAGTTGCGTTCGTAGGACAGCTTCTCGTCCCGCGCGGCGGCGATCTCGCCGTCGATGAACCCGCAGAGATGGTCCATCTCCGCGTCGTCGCGCGCGATGATCCCGGCCGGCTCGTGGGGCTCCTCGACCCATCGCGCCCCGCTATGTTCGACCACGAAGTTCCGGATCGCGCGCAGGGTCCTCTTGCGCGACCTGAAAAGCTTGCGGTGGTCCTTGCGGCAGCGGCTGTTCCAGTCGCCGAGGTCGACCCAGCGCCGGAACTTGGTGGGGCGGTAGATCTCACGCTCCCAGGCGATCAGGTAGTCCGGGATGTCGCGGAGGGCGCAGCCGTTGATCCCGGCGACCGCCTGGTAGAGAGGGCGCCCGGTGTTGATCGCGAACGTCGCGCCCATACGGCGCATCGACCCCAGCGTCTCGGCCAGCGCGGGGTCGACGCGCTCGGGCTGCGACTGGTCGATGAAGGTCCCGTCGAAGTCGAAACAGCAGAGCGGGGGGGTGTTCTGGCGGGGTTCCATCGGCGCTGACGCGTTGGACTCTAGCGGCGAACGCCCGACGTGCACCCCCTTTTCGGGGTGGACGCCACCTCCCTCCGGCCGATAGTCCCCACTATGAAATCCGCCTACGAACTCGCCATGGAGCGGCTCGAGAAAGACTCCCCCCAGGCCGCCCTCAGCGAGGGGCAGAAGGCCGAGATCGCTGAGATCGACCAGAAGTTCAAAGCGAAGCTCGCAGAGCGCGACGTCTTCCTGCGGGGCAAGATCGAGGAGGCGAAGGCCGCCGGGGAGATCGGCGAGGCCGCGCAGCTCGAGGACGAGCTCTCCCGCGAGACCGGGGCCCTGCAGGCCAGGTGCGAGGAGGAGAAGGAGGCGGTGAGGAACGGTGATCAGTGATCAGTGGTCAGTGGTCAGTGGGCGGCCAGTTCCTTGAACTGGTCACTGAGGTCTGATCACCGGTCACCCCCGTACGAGGAAGCGGGCCGCCACGGAAAATAATACCCGCGCAACGGCCCGCCTGCCGGACACCCCTCGATGCCTCGGCTCTATTGATACCCCGCCGCCGCAAAGGGGTGGGGCTATTATCTTGTGTTTCCTTCTCCTTGTTTATGCTGACACGCCAGGTGTCCGGCGCGTCACCATCAGGTGTGGATTCTCATATACCGCGCCGTCCCCCGCCGTGCTGCCGACGACGAGGCTCAGGGAGCGGATGTCCGGCAGGTGGAGGGCCGGGTGCAAGATCTTCTCCTCGCCCACGGTGAGCTTCGGGATATAGATGCGCTTGATCTTCTCGAACTCGAGGCAGAGGAAGGTGGGCAAGTTGACCTCGAGCGGCATCTCGTCGAGATAGCCGACGATGCCCGAGCCGTTGGTGGTGTCGAACACCTCCCCGGTGTCCGGGTCGATCGAGACCCCGACGCCGCGGTGCTCGCTCATGTTGCGCGCGTCGATCTGCCCGGCGTCGAGCAGGCCGATGAAGAGGCGCTGGTCGAGGTGCCGCATGCGCAGCTCGATCTCGAAGACGACCTCGCCGTGGTCCATCCCGATCGGCGTGTCGTGGAGCCGGGTGATGTTGAAGTTCTGCTTGCCGTACTCGGTGGGCTGCATGCTCATAGTGCTTGGTAGGCTGTTGGAGTTTGTGCTGTTCGTGTGGTTTCAGGCTCTCAGCCAAGCTTCGAATCTGCCGCAGATGACATGCAAATAAATATCAGCTAGAACCATAATTACAATAATTTAGCGATTTTCCAGAGAATATTCAAGGAAAAATTTATAATTTTCCTAATTTTTTGGATTTATTAACTTTTTGGGGTATGCCACTGGCACCCACTTTCTTCCCGCCCGGCGGCTTGGATAGGGCACTCCCGACACTGTGAGCGAGAGGCGTCAGTCGCTAGAGGGGCGCCATTCTCATCCACCAAGTCGCCTGGCAGGTGGCCTCATCGAGGCCGCCCTACCGGATCGTTGGGCGGGTGTGCCGATGGGGGGTCGACCCGTACCCTAAAGCTCAAGATGGGTCTCCGCCCTCGAACTTCGAGCGCCAGTATTGGAGGCGCTCGGCGATCCGTTTCTCCTGGCCGTTTTCGGTCGGCGTGTAGTAGCTCCGCCCCTCTGGGAGGTAGGCCTGCGGGACGAAGCCGTCCTCGTAATCGTGGCTATATTTGTAGCCTTCGCCGTGGCCGAGGTCTTTGGCGCCCTTGTAGTGGGCGTCGCGCAGATGTTTGGGGACGGCGAGCGTGCGTCCCTCCTGGATGTCTTTCTTGGCGGCCAACAGGCCTGCGTAGGAGCGGTTGCTCTTCGGGGCGGTCGCGATGTAGACCGCCGCGTGGGCGAGGGGGATCTGCGCCTCGGGGAGGCCGATGAACTCGGCCGCCTGCTGGGCGGCGACGGCGACCCGCAGGGCGTTGGAGTCCGCCAGGCCGACGTCCTCGCTAGCGGCGATCACGATGCGCCGCGCGATGAACCGGAAGTCCTCGCCCGCATAGAGCATCTTCGCGAGCCAGTAGAGCGTCGCGTCCGGGTCGGAGCCGCGCATCGACTTGATGAAGGCGCTGATGGTGTCGTAGTGGGCGTCGCCGTCGCCATCGTAGACGACCGTCTTCTGCTGGATCGACTCCTCGGCGACCGCGAGGTCGAAGCGGACCACCCCGTCCTCGCCAGGCGGCGTGGTCATTACGCCGAGCTCGAGCGCGCTCAGGCACTTGCGCGCGTCGCCGTCGCATTTGGTGACCAGCAGGTCGAGCGCCTCGTCGGCGAGCTCGATGCGCTGCCCGCCGAACCCGCGTTCCTCGTCCTCAATCGCCCTCCGCACGAGCCCCCGCAGGTCGTCGGCGTCGAGCGGTTCGAGCTGGAAGACCTGCGACCGCGACACCAGCGGGCTGTTGATGTAGAAGAAGGGGTTGTGGGTAGTCGCGCCGATGAAGCGCACGGTGCCGCGCTCGATGTGCGGCAGGAGCACGTCCTGCTGCGCCTTGTTGAAGCGGTGGATCTCGTCGACGAACAGGGTGGTGGTGGTGTCGTGCAGCCGGTTGAGCGAGCCCGCCGCCTCGACCGCCTTGCGGATCTCCGCCACGTTGCTCTCCACCCCGCTCAGGTTGACGAAGCGCGACCTGCTGTGGGCGGCGATGACCTTGGCCAGGCTCGTCTTCCCGACGCCGGGTGGTCCGTAGAGGATCAGCGACGAGAACCGGTCCGCCTCGACCGCCCTTCGCAGCAACTTGCCCTCGCCGAGGATATGCGATTGACCGGCGTATTCGTCGAGCGAACGCGGCCGCATCCGTGCGGCCAGCGGCATGGCGTAATCTTCGGTTTCGCCTGTTGTGTTCTCGGGCGTGGGCGCCCTGTCTTGGAACAAGTCATCCATCGTCGGATCCGAGTTTGGACTTGGTCATCGCAAGCGTCTTGCGCCCGAGTGATGCGAAGTAGAACGGCACGCTGAGGAACAGGGTCGCTAGCAGGTAGATGTTGAACTTGAAGTTGAGGTTCATCATCTCTGCCACCGTTAGGTGAAAGAAAATTAGCAAGATGGCAACGGCGGCGCCGAGCTTCCGGCCGCCCAACAACAGAAACGCGAACAGCTCGAGAAAGAAACCTGGGGCGACGAGTAAGGGCGCCCAACCGGGGTGGGACATCATCACCGCCTCCATCCAGCGGGCAATCGGACCTACGATGCCACTGATCGCCCCGTCGATCCACTGTGCGGGAGGGGTCAAGAGGCGGCCGACGATCCCGCACAGGAAACCGCTGATAGGCTCCACCAGCTCGCTAACCAGCCTGTATTCGACAGCGCCTGCGGGTTGCAGCGAGTTGTAGTAGTCCATGTTCTGCGATTTGATGACCTGCAGCGGAAACTGGTAGGAGTCTCTGACCCAGTCGCCCTTCGCTACCCACTTGCTGATCGCGCTGACGATGTAGGCGGCGGCGATGGTCTGTTGGGTGAACCAGACCGACAGCCGCTCCACCTCCAGCCACGTCCTCCCCGACCCCCCCCCGCGGCGCGCGGAGATCGCCGCGTAGAGGTGCCAGGCGCACTGGGTCAAGATGCAGAGGGTGACCAGCTGCGTGCTGTGGGTGGCCGCCCCCTGGGAGTTCCCGAGGGTACCGCTGCCGACGAGCAGGAACAGGATCACCGGCAGGCTGAGCCAGTTGAGGAACCCGCTGCAGTAGACCGCCAGGCAGCCGAACAGCACCGGGCGGGCGATGCGGACGAACGAGGGGTCGGCGAAAAAGGTGAAGTCGACCCCGAACCACTTCGCCAGCCCGACCGGGTGCGGCTGCTCGCCGAAGCGCATGCTGCCGCCGAGCACCCTCCAGATGACCAGGGCGAACAACACGCGCATGATCACCAGCTCGTAGCGCGCGTAGTCGACCGGGCGGAACCGCCCCAGGATGCTGTCGAGGCGGGAGCTCATCTCGGGGGGAGTTCGACCTCGGCGATCAGGGCGGGTTCCTCTTCGACGATCTCGCCGTCGCGCATGTAGATGTCGACATGGTAGAGCCGCAGCGGTGAGAGCTCGGCGAGCTGCGCCTGCGCGACCTCGCTGGAGCTCCTGTAGAGTTGCAGCAACGCCCGTTCGCCGGCGGGGCCGCGCTCGGCGACGCTCAGCTCCCGTTTGCGTTTGCCCAGCCCCTTGCGGATCTGGTCCAGGTCTTTGTCGTAGGGCTTCTTGAGGCGGCTGGTGCGGATGCTGGTCAGCTCCTGGACGGGGACCGGCTGGCCGTCCCGGTCGCCCACGTAGACGTAGAAGGTGTGGTCGGTGAAGCGATCATACATCGGGAAGTGCGAGAACGGGTAGTTGTCACGGGCGGCGAAGTTGAGGATGGTCAGCGCGACGCAGAGCTTGATCGGGAAGCCCCTGTCGAAGAGGAGCAGGATCGCGCAGGCCGCCAGGAGCACGAGCAACAGCGGCGGCAGGGGGCCATTCCTCGAGAGGTCCCCCTCCCAGCGAGACCAGACGATCGTCAGCAGGACGACCGACTTGCAGGGGAAACGCCAGATGGCGTCGAGCGAGCGTTTGAAGTGGTCCCCCATGGTGGTTTGGCCGAGGCGGATACCTCACCCCCCCTGGGGGGCGACAGAAACTGAAATTCCGTTCATCGCGGACGCTGCGGCACTTCGGGGGACGGTCTAGATATCGAAAGCCATAGCGTCCCCAGCCCGCTCCAGGTCGAGGAGGTCCTGCACCGTATAGCTATCGAGGTGTGCTTCGACAAGGTGCCGGAGCTCTTCGAAACACCGGTGGATGCCGGGTTGCTCCTGGCGTGCCGCCGGGTCGTACCCCCGCGTGCCCAGGGGGTCGAAGGGGCCGTCGATGAACTCGAGGATGGCGCGGAGGGAGATCTGCGACGGCGCCCTTTCCAGCAGGTATCCGCCGCCCGCACCCCGCTTGCTGCGCAGCAGGTTGGCTCGCTTCAGGGACAACAAGATCTGCTCGAGGAACTTGGCGGGGATCCCCTCCGACTCGGAGAGGTCGTTGGTCTGCACCGGCTTCCCCGCCGGACGCCGGGCGATCGCCAACACGGCGCGTATCGCATATTCTGCTCGTTTCGAAACCTTCATCCCGCCGGAAACTATACTCTTTTGGTAGGGATTCAAGTTGGGGTCGCGGCGGTGTCGGGGGAGGGGGGAGTCTCGGGAGGGGCAGGGGGGAACCGGGGCTTGCAAGGGTAGGGCGGTGGGGCGAGGGTTGGGATACCCGGTTGAAATACGGGGGCGCTCTGGTTTCGACTGATGATGTGAAACCTGGGTCGCATGCCGAGGGTGATCTGCAGGCCTCGTTAAAAAGCGGATCAAAAACACAATAAATGCCGATTCTAACGAATTAGCTCTCGCCGCTTAAGGCGACGTCTCGCCCCTGACGCCTGTTAGGGGGACGAGGCGACGACAACAGGCTAGCTTCCCGGTGGGGTGTCCGCGCCGGGCGGCGAAGTAAAGCAGGGCAACCGGGGGCGAGCGACCTTGTCGGACGCGGTCGCCGCCTCTAGCACGAGCACCGACTAAGCATGTAGACGCCCAGGCGGAAGGTTATCAGGACAGGGGTTCGACTCCCCTCGCCTCCACCATTTTGACAGTAAGCCGGTTACACGGAGTGCATCGTCGACTGGGAAGAATACTGGAAACATCTTCGTTACAGCTCGGGGTTGGTTGCTTTAGGGGTATGGAGTCACAGTTTACAGACCTTAGGGAGTTCGCGACCTCAGCCTGCAATCAGACGAAAGGGTTAACGTCATCCGGCCACTAATCCGCTGTCCTCCTTGGCTCAAAATGAGCCAACTAATGCAAATTATTTGCATTAAGATTGAGGTGATCGTACGGCTTGATGATGACGAATCCCCTCAATGGAGGAGTTGCTCCCCTTTTTTGTCTTTGCCTGTCTCTGATTGCGACTTCCTGCAAGCGCAACGGAACTGGTTCCGGAACCGGCGACCAACCGGTGTCCTGGCCTGAACTCGCCCGCTTCGATGAAGTCGCCTACCGCGCCGACGGCCTCGCTCGCGCAGGAGATTTGGCCTCAGTGCGTGAGTCGCTCTCCGGACTCCTCAAAGCCGGTGAGGCGGTGACTCCCGTGACCGTTCCGCCCGACGTCGCTGACCCCCAACAAGTCGAAACGATTCTAGCCGACCTGCACAACCTGGTCGAAGGTCTCTCCTCCGAACTTGATGACGAATCCCTAGGCGCCCTCGTACTCGGGCTGCATCCCGTGATCGAGAACCTGATGAGAGCGGCAGGGATGCCGCACATCCACGCGAACGAAGGACCGAACGACGGTTTTCTCCATCCCGTCTTCGACAGCGGAGGAAAGCAGGTCGGTACCGCCGAGATCAAGCTCCACGATGACGCCGGCGACCTCGAAGTCTGGCTCACGCGCGGCGGTCATGGGGGAGAGCCCTGGCGGCTATCGCTCGATACGACACTGGCGCTCGACTTTCCCGACCTCGGGAAGACGCTGACCCTCGCTGTCCGCGACCGGGAGCGCAATGAGGATGAGTCTGGTGCCCCCACCATTCACGAGGGGGCCACGGCCTACTTCGTCTTTCCTGGTGAGACTGGGGCAGACGCCTCCTGGCTAACGGGCGAGGACTTCGCAGCCAAGGCGGAGCTCCGCTTCGCCGGCGCGACCACCGGTTCCGTTGTCCTGCGTCCCCACATCCACGAGGGCGGTCACTGAAGTACTGTCTGTCGCCATGGATCGCCCACGCCAGGATCACCACCGGCGACAAGTGGCGCGGGCGGGCGGTTTTTCATCATGATCCGATTGCGCGACGTTTCTCTCCGTTTCGGGAACGCGGATCGTGCTTCCTCCGTACAGTTTCGCCTCCCCGACTTCGAGGTGGCGGCCGGGGAGGCCGTCGCCCTCACCGGGTCGAGCGGGTGTGGAAAGAGCACCTTGCTCAACCTCGTCGCCGGTCTGCGCCGCGCAGACGAGGGCGAGGTGAGCGTCGCCGGGATCGACCTCGCTACCCTGAGCCCCGCGCAGCTCGACCGGCACCGCGGCGCCCACTGCGGGATGGTCTTCCAGACCTTCCATCTCCTCGCCCCCTTCACCGCGATCGAGAACGTCGCCATCGGCCTGCGTTTCGGTGCCCGAAAGCGGGCGCACAGCGAAAGGGCTTCCGAGGCCCTCCGCCGCGTCGGCCTCGGTAACCGCCTCCGCGCGCGATCAGACCAGCTCTCGGTCGGTGAACGGCAGCGCGTGGCGATCGCCCGTGCCATCGCCGGGGACGCCCCCGTCCTACTCGCTGACGAGCCGACCGGATCGCTGGACCCGGATACGGGGCGGGAGGTTTTCGCCCTGCTCCGCGAAGTCGCCGCCGAGGACGGCCGCACCCTTCTCATGGTCACCCACGATCCCGCCCTCGCTGCCGAGCTGCCGCGCCATTTCGACTGCGCCGGCCTCGTCCGCCCCACCACGGTCGCCCCCGGAAAGGAGGCTCCGACCGCATGAGCTTTCTCGCCATGGCGTGGCGCTACCTGAGGTTCCGGTGGCTGGTCACGCTGCTGACCGTGGTGGGCATCGCCCTCGGCGTAGCACTGGTCTGCGCGGTGCTCGCCCTCCGGCACGAATCCGAGCGCGCGCTTTCGAGGGAGGCCGGGCTTTACGATCTCGTGGCCGGGGGAAAGGGCAGCCCGCTCCAGCTCGTGCTCGCCAGCGTCTATCATCTCGACTCGCCGACTGGGAATCTGCCGTACGCCGACTACGAGCGGCTCCGGCGCGACCGCCGCGTGCTCTGGGCCGCACCGATCGGACTCGGGGACAACTACGCCGGCTACCGTATCGTCGGCACGGAGGCGCAGTTCTTCGACCTGTCCGACCGGGGCGGGCATCCTGTTTTTCAGTTTTCGCGCGGCCGCATCTTCGAGGACCGCTTCGAAGTCGTCCTCGGCAGCCACGTCGCCACCGCCACCGGGCTCGACATCGGAGAGAGCTTCTTCGGCACCCACGGGCTCGTCGATGTGCCGGGCGGCGAAGTACATCGCGATTTCCCCTACAAGGTCAGCGGCGTCCTCGCCCCCACTGGCACCGCCCAGGACCGCGCCATCTTCGGCACCCTCGCGTCGGTCTGGGAGATCCACGAGACCGAGGACCGGCTCCACTCCGCGATCCGGGGAACAGCCCTGCTCGCCGACCAGCGGGAACGCGAGGTAACCGCGATACTCATCCGGCTCAAGACACCCGGTCTGCGTCTCTGGATGGCCGACGAGATCCGCAAGCGCAGCGACGGCATCGCCGCGATCCCGATCAACGAGATCCTGCGCTTCCAGCGTGGCGTCATCGGCCCCGTCCAGCGCGCCCTCCTCGCGGTCGCGGCCGCCGTCATCGCGGTCGCCTGCCTCACCGTCCTCACCACCCTCCACCAGGCCGCCGAACGTCGCCGGCGCGACATCGCCATCCTCCGTAGCCTCGGCGCCGCCCGCGGCGAAGTCGCCGCCCTCCTCTTCACCGAAGGGTTGCTCCTCACCGGTGCGGGCATCGCCCTCGGCCTGCTCCTCGGTCACGGCGGGCTCGCCATCGCCGCCGGCGCGATCCGCGACGCCACCGGGCTCCTCATCCATCCCTGGCGCATGCCCGACACCGAGGCGGTCGCCCTCGGCACGATGGCGCTCTGTGGAGCCGCGGCCTCCCTGTTTCCCGCGATCTCCTGCTACCGGCGCACCCCCATCGACGACCTCCATCTCACCGATTGAGAACCACCCCCAAGTCCCCGTCACATGAAAGCCAGAACCCGATCGCTCAACCGATGGCTCCTCCTTGTCCCCATCGCTGCCCTCGGGTTCGGGATCTACTATCTGAACGACCAGTTTCTGGTGACCGACCAAGGCACTTTCCTCAAGTCCGATCTCGAGGCTCGTCATGAGGCGGCTCGGAGCGCCGGCGAGAACGCCCCCGGCCCCCTGCCGGTGATCGACTTCCCCCTCCTCGACCAGGCGCGGTCGCTCGACCTCATCGACATGGAACTCGGGTTCCCCGAGTCCCTGAGGGGGCTCGACGGACGCCGTGTCGGCCTCGTCGGGTTCATGGCGCCCTTCGACGACCTCAACGACATGCGCCGCTGCATGATCGTCCCCAGCTATGTCGGATGCACGTTCTGCAGTCCACCTAGCCTCACCCAGGTTGTCTACGTCACCCAGGGGGACAGCAGCGTGCCCGCGGCCCCCTATCCGTTTATCGAAGAGCCCTCGTACGTCAGCGGCATCCTCCGGCTTTCGCTACCGGGGAGCGATCATGAAGGGCAGGGGCAGGGGTTCGTCTATTCTCTTGAGAACGCGGTAGTCACTCCCCATACCGGCGAAGCCCCGAAGCGCTCGCCCGGCCACGGGGCCGCGGCGGCAGGTCAAACCGCCCACAAGCAGGCGGCGGAACTCGCTCCCGTGGGGATGGAAGATCTCGTCCGGGAAGTCGCCGAACTCCTCGGTCGAGAACCACTCCGCCCCATAGAGTTAGAACCCGTTCCCGCCGAGACCTTCGGCGATGTCATCCGGAGTGGGCTGGAGGCGAACTATCCGGAAGCTACCCGCGCCGCCCGAGCTCGAGCCTTCTCCTTGCTCGGGATGCTTCAGGAGGGCGCCGGTTGGATCGATACGCTCGCGGAGAACCAACTCGCCCGACGGGTCGCCGCCTCCGACGAAACGGGAGAGCGCATCTACCTGCTGGACTCCGTATCGGGCGACCTCCCCTACGCCCGGCTCGAACTGGTGGCTGGAATCGCCAGCGCCCTCACCCGACAGCACTTCCCTCGCCGTGGGGCGGGGCCGGGAGGGCATAGCGGGAAGGAAGAATCTAAGGAGAGCGATGATGCTCGCCGGGCCCACGAGGCGCTCCGGCAAGGGATCCGGGTCATGACGGCCTATCGCTACGCCAGGTCCCAGAGCATCCCTACCGCCGCCCGGCCTCCGGCCGAACTCGTCGTGCGAAGGGGGCTACGCCCCTTCGCGGCGGTCAAGCTCGACGAGTGGCAATCCCTACCTGGTGATGTTGGCCCTTTCTTCGTCGATTTCCTCGTCGGCGCCGCCGGGCCGCTTTCCGGGATCGGCCCCGCCCTCTCCCGGCCACCATCCACGACGATGGAGCTTTTCCGCCCCCGATGGTATGAGGACCCCGCCCTCTGGCGACAAGACCCCGTGCCGGTCGATTTCGCCGACGCCCTGTTGGAAACCCCGCCCGCCCTCACCGATGTCCTTGGCGTCGGTGGCCTCGTTCCCTGGCTCCAAAGCGAGTTTGTGTTCGATGTCTCCAGTGCCAAAAACCTCGCCGGGCAGTGGGCGGGCGATCGGTGGGCGGTCTGGCAGTTCCCTGATGGCGCCTCGGCTCTTCTATTGGAGATCCGTTGGCAGGAGGAGAACTCGGCGATCGAGTTTTGCGATGCGGTTATCGAGGGGTCGGGGTGGAAGGTCCTTCCGCGCCTGGCCGGAAGCGCCCGGGTACAGCTGCTGCGGACAGATTCCCCTGATATGATCGATCGCCTGACGGCGGCCCTGGGGCAGGCGGCTCGGTGAGATCGCCAGCTTCGCAGTCGCGATGGTCACAGAGTTTGCCCACCCTAGACCTACTGCTGGAGGGGATGGATGCGCCGCCAGATCCATCCTATTCGTCGTCCGAACGCCCACACCCTCTCCGGTCGGGCGGACGATGGTGACATCGTGATGTTGCAGCCTCGGGCCGGACCAGGCCGGCGGGAGTTTGAGACAAGGAATCACCCAACGTGCTGGGACCCCAACACCGGTCCATGTAATTTGAACCAATGTCCTCCTCGCTCTCGTTGACGCCGGCCTCCCCCTCATTCGAATCGATCGCCGAGCAGTTTTCTCTGCTGCCCGACGGGGACGAGCAGTTGAAGTTCCTCATCCAGCTCGGCAACCGGCTTCCACCGCTCGACAGATCCGAGCAGGTCGAAGAGAACCTCGTGCGGGGCTGCGTCTCGTCGGTGTGGTTGCTCTGCGAACCGAGGGAGCACGGCGGCGAGACGACATTGCACTTTCGTGGCCGGAGCGACGCCCAGATCGTCTCGGGGTTGGTGGCCATCGTTCTCTCCCGATATGCTGGGATGAGCCCCGAGGCTATTCTCTCCGTGGCCCCCGATTCGATCCTTGATGACTTCGGTCTCCAGTCCCAGCTCAGCCCGGGCCGCCGCAACGGCCTATCGGCCATGGTCGCGAAGATCCGCCGGTTTGCCGTCGAGGCGATGGACGCCAACCGATGAACCACGATAAAGAGACGCCTCCCCATTTCGTCGTCCGTGGACACCCTCTACTGAGCCGGGATCCCCATCATGGCGACCTGCAAAAACCGTGGAGGATCGACTCGCTGAACGGCGGCGCGCGCTCTTGTCCTTGGGCGACGCGCGGGCGATCG
>JANQMB010000042.1 GCA_028280355.1 Verrucomicrobiales bacterium
CGCCATCGGACAGCGCCCATCGCGCGACATCGAGCGGTGTCCCCGTCAAGTTGAGGATCTCGATGTACTCTGGCGCATCACCCCGCGGGTGATACTGGATCTCGCTGAACACCACCTGCTCGGCCGACGCCGAAAACTTGGCGAAAATCGCCATCGCCGATACGATCCGGATCAGATGAGCGGGCTGCCCAGTCGCCAAATCTCTAGCTCTCAGCATCCCATCCACGTGCATCCGGCGCGCTGCGCTCATGACAAACCAGCTCACCATTATCGGAATGTCCCAGAACTCCACAGCAATATCAATAGAGGAAGATCCGTAGACCGCTCGGCCAGGCGGGGAGAGGCCCCGAGGCGCCCCAGCCCTCGGTGGCGAGATCGGACCTTGCGCCGCCCGGCGCATGCGGCCAACCTCCCGCCCACTCCATGTCCTCGGGAAAACTCACCGGCACCCTCGGTTCGCTCTGGGGGACCATCGGCATCACCGCCTTCCTCGGCGCGGCCGTCTACCGCCTCGGCCTCCGCGCCCTCGAGGCATTGCACATGGAGCTGGGGGCGATCCACTGGCTGGTGTTGGCGGTGGTGGTGGTGGGCATGGCCTTCGCCGAGGGATACCGCGGGTTCCAGAAGCGCTTCTCGCCACGCACGGCGGCGAGGATCCACTACATGACCACCCACCCCAACCGCCTGCGCACCCTGCTGGCTCCGCTGTTCGGGATGGGCTATTTCCACGCCACCCGCCGCACCAAGATCGTCGCCTGGGTGTTCCCCTTCGGCATCGCCGCGCTGGTGCTGCTGGTCAGGCTGCTACCGCAGCCGTGGCGGGGGATCGTCGACTGCGGGGTGGTCGTCGGCCTGACCTGGGGCATCATCTCCCTGCTGATCTTCGTCGCCCGCGCCTTCGCCATCGGACGCCCCCCCGCCTCGCCCGAGGTTCCGTAGCGCCAGCCATAGACCATCGGGCGGTCTATCTGGTCACCTGGAACGGGTAACGAGAATCGAACTCATTCGAACTCATCAAATTTCTGATTCCACTCCCGTGCTCCCGCTGTGTGACCTGCCCCCCCTTTCCATGTCCCAGTTGTGCGCGAGCCCTACACAGCCGGCCGCCCCGATCAAGCTCAACCCCTGCTTCCCTCCAGGCTCCCCAGGACCGACCTGATAGGGACAGTTCGGGCTTGCGCTCCCGCGGCATCCATCGAAATAATCCTGCGCCCCATGAGAGGTTTGTCGTTCCTGGTTCTTGTCGGCCTGATATCTGCCCTGGCGGCGGAAGCCGACACGTCATCATACAACCTTGGATTCGAGGACGCCGAGCTCGGGCAGTCGAACTTGGTGCCTCTCGACGGCTCGGCGAGGCCGGAGGTGTTCGTCCCAGCCTGCTGGGCTCGCAGGAGCAACAACACCGTCATGGAGTCCTATGTCCTGAGAGACGAGGATTTCACCTGTCCTGAGTTTCCCTCTGAGGGGGACAAGTTTCTCTACCTCTTCTCGTCGAACTACGAGTCGGCCAGGCTGCCAGGTCAGTTCGTCGAGGAGTATATCGAGGCAGACCTGACAGGGGTCAGGACGATGACGTTTACCGCTGGGAGGAGGAGCGTTGCCTCCGATCTAGACGAGCGCGTGGAGAGTTATCTGAGGATTGGATCCGTGAAGGTTTGGAGTATCAACACCTCCCTCGGCATCGAGGAGATCTCGATTGACGTGTCTGGATTCACCGGGATCACTGAAATTGCGTTCGGTGTGGTCATCACGGAGGAGCACCAGACGAGCCGGAGAGTCGGTGGTCTAGGGCTGACATACATCGACGATGTCAGGTTCACGCCGCCCCTGCCACCGCCCCCTGCCCCGCAGGAGATCCCAGTGCTGACGGTCGCCCCGCTGGATTCGGACTGGTTCCGGATAAGCTGGCCCTTGGCGTTCCGGGACTGGGCGCTCCAGCAGAGCGACAACCTTTCCGCGGGGAGCTGGGTGCTCGCTTCCGAGCTGACCGTCGAGGAGGAAGGTGATGAGTTGGTCGTCTACGCCCCGATCTCGGCTACCGCCCGGGCCTATCGCTTGCGGGGGCCTTGATCCTCGCCGGAGTTCGCAAGATCATCGAGGATCGCGTCCCCGATCTTCTCGCGCAGGTCGGTCAGCCTGAGTTCGGCATCGCGCTGAGAACAGAGGAAGTCGGACCCAACCGAGTCGAGCATCGAGGGCATCTCGGTCGTCCTGGTCGAGCGCGGGGACGAGAACATGGTGGCTGGCCTCGTCAAGACAGACCGTGCGATTGACGACCTCCGCTCGCCCTCGCTGGTCGTAAACGACCCCAGGGGCGAGAGGCTGATCGACTGCTCATGGGGTCGGACGGCGCCGGATACTACCCTCATCGAGCGCAAGAGCCTCCGGTTGGACTACCCCCCTTTTCACCGAGCCAGGCGAGCCAGTACATGGGCGGGGCAACCTCTCTGAACTAAAGCCGAACCAACCGGACGCTAGAACCTGTCGCACCCAGCGCGCTCCCGATCCAGCGCCTTGGTGAAGAACCCAGCCACTGCCCCGAACCAGTACAGGAAAACGGGCGGCGTGAACCAGAGGACGGCCATCCCCACGGTGTCCCAGAGGCTCAGGCCACCGTCGAGGAAGTCCACGCAGAACGCGGTGGCGACGAAGAAAGTGATCTGCAGCAGGTAACCTACCAGGGTGTACCGAACGATCCGGCCGGCGAGGCCTGCCAGCGTCTTGCACCCACGCACATGGCGCTCCCCGAGGTAGGGCGGCAGGACGACCACCGCTATCAGGCAAGTGGCTAGCACTACGCCTTTCCACTGGTCGGGGGAGTCGATCACCGGTCGCCACCTCCCCCGAAGATCGCCCACCGCCCGGGACCCTCAAACATCTGCAGCTGGATGGTGGGAAAGACCCTCAAGGCCTCCCTCACGTAGACCCTGGCAGCATCGACGTCTCCTCCCATACAAAGCTGGACCTAAAGGGGCGTCCTGATCACTGGAGCGGGTAGCGAGAATCGAACTCGCATAACTAGCTTGGAAGGCTAGGGCTTTACCATTAAGCTATACCCGCGTCGCCATCGGGCGGGCGGAACTATAAGCACCGAAGCGCTGGGCGCGCAATCCGCTTCGCTCTGACGCCACATCCCCCCCGGCGCAAACCTCTCGCCGGCCACCGCCGCCCCGGGCAACACGCGCCCGCGGATCGGCCTAGGAGAAGAACCCGGCCTTTAATCGAGCATATATACACTACTTGCATTACCACATCCGCTCGTAGGGATATTTCTT
>JANQMB010000066.1 GCA_028280355.1 Verrucomicrobiales bacterium
TGTCGCTCCAACCCCAGCCCGCCTTCCGCATGGTCACCAGCTGGCCGGAGGCGAGGATCTGGTCAGGTGGCATCGGCTGGTTCGGCCCAACCGAGTAGAACGGGATCTTGTCGCCCGAAACCACGTATTTCTCGCCGATTCCGAGATCCCGCCCCGAGACCGGATCCGGCCTCTTGTCGCTCCTGAACAAGCCGAATAGGCCACTCCCCAACCCTCCGGCCTCTTCGCGCGGGTTTTCCGCCCTCGCCTCCGGGGCGACCTCGTCGAGGCGCTTCTTCTCGACCTTGCTCGCCACCTCCTTTTTCCCCACCGGGAGTTCCGTCGCCGCCCCATCGCCCGGCGCATCGTCGTCGCGGCCGAACAGTCCGCCAAACAGCCGCCCGCGCCTCTTCTCCCCCTTCTCCGCATCGTCCCCTTCCGCCGGGACGCCCCGCTCCCCCGGTGAAGCCTCCTCCTTCACAGCCGGTTCCGGGGCACCCCGCTGGCGGCGCGGGAAGATCCTCAGACGCTTCCGGCCACCCTCGGCCTCGGTGACCTTGCCGACCCGATCCCCGCCCTCCCTGGCGGACGGTCGCGCCGGGGCGTCGGGGCAGAATACCCAAGCTGCGGAAATGGCGAGGAGGGCCAGAAGGGGCGCGAACCGCATCCGGCGAAAGCAATAAAGAGCACTCTTCATGGCGACTTCCGCGACCTATCAATAACGCGAAAACGCGCCGCCAGCAATTCTTATATCTGAGAGATATGTTAAGAAAAGTTTGCTTTCGCTATTCGCAAAGCGCCTCCGACAACACGGCGGCGTGGGCGTTCACCCTATCAAAAAGCGAAAACTCGGAGGGGGTCTCGACGGTCAGCGCCCACCCGCAGCGCTCGAAGTAGAGCCAGACCGACTCCGGGAGGCCCGACAGCGGGAAAGTCTCGCGGTCCATCACGCGGCGCCGGATGACGCCGCCCCGCGCGACGCTATCGTCGATCTTCCGCCGCGGGTCTGGCGCGATCGACCCCGCGGCGGCCTCTAGCAAACGCTCGGCACCATTGCCGCCAAGCTCGTAGATGTAGACCCCGCGGGCGTCGTAGTCCTCGTGGAGGCTGATGGCGATGTCGAAACGGCGGCGCCCGAGCTCGCGGCGCCAGGCCGGGAACGGGGCTGCCCGCGACTGGAACATGCGGTTCAGGTCGCGGCCGCGGGCGTCGAGCCGGACGTTGTTCTCGAGGCCCCACGGGTTGAGGCAGGGGAAGATGAGCAGGTCGAGCCCGCGCAGCGCCGCCGGGTCCGCGGCAGCCCACTCGGCGAGGGCGAGGGCGCCGGCCGGCTCGTCGCCGTGGACCCCCGCCGACAGGTAGACGCGGCGCGCGCCCGCCGGCGGGCGCCGGGACCGCAGGACGAACAGCTCGTGCTCCCCGGCGCTGGCGAAGGCCCGCATCTCCAGCCCGGCGCGGCGCGCGACGCCGCGCCACCGGCGCGCCAGCCAGCGCGGGTCGTGCGCGCGGTGGCCGACCAGGAACTCTCGCCCGATGTCGCGCGGCCCGGGCATCGGCTAGCGCCCCCCCAGGGCGGTGAGCAGTTTCTCGTGGATCCCCCCGAACCCCCCGTTGCTCAGCACCACGACCACGTCCCCCTCCTCCGCCATCGGCGCCAGGCGGGCGACGATCGCGTCGGCGTCGGCCTCGTGATACGCCTGCCTGCCGGCGGCCTCGACCGCCGCGACCACGGCGCCGACATCGAGCAGCTGCCCGGCGGGGACCTTGTCGGCATCGGACACGGCGCACACGAAAACCCCGTCGGCGCCGGCGAGGGCGGCCGCGAGCTCCGCCTGCATCAGGTTGCGGCGGCTGGTGTTCGAGCGCGGTTCGAACAGCGCCCAGACCCGGCCTTCCGGGTGGCGCTGGCGGACCGCCGCCAGGGTGCCGCGCACCGCTGTCGGGTGGTGGCCGAAGTCGTCGATGACTTTGACGCCCCCGGCCTCCCCGCGCAGCTCCTGGCGGCGGGCGATCCCGGAGAAGGCCGCCAGGCCAGCCCGGACCTCGCCCTCGGAGAGCCCGCAGAAGCCCCCCGCGCAGGCGGCCATCGCGGCGTTGCGCACGTTGAACTCGCCGTCCATGGGGACATCGTATCCGGCGCCGCCGATCTCGAACAGGGACCGGCCCGGCGCGTAATCGACCCCGGTGATCCGCCGGTCGCAGGCGCCGCCGAAGCCCACCGTCACCACGGGTGCGGGGCAGCCCGCGGCGACGTCGAGGGCGCCGGCGTCGTCGCCGTTGACGAACACGCAGCCGCCGCGGGGCACGATGTTCAGCATGCGGCGGAAGCTGAGCTTGATGGCGTCGAGGTCCTCGAAGATGTCCGCGTGGTCGAACTCCACGTTGTTGACGATCACCACCTCAGGGAGGTAGTGGACGAACTTCGACCGCTTGTCGAAGAACGCGGTGTCGTATTCGTCGCCCTCGAGCACGAAGAACTCCGAGTCGGTGAAGTTCCCGCCCTGCCCGAGGTCGCGCGGGATGCCGCCGATCATATAGCCCGGGTCGCGGCCGGCGTGCTTGAGCAGGTGGGCGAGCATCGAGGAGGTGGTGGTCTTGCCGTGCGTGCCGGTGACCACGAGGTTGCGCCTGCCGCGCAGGAACTCCGTCTTGAGCACCTCGGGCAGCGAGGTGTAGAGCAGCTTGCGGTCGAGGACCGCCTCGACCTCCGGGTTGCCGCGGCTCAGCGCGTTGCCGATCACCACCACGTCGGCCCGGTCGGGGATGTTCTCCGGCCGGTATCCGGACGCGACCTGCACCCCCCTCTCGGCGAGGAAGGTCGACATCGGCGGGTAGACGTTCTCGTCCGAGCCGGTGACCTCGTAGCCCCGCTCGCGCATCGCGGCCGCGACCGACCCCATGGCCGTGCCGCAGATGCCGATGAAGTGGAAACGTCTGGGGGCGCTGTCGCCGGTCTGGGGCATCCGGGTCTTTAGGCGAAAGCCGGGAAGTATCAAGTGCCGGGTGCAGGGGCACCGCCGGGGCTACCCCGGAGCTTGACGCCCCCGCACCCGGCGCCCGCCCCTCCCCCCACATGCCCATGACCATCAACAACCTCAAATCGCAGACCCCCTTCACCACCGCCGACGGCTCGAGCATCCGCAGCATCCTCGACTCCACCAACGCCCCGGTGGAGAAGCAGAGCCTCGCCGAGGCCCACGTGCCGGCCGGCGGGGCCACCCAGCGCCACTACCACCGGCTCAGCGAGGAGTTCTACTTCATGCTGGAGGGGCGCGCGACCATGGAGATCGACGGCGAGCGGCGGGAGGCGGGACCCGGTGACGCGATCCTGATCCCGGCGGGCGCGTGGCACCAGATCAGCGCCACGGGGGGCGAGGACCTGCGCTTCCTCTGCTGCTGCGCGCCACCGTACTCGCACGGCGACACCTACTTCGAGTAGCCGGCCAGAGCGGTTCGGAGATGCCCTAGGCCTTCCTCTCCACCAGCATCACCCGCAACGGGATGCGCGTCAGCATCTCGCCGTCGGCGACGACGTCGAGCGAGAACTGCCCGGCGCGGTCGAAGGCGAGCCCCTGGATGTTCACCACCAGGTTGCGGGTCAGGAAGTAGGCCTCCGGCGGCAGGGTGACCGTGATCCTGGAGGGCGGCAGCTCGAACTTCGGCTTGCCGTCGTCGTCGATGAGGCGGATGACGAACTCGTGCTCGCCCTCGTCCCCGGGCTTGAAACAGATCCGCAGCGCGAAGGCGCAGTGCGGGTGTTTCAGGGGGATCGACTGGGCACAGATCGTATCGAAGGTGCCGAGGACACAGAGCTTGCCGTTGTAGTCGTTGGCGGAGTCACAGAGGGTGGCGACTTGGACTTCCATTGTGGTGGTGAGCGGGCTCGGGGGTGGCGCGGCTAGCGGCGCTTGCGGCGCCCGAACCCGAACAGGCCGCGCCGGCGTGGCGCCTCCTCGGTGACCGGCCTGCCCTCCTCCGGGGCGGGCGTCTCCGCCACCTCCGCGTCGATCATCTTGTGCTCCGTGGCGACCGCGCTCTTCACATAGTCGCCGAGCTCGCCGCGCTCCTTCTTGAGCTTGTAGAGCTCGTTGAAGAACTTGCCGACCATCGGCGCCGACTTGCGCCCGCCGGTGATGTACTCCCCCGGCTCGCCCTCGCAGACCGCCGCGAAGGCGTATTTCGGCTCCTCCGCCGGCACGTACCCCGCGAACCATGAGAGGTAGAGCTTCTCGCCGTTCTGGACCCACTCGCCGGTCCCGGTCTTGCCCGCCATGGTCACGTAGTCGTTGCGCGCCCCCTTGGCGGTCCCCGCCCACGAGTTGACCACGTCGACCATCCCCTGGCGCACATACCCCAGGTTGGCCGGGTTCAGGGTCAGGGAGTTGCGCTCGACCGCCGGGAACGACTCCACGACGTTGTTGTTCATGTCCTGCACCTGCAGGACCAGCCGGGGCTTCGGGACGGAGTACCCGTTGCCGATGCCGGCCATCATCTGGGCCACCTGCAGCGGCGTGGCCAGGACCGAGCCCTGGCCGATCGAGACGTGCGCCAGGTAGCCGTGGCTCAGGCCGTGGCCGAACTTCTCCTTGAGCAGGGCGTCGGTCGGCATGAACCCGGCCGCCTCCGCGTTGAGCGGCAGGCCGGTCTTCGAGCCGAAGCCGAACCGGTGGGCCATCGAGGACACATTGTCGCCGCCGGTCATCCGGCCGACCGTGTAGAACCAGGTGTTGCAGGAGCGCATGATCGCCCCCATCACCGAGAGCCTCCCCTCGGGCTTCTTGTTCCAGTTGCGATAGGTGAACTCGCCGATGCGGATCGAGGTGGGGCAGTCGACCAGCGTCTCGCCGTCGATGGCGCCGCTCTCCAGCGCGGCGAGCGCAACCGACACCTTGAACGTCGAGGCCGGCGGGTACTGGCCGCGGAAGGCGCGCGGGAAGAGCGGCAGGTCGGGGTCCTCCTGCAGCGCCCTGAACTGGTCGCTGCTGATCGCCGGGATCCACGTGTTGATGTCGTAGGTCGGCCGCGACGCCATCGCGTAGACGTCGCCGGTCCGGACGTCCATGACGACGAAGGCACCCCGCTTGGTCGCGGCGGCGAGGGACTCCTCGGCGAGCCGCTGCATCTCGAGGTCGATCGCGGTGACCACGTTGCGCCCCGGGACCGGCTGCCGGACCATCTCCTCGGCGAGCTTCGCGCCATCGGTGCCGAAGATGTAGTTGATGCTCCCCGGCGTCCCCTGCAGGTGCTGGTCGAAGGTCACCTCGAGACCCTCCCGCCCCTCGGTGATCGGCCACAGGGGCTGGCCGGACTCGACCGGCCCGGTCGGCAGCTTGGCCTTCTTGCCGACGTAGCCGACGATGTGGCATGCCGTGCCGCCGCCGGGGTAGTAGCGCTGGTAGGTCGAGAAGAGCTCGAGGCCAGGCCGCAGGTCCTCCGCCACCGTCTCCGCCTGCTGGTCGGTGAGCATGGGCGAGAAGGGCAGCGGGAGCCAGCGGCGGTTTTTGTAGTGGCTGAGAACCTGGCTGTCGGCGAGCCCCCAATTGGCCCCGAGGCGGCTGGAGGCGTGGCGCATGCGCTGGTTGGCATAGGCCAGGATGGCGGCGTCCGACGCGCCCTCCAGATAGGGCATCTTCAGGGCGAGGAACTTACCGATCTTGTTCTGCGCCAGCGGCGCCCCGTTGCGGTCGGTGATCTGCCCGCGCGGCGCCGGGATCCTCAAGATCAAGGTGCGCGCCTCGGTGCGGGTCTCCCACGATGCCCCGATGGGCGGCGCCGGCTTCTCCTGCTCGGCGGGGTCGCGTTTGGTCACCGCCGGCAGCGGCGGGGGTTTGAACTCCTCTCTGACCTCGTCCGCCGCCTCGCCACCTCCCTCTTTGCCACCTCCCTTCTTCGATCCGATGTCCGCCCCGTCCTCAGGCGGGCCGTCGACCTCCGGCGGGGCGACAGGTTCCGGTTCCGGCTCCACCGGCAAGGCGCGGGGCGGGCGCTGGTCGGGGTCGAGCGTCTCCGGATCGCCGGGGAGGACGGGAACGGCACGCGGGGCGGGCTCGGAGGGTTTTACCGGCTCGGCACGGGGCGCCGGGGGCTCCATCGCCAAGCCCGTGGCCAACGCGAGCGCCATCGCAAACGGCGTGAGCGGGAAGCTAGACACGCCCCTACCGTCGAGCCAGGGTGCGATAAATCAAGCGCCGCCACTATCTGCGGCGCCGGCGCCAGCCACCCGCAGCCGCCGCAGCGAGAACCATTACCCCGACCTGGGGTTCCGGGACCGGGGCGGCACCGATGGTTGTGTCGATCCACGACTGCACCGCGTTGCTACCGACGTCCGCGACGACAAAGAACTCGCCGAAACTCGAGTTCGCCGAGCCCGGGGTCACATCGGAGGTGCTGCCGCCCGAACTGAGGGTCGTCACGTAGCTCGCCACTCCGCCGATGCGGTAGGTGCCACCCTCGTTGAAAAAGGTCGGGCCACCGGAGTCGCCGGACGCCAGGCCGATCTCGTCGTCCCCGTAGCCCAGATCCGACATACCGAAGAAAAAGTCGAACGCATCGTTGGCGGCCAACCCGTTGTCGAAGTCGGCGGTCAGCTGGGTCTCGTTGTTGGTGATGCCGCCAAGCCCGAGGGCGCCCAGGCCGCCGGACTCCCAGAGGTTGAGGCCGATCCGCTTCGTCCCGGAAGGGGACGTGGCACCGGCGCTCCCATGGCCCGTCCGCCCGTAGCCGACGCTGACCCCCTGCATGCCGATCGCGTCAAAACCTGGCGAAACCATCTCATATCGAGGCACCGCCGCCACCCACTCGGTGTCGAACTCGACGATCGCCACATCGTAGCCGTGCCCGGTAGAGCCATCATACGACGGGTGGACGTAGAGCGTCGTCGAGGCAGCAGAGGTGTCACCGCCCGCCAGCTCGAAGGTGGCGGTCACCGAATCGGCATCGATCGCCCCCGCCCCGTCGGTCAAACAGTGCGCCGCGGTGA
>JANQMB010000140.1 GCA_028280355.1 Verrucomicrobiales bacterium
CCAGCTTGCTCTGCGAGATGGTGCCGTTGGCGTAGTCCTCGACCGCCCAGGGCAGGGTCGAGGGCAAGGCGAACCAGCCCTCGTCGCCCGACTGGCCGGCGGGCAGGAGCACCTCGTCGCCGGGGTAGTATTCGCTCCACTTCAGCCAGGGGTTGCCGTTCTCCGTGCCGTCCTTGTTGATCAGCCACTCCGAGCTGCGGCCGTGCGACCTGGCGGCCGCCTCGATCGAGGGCACGTCCGAGTCGATGGCCTCGGCGTCGAGGATGATCAGGCACGGCGGCCCGGCGAGCTCGCCGGCACCGTTGCCCCCGTCACCGGGGGTATAGCTGCCGTTCTGGTGGTAGGAGACCCCGTCCCAGTCCCAGAACAGGGTGGCCTCCCAGAGCAGGCCGCTGGTCGCGGCGCCGTGGCCGCCGGCGCTGCGAGCCGCATTGGTGGCGAAGGCGTCCGAGCCGTCGCTGTTCACGGCCACCGCCTGGATGGTCAGCGCGCCGTTGCGCCACTCGCCGTTGCGGCCGGGGACATTCTTCCTCACGTCGTCGGTGTTGGTCGGGAGGAGGCCGCCCTGGCTGATGGTGTCGACCGCGAAATAGATGCCGAGCTTGTCGAGCTTCGTGCTCCCCGAGACGCCGCCGAGGGAGTAGATCGGCAGGCTGCCGGTCGAGGTGTTGTCGTAGGTCTTCACCGGGACGAAGGTGCTCGGCGTGTTGGCGTCGTAGGGGCCGTTGATCACCACCCGCCCGCCGGGCGAGAGGTCGGCGTTGGCGACGATCAGCTTGAACTTCTGGTTCGGGTCGGAGATGTCCTCGCTGATGTTGTGCAGCGCCGAGTCGAGCAGGTTGAAGAAATCTGCGCCGACGACGTTGTGCTTGTTGTCGTACTCGTCGACGTGGCCGTCGGTGCTGCCGCTGCCGATGCTGGAGATGAACGAGCTGGTGTCGAGGTCGAAGTGGCCACCCAGCAGGCCGGAGTCCTCGCCGCCCGGATTAGGCGTCCCGCCCGAGGGCGCGACCAGCCCGATGGAGTGCACCCAGCCGTCGTCGTCACTGTGCACCGCGTGGCCGACGTCGAAGGAGGTGTCCAGCGAGCCGTCCGCGTTGAGCCGGGCGAAGCCCTTGCGGCTGACGCCGTTGAAGGTGCGGAACTTGCCGCCGACCAGGATCTTGCCGTCGGGCTGGACCGCCACGGCCAGCACATCGTGGTCGAAGCCGCCCAGGGGGTCGAAGGAGGTGTCGACGCTACCGTCGGTGTTGAAGCGGACGATCCTCCGCCGGTTGTAGCCGTCGACCGAGGTGAAGTCGCCGCCGACCACCGCCTTGCCGTCGGGCTGGAAGGCGATGGCGCGCCCCTCCTGGTTGAGCCCGGAACCGGGGTTGAAGCTGAGGTCCAGCGGCCCTCCGACGAGGTGCTGCTTGATGTTGTTGAACGAGCTATAGGTGCGGTTGCTGAAGTCGCCGCCGATGTAGCCGTCCCACACCGGGACGTCCCAGCGGGTGACCGAGGCGCTGAACAGGGGGCTGGGGACGAACCAGTGGGCGTAGCCGCTCGGCCCGTAGACGCGGGCGTTGATCTGGGCCGTCTGGCTGGCGCCGGAGAAGAGGTCGAAGGAGCCGGAGTAGAGGCTGCCGCGCAGGGGCTCGCCGTTGTTCCCGTAGCCAGGGTCCGTCCCGTCGGTGGTGAAGTAGATCCTCCAGCCCTGCGGCAGGTCGCCGTAGCTGCTCACCGGCGTCAGCGAGATCTGCTGGTTGGAGGTGTAGCTGGCGCCGTTGCTGACGTCGCTGAGCGGCTGGCGGAGGGCGATCCTGTTGATCGTGATCTCCGCAGAGCCGATCTCGGAGTCGGCGAGGACCCCGGTGTTGTAGCTCTTCGCGGCCACCTTGATCGGCAGCACGGAGTTGGCCCCCCACTTCGGGAGGCGGTAGTCGATCGAGACGCCCGGGAAGCCGCCGGAGAACGCCCCGCCGACGTTGGTCGCAGACTGCAGCGGGTCCGAGCCGTCGTACGACCAGACGATGTTGAAGTCGCCCGAGTTCTGATAGCGGTTCGGGACGTCGGCGAAGTTGTTCAGCGAGATGGTGATCGGGCCGACCGGGGTATAGGTGACGCCGCCCCCCGGGACCATCGAACCCCCGACATCCGCGTAGCTGACGGGGTTCTTGGGGACGCCGAGGCCGATGGCGAGCTGCACGGGGTCGGCGACGTAGGTGTTGTTCTGGATCGGGCTATCGGCCCAGCTGTCGGGGTCGAGGGTGACCGCGATCGCCCGGACCATGTCGCCCGGGGAGAGGGTGAAGGTCTCGCCCTGATACAGCGCCCAGGTGGCCGCGTCGGTCGAGTAGAGCACCTGCGACGAGCCCGGCGGGTTGGGGTCGCTCAGGGTCACCTGGAAGCTCTCGAAATCGGCCAGCGGATAGGTCCCGCCGGGGGACGAGAAAGAGGGCGGGTTGAGCGCCAGGGGCGCGGCCGGGGTGTTCGGGAAGCCGAACGGCAGGTTCGAGGTCGTACCGACGTTCACCGGCCCGAAGGAGTTCGGGTTCCCGTTGTCGGTGTCGACGTAGTCCCAGACCCAGGCGCTGTTCTTGGCGAGCTTGAGCGCCACGTTGCGGTTTTCGAAGATCGGCGTGCTGAGGATGCGGGCCTTGTTCATCCGGAAACCCTGGATGCCCGGGTCCCCCTCGCGCACCACCACGAAGCGCTTCTGCGCCGCGTTCCAGGAGGCGCGCGGCTCGGTGGTCTCCGAGTCCGCCACCGACTGCATCACCACCTCAAGGCGCGGGTCGACCATGCTCCCACGGAGGCCGGCGATCTGCTTGCGGTTGTCGTCGTTCGGCACCGTCTTCAGCTTGTCGATGATCGACTGGGGGGAACTCAGGGTCCCGATCTCGCCACCGTGGGCGACATACATCTTGAGCGCGGAGTTGATTGTCGAGATGTCCTTCTCCAACTTCTGCGCCTTAACGGAGGCCTTCATCTCCGAATACCCGATGTAGCCAACCGAGAGGATGCCGCTCAATGCGGTGATGGTGACCATCATCTCGATCAGGGTGAATGCCCGCTTTCTGGAACTGCTTGTCATTGGAAACGTCGTCTTGAGTTGCTGATTCTCCCTGTGCAACCTAAATGACTATTTTCATAAACTATGGAATTTATAAGTCTCTCGCAAGCAATTTTTATGGTTTTTATAATTTTATCAGAAAATAATTGAAGTGACGGTACTCAGTTGACCAGAAACCGTCGGAACGAGGGGCTGAGTTCCCCAATTGGCGGGGTTTTCAGGACTCCGAGCCCGGCAACGAAGCCGGTTTCTGCCCTCTTTGGCGCCCCCGAGAGAAGACGGGCGATGGATCAGCGGGATCCGAGGCGGAGCCTAGCCCGCCGCCCCGTCGAGCAGGCGCTCCGGGTATTCGCCCCGGGCGATCAGGTCGGCGATGGCGCCCACGACGTGCTCCTTGTCCTCCCGGTAGGTGACGCCGAACCAGGAGCTCGCGGTCTGCAAGACAGAGACACTCGCCTCGCCCGCCTGCACCAGTTCGTCGATGGCGAAGGGGATGTAGAACTCGGACTTCATCTCCTGTCCCCGCTCGGCCAGGAAGGCTGAGAAGAGCCGGTCGAGGTGGCCGAAGACGGTCGGCGTGAAGCCCCACATGTTCATCGAGACGACCTCGCCGCCATCTAGGACGACCTCGCTGCCGTCCTCCTCGCGGTGGCGCGCCCCGTCCCCCATCCGCTCGATCCTGGTCCGCTCGGTGACAGAGATCAGATGCCCGTCCGGATCGATCTCGCAGATCCCCCGTGAGACGCTACCGAAGTCCGACAGCGTGTTCCTCAGCGGGAAGCCCACCATGGCGAAGGGGTCGGGCTTGGCGGCGGCGTCGACCGAGCTCAGGTAGCGCCCCATCTGGACGTACGCGTCCCTGCCGTAGAAGTCGTCCGCGTTGATCACGGCGAAGGGGGAGTCCACCACCCCGGCGGCGACCAGGATCGCGTGGCCTGTGCCCCAGGGTTTCTCTCGCCCGGCTGGGACCTCCGCACCGGGGGGCAGGGCATCCAGCCCCTGAAAGGCGTAGTCCACCTCGATCTGCGAGGCGAAGCGGGCCCCGACCCCCTCCCTGAACGCTTCCTCGAAATCCCGGCGGATGACGAAGACGACCTTCCCGAAGCCCGCCCGGATGGCGTCGAAGACGGAGTAATCGATCACCGTCTCCCCGCCTGGTCCGACCGGGTCCATCTGCTTCAAGCCGCCATAGCGGCTGCCCATACCGGCGGCGAGAACGAGGAGGGTCGGTTGTGCCATAGTTTTGATATGCAGTTTCGTGTCCCCTTTTGGGCGCGGGACGGTAGGGTCGCCGCCAGCCAAGTCAACCCTCCCCGCCCCCCGGGCCGGCCGAAGTCCCATGGACGCAGGAGGAACTTTGATATAGTGGTGCCGGAGACCGCCGCCGCGATGGGAGAAAGCGAACTCACCGACGACTGGAAGGCCTGGTTCCGCGAGCACGGTTCCAGGCTGCTGCTGTTCGCCCGCAGCCAGACGCGCTGCGCCGCCGACGCACAAGACGTCCTCC
>JANQMB010000141.1 GCA_028280355.1 Verrucomicrobiales bacterium
GCGACGGTGGGCCGGGAGCGCATCGAGGTTTCGGGTGCTAGACGTTTGCTAGGATTTCCTCGAACACCTCGTCGAGGCGGTCCCGGTCGTGCAGGGCGCGGTATTCGGAGTAGCGCGGGGCGAGCGGAGCGCCGTCCCAGCCGACCCCCGCCAGGGCGCGGCGGATCGCCTCCTCGCCGCCGGCGGCGTCGCCCTGGTCGAAGGTGAGCCCGAGGCCGTATCGCTCGACCCGGTTGCCGACGCATTCGCCGCGGGTGGCGACCATCGGCTTCCCGAACACGGCCGCCTTGGTGAGGGCGTTGCTGCTGCCGCGGAAGTCCTCGTAGGCGGCGTAGACGAGGTCGAAGCACTTGATCAGCGAATTGTATTCGGCGCCGTCCGGGATGCGCTCGCCGGGCAGTTTGAGCATCACGTTGTCGAGCTTCCCCTCGCGGTTGGCGAGGCGGTCGACCCGCTCGACGTAGGCGCGTTCCTCGGCGTTGCAGGTCTCGGGGCAGTAGGTGCCGGCGGCCACGAAATACCAGTCCTCGCGGCCGGCAACCGCCTCGGCGATGCGCAGCATGGTGAGGAAGCCCTTGCGTTTCTCGAGGCTGACCATGCCGATCACCTTGCGCCCCGCGGCCTGGCGCAGGACCCGCTCCGCCAGGGGGCTGAGGGCCGCCGGGTCGGTCTCGTCGGTGATGTCCGGGAAGGGGATGACTGGCCGCCCCGAGGTCTCCGACATCGCCTCGGCGAAGCGTTCGTCGAGCACCCCGATCGCCCGGCAGTCGCGGTTGCGCAGCCCGCGGTCCCCCTTGGCGATGGTGGTCAGCAGGCGCGGCGCCGACCCGAAGTGGTGGTTGCGGAAATACAGGCCGGCCCACGGGCGGCCGAGCATCAGGCTGGGGAGCGCCTTGCTCGGCTGGAAGCGCAGGTAAGAATCGAGCCAGGGGAAGAACACCAGGTCGGCCCGCCACCCGGAGGCGGCCTCGGCCCCGGCCAGCGCGCGGCGCAGGCAGCGCCAGCGGGCGATGGTGCTCAGCGGGTCGTGGTCGATGCGCTCGGGGAACACGAAGGCGCGGTCGGGGTCGGCCAGCGGGGCCACCTCGATCGCCTCCGCCGGGTCGAGGCCGAGCTCGGCGCAGGTGGCGCGGAGTGCCGGTTCGAGTTCGTCGGGTTCGCGGCAGAGGGCGACCACGCGGTGGCCGAGGCGCAGCAGGGAGGCGGCGAACTCCTTGAAGTACGTCGGGTGGTGGCCGTACCAGCGCGGGTCGGCGAGGGCGATCGTCTTTCGGTGGCTGCGCAACTGGATCACGGATGTGGGACCTACGACTGTGGCACCGGCTCGCCCGCCCCCGGCCGCACCGGGGGTGCCGGCGCCACCTGGCGGTATGGGGTCGGGTGGTGATAGAGGGCGGCGTGGTCGCGGGCGCGCACGAAGAAGGCCTGCGGGAGGCCCGCCATCATGCCGAAGATGAGCCCGGCCAGGCGCTCGTCGAAGGGGTTGGAGGTCAGGCTCTCGCTGAGGATGCACCAGGCGGCGACGAAGGGCAGGAACCCGAGGTAGGCGGCGAAGCCGGGGTAGGGGGCGTTGCGGCGGACGCAGGCCAGGCTCAGCAGCATGGTGCCGGCGAACAGGGCGGCGAACAGCGCCGTGCCGATGGCCCCGCCTGAGAACATCGACCAGGTCCACACCGAGTGCCCGGCGAACCAGAACTCGCCGGAGAAGTCGAAGTCGGTCGGGTAGACCTCCCAGAGCTCCTCGTAGAAGCTGTCGTCCCAATAGTAGGAGCCGCCGACCCCCTTGCCGTAGACGAAGCCCAGCGGCTCCGCCTCCAGGATGTCGCGCATGGCGACCGCCTCGGCCTGGCGGGTGAGCAGCGAGGGGTCGACCGCGGACTGCCCGTTCGAACTGTCGAGCAGGCGCTCCGTCCAGCGCTCGAGCATGGTCGGTTGGACGACCGAGACCCCGATGATCGCGGCGGCCACCAGCGCGACCACGCCGCCGATCGGCACTAGCTTGCGCGGGATCCAGCCCCAGCCGAACACCCGCCAGCGGATGCCGAGCAGCAGGCAGAACCAGCACATGAGCGCCGAGGCGAGCATCGGGAAGATGAGCCCGCGGGTGACGCTGAGGAAGGTGCAGGCGAAGGCGGCGAGCGCGAGCACGGCCGCCGATTTTTTGAACCCCGGTGCGAGCAGCAGGGCGACCCCGACGAAGGCGAAGGCCCAGTTGATGGCCGGGCTGAGGATCTCGATGCGCACGGTGGAGAGCGTGACCCCCTTGAACGCGAAGCCGTAGGCGATGCGCCAGAGGATGTTGGTCGCGGCGGCCACCACCACCGGCAGCACGATCTGCTCCGGGCGCAGGCGACGGCAGCCCGCGATGTGGGCGACGGCCATCGCCAGGCCTAGCAGACCGAAGGGGATGACGACGCGGACGAAGCGGCTGATGGCGACGTCGTTGAGCAGCGCTACGCCGAGCGCGTACCCCAGGTACCCCCACCATAGCAGCAGCAGGTAGACCCCGGGTTTCTCCAGCAGGTGGCGCCGGCCGATGATCGCGATCAGCGCCCCGGACCCGAGCGCAGAAAGCAGGAAGAGGTACTGCGCGGCCGAGCCGCCGGTGCCGCCGTCCGAGTCGCCGCGGAAGTCGAAGGCGAACGACAGCGCGAACACCCACAGCAGGGCGAGGAGGAGGCGGTCCCCAGGGCTGGTGGTGGTGCGCGTGTTCATCGGTCGGTCCCGGTGCCTCCCTGCTGTGTCGGTGACCACCTGGCGCCCGGGGCGCGCCCTGGCCCCGGGGGGGGCTAGGACACCAGGGTCTCGGAGCCGACGGCGGCGCGGACCGTGCCGCGGCCGGGGTAGCGGTCGGCGACCTGGTCGTAGATCCAGCGGTAGGTCTTCTCCATCCCCTCGCGGAGGGAGACGCTCGGCTCCCAGCCCATGAGTTCGCGGATCATGGTGTTGTCGCTGTTGCGGCCGCGGACGCCCTTCGGGGCGTCGAGCTTGTAGTTCCGCTTCAGCGTGACGCCGGCGATGTCCTCGACGATGTCGACCAGCCCGTTGATGCTGACCATCTCCTCGCTGCCGAGGTTGATCGGGTCGAGGATGTCGCTGTTCAGGATGTCATGGGTGCCCTTGGTGCAGTCGTCGATATACATGAACGAGCGGGTCTGCTCACCGTCGCCCCAGATCTCGATCTCGCCGCTGCCGGAGAGCTTGGCGTCGATCACCTTGCGGCAGATCGCCGCCGGCGCCTTCTCGCGGCCGCCCTCGAAGGTGCCGTGCGGGCCGTAGACGTTGTGGAAGCGTGCGACCCTGGCCTCGATGCCGAAGTCTTCCCGGAAGTGGCGGCACATGCGCTCGCTGAACAGCTTCTCCCAACCGTACCCGTCCTCGGGCATCGCCGGGTAGGCGTCCGCCTCGGCGAGCCCGGGGTTGTCGACCTCGTCCTGCTTGCTGGCGTTATAGACGCAGGCGGAGGAGGCGTAGAAGAACCGGCCGACCCCCTCGTCCTTGGCGGCCTCGAGGAGGTGGGTGTTGATCAGCACGCTCAGCATGCACAGGGCCTTGTTGTTCTCGATGAAGCCCATGCCACCCATGTCGGCGGCCAGGTTGTAGACGATGTCGACGTCCCGCATGGCCTGGTAGCAGGCGTCGCGGTGCTGCAGGTCGAGGATGTCCGACTCGGCGTAGTCGTGGATCTGATACCACTCGTCGAAGGGCTTCCGGTCGATCGCCCGAATGTCCCCAAAACCTTGCTTGCGCAGATACTCGACCAGATGCCCGCCGATGAATCCGCCAGCCCCACAAACTAAAACTTTCTTGCTCATTTCGGTATTGAAATTCTAATCGTTGAGTATTTCTCCAAATTTTACAGCTATTTTATCGATATTGAAAGTATTTTCTGCATAATTTCTCGCATTTTGGCCGCAGGTGGCGGCCATACCGGGGTTGCTGTAGAGCTGTTCGGCGGCTTCGACGAAGGCGAGGGGGTCGGAGGGGGGGACGGTGAGGCCGGCGTGTTCGTTGTCGATGATGCGGGCGGCCAGGTTGACTTCGGGGACGGCGAGGAGGATCGGCCGGCGGGCGCAGAGGTAGGTGAGGACCTTGCTCGGCACCGAGAAGATCCCCGCCTCGGGTTCGAGGATCCCGGTGAGGACGTCGCCTGCGGCCAGGACTTCCGGGAGGCGGTCGAAGGGTTGGTATGGGAGCAGGGTCAGGTTGCGGAGCGCCTCGGCGGCGCACCGTTCGCGCAGCCATTCGGCGCCGATCCCCTCCGAGACCACCACCACCTGGACCTCCGGCTTGTCGTGAAAGTGTTTGGCGAGGCCGAGCAACAGCTCGGGGTTGTGCTTCATCCCGAGGGTGCCGGTGTAGAGGAAGACGAACTTCTCCTCCAGGCCGTGGGCGACCGACCAGTCGTTGGCCTTGCTGATCACCGGCAGGTTCTCCAGCGGTGCCCAGTTGGGGATCACCGAGATCTTGTCGGGGTCGGTGTCGAACTCCTCGACCATGATCGGCCGGAAGTCCTCCGTGATCGCGACCACGTGGTCCGACTGCCGCAGCTGCCGGCGCTCGAGGTGTTTGTAGTAGCCGCCGATCAGCCGGCCGATGAGGGGGAGCTTCTTCCGCACCAGCTTGTCGACGGCGATGCTGTAGAAGTCCTGGCACCAGAAGATGAAGCGGCGGTCGTGTTGCCGGCTCGCCTCGAGGATGGCGCTCTGGGTCTCGGTGGGGGTGTTCGACGACAGGACGATGTCTGGATCCCAGCGGTCGATCAGCTCCGCCGCGCGGCGGCCGTAATCGATCTCCATCGATCGCCGGCGGCGGAAGGAGTACTTGTGTTTGGCGTAGTCCGGATCCATCGGCACTTCGGTGGTATCGAAGTGCTCCGGGTCGTCCGCCCGCCGCTCGAGCTCCCCGCGCGGGGTCTGTAGCGCACCCGCGTAGGCGTGGAGAACCCGGTGTCCCTGGCGGGCCAATTCACGGCTGAGCTGCACCTGGAATGGGTGACCAGCATAGTCGTGGAGGAGAATTTTCATAAATTTTACTAAATACTAAAATATATCCAGCTGGCATCTATTGTAAAATATGAAAATCATTGAATTAACTGAAATTTACCTTATTTTTCTAAAATTATTGCCCGCTTGGGGAGATTGGCTTGAGAGACCTAGGTATTGTGAAGCCGCGCAACGTCGTCATCTGCTTCGACACCCACACGCCGTATCTCGCGTTTCGGGTGTCGCGGCTCGCTGCCGAGCTGCGCCGGAAGGGGCTCGACGACCGGGTGCGGCTGCACGTGGTGTTGATCGCGGGTAAGGAGTCGACCTACGGCTGGGACGGCGAGGCCTTCGAGGCTCAGTACGGCGGGGTGCCGGTGTCGGTGCTGTCCTCGACCTTCCGCGGGCTGGGCCTGCGCGGGTATTTCAAGGTCTCGACGGCGAAGACCTGTCTGCGGTTCTTCTTCAAGCTCCTGAAGTTGAGGCCGAAGGTCGTGTTGGTCGGCGGCTACGACCGGCCGGAGTCGATGCTGGCCGCCTTCAGCGCCTGGCTGTTCCGCTGGCGGGTCGGGGTGATGCACGACTCGCGGTTCAACGACGCCGAGAGCTACAGCAAGAGCGTGGTGCTAGAGAGGCTGAAGAGCTACGTGGTGCGGCGCTACCACTTCTTCATGTGCTCCGGCCAGGAGTGCGTCGACTACTCGCGCTTCTTGGCCGGGCGGAAGAAGCCCGCCTACTTCGGGGGCTGGAACGTGGTGGACAACGCGGGCATCGCGGCCGCCGCCGCCGACGGTTCGGGCGACGCGTCGATCTATCAACATTTTGGAATCCCAGAAGGTGCACCGTTCTTCCTGGTGGCGATCCGGTTCATCGCGAAGAAGAACGCCGGCCGGGTGATCGAGGCGTATGCCCGGTTGTGTGCGGCGGGCCGGGGGGGCGTCCCGCGGCTGGTGATCTGCGGCCAGGGGGAGCTCGGTGAGGAATACCGGGCGGAGGCCGAGCGGCTCGGGGTCGGCGGCCAGGTCTCGGTGGTGCCGTGGCTCGAATACGGGCAGGTGCCACGTGCGGCGAAGCTCTCGACGGCGGTCGTTCTCGCCAGCACGCACGACCAGTGGGGTCTGATCATCAACGAGGCGCTCGCCGCCGGGGCGCCGGTCCTGGTCTCCGACCGCTGCGGGGCGCACGAGCTGGTGAAGAACGGCGTCAACGGCTACACCTTCGCCCCGGGCGACGTCGGCCACCTGGCGGATCTGATGGGGCGGCTGTCCCGGCGGCCGGAGCACCTGGCGGAGCTGCGCGACGGCGCCAGGCCGAGCATGGAGGGCTTCGCCATCGACGGTTTCCTGAAGGTCTACCTCGACGCCTTCGCCCGTTTCGGCCTGATCGGCCGTGCCGGGACCGGGGGGGCCGGAGACGAGGCGCGCGCCGGCCACAACCCGAGCACCCACGCAGCATGAAGCGCCGTTTCTCCTCTGTTCTCTCCCGCCGGCTCTGCCTGGTGGCCTGCGCCGTCGGGCTGGCCGCCGGACCCGGTCAGGCGCAGACCTTGAACTGGGGCAACGCCTTGCTCGATGCCAACTTCAACAGCGCCGGCGGGGCGATCGACGCCACCTACACCTTCGCCATCGGCACCTTCTCCGACGGCTTCGCGCCGACCGCGGCCAACACCGGCCAGTGGGGGGGCGAGTGGACGGCCCTGGACACGACCACCTACAACGAGGCGACCGGCTGGTTCACCGGGAGCTACACCATGCAGGCGGGGGACGCCCCGCTGTCGGGCCGGCAGGCCTACATCTGGGTCTACAACAACCTCGCCGGCGACGAGACCAGCGAGTGGGTGCTGATCACCGACGACAGCGGCAGCGACGGCCTCGGCGACGAATGGCTGGTGCCAGCGTACGTTGACCCGCTGGGCGGGAACCCGCCGGGGAGCTACGACTGGAGGGTCTCCACCGCCACCACCCCGGTGTGGGGCGGGCTGAACAATGTCGCGGGCGCCGGCGAGCAGGCGGTCGTCCCGCCGAGCTATGCGCTGCAGACCTTCAGTTTCCCCGCGCCGATCCCGGAACCATCAAGCGCGGTTCTGCTGGCGCTGGCCGGGGCGCTGATGCTGCGGCGCCGGCGCTAGAGAGTGTTTGAAAACGACCCACTTAGGTCGGGGGTTGGTTGAGTTTTGCCCTGGAACCGGGATAGCAGCCGGAGGGGCGGCGTCCTGCCGCCCTGTTGGGAACGCGCTGATCGGGCGGCAGGATGCCGCCCCTCCTCTTAGAGCTCGGTGTATTTCTTGTTCGACCCGCGGGCTTTCTCGACCGGGTATTTCTCCGCGTTCTTGGCCATTTTGGCGAGGATCGCGTCGCCGAGCTGGAGGCCCAGGTTGTCGGCGAGTTCGAACAGGTAGATGGCGACGTCGGCGATCTCGTCGGCGATTTCCCCGCGCCGTTCCTTGCCGACGCCCTCGCAGGCCGGGTGGTCTTTCCAGAGGAAGAGCTCCTGTAGCTCCGCCGCCTCGATGGCGATGGCGGCGGCCAGCTCCTTCGGGTTGTGGAACTGCGCCCAGTCGCGCGCGTCGCGGAACTCTTGGATCTTGGCGGTGAGCGAGGAGATGGAATCCATGTCTGTCGGGCGGGTTGCGGGGGGCGCGCGGGGGGCTATGCTCCCGGGTAGCATGGCGACCGGAGACGGACAAGACAAGGCGCGGCGCGGCCGCGGATCCCACCCGTTTTGGCTTGGGGCGACGGTCGGGGCGTTGGTGATGGCCGTGGCGTTCCACCGCCAGCTGCTCGAGCTGCTGGCCGACGCGTTCGGCAACGTCTTGCCGGTGTTCTTCACGCCGGGGCTCCTCGAGCTGTCGTTGGGGGTGCTCGGGTTCGGGTTGGTGATCGTGATCAACTACCTGCTGCGTCGCGAGCAGCGCGACGAGTGGGTGGAGATCGAGGTCGAGGAGGAGCCGGGCGGCGAGTGAGGGCGCCTTCGCGCGACGATGCCGAACGCGCCGGCTCTATCGGAGATGGGGTTCCCGATCCGGCCGGCGCCCGGGGGACGATAGCTGCCCCCAACCCATGGGCGGCAAGATGCCGCCCCTCCGGCGGATATGGAGCCCCTAGGGGGGGCGGCATCCTGTCGCCCACCTGCGGGCGATCCGGTTCAGCGGATCCGGATCTCCACCCGCCGGTTGGCGGCTCGGCCGCGCGGCGTGTCGTTGGCGGCGGCGGGCTCGGCTTCGCCGAGGCCGTAGGTGTCGAGGATGCGCGGGGCGATGCCACCGACGATCAGCAGGTCGCGCACCCCGGCGGCGCGGCGGGCGCTGAGCAGGAGGTTCGCCCGCGGCGATCCGAGGTCGCAGCTGTGGCCGATGATCTCGAGGCGCGCGTCGGGTGCCTCGCGGAGCGCCTCGCGGACCTCGGCCAAGGCCCCTGCGCTGTCGCCCGCGCTGTGCTCGGCGCCCCGTTCGAAGTGCAGCACCGCCACCTGCCCGACACGGGCAGGGGCCTGTCTGTCCATTTCGCGACGGGATTTGCGGCCGTCGTCACCCCTCTGGGCGGCCGCGAGCTGTCTGGCGAGCCGGTTGGCGCGTTTCTGCTCCGCGTCGACTCGGGCGCGTAAGGTCTCGCGCTCTTGTTCGGAACGTCTCAGGCGCTCGTGCAGTTCGGCGATCCGGGTGCGGGTCTCGGCGATCTCGTGTGCCGCCCTCTGGATCTCGGAGCGCAGCGCCGACGGCGCCTGCCCCTCCGGCGCGGCGGGGGTGGGGTGGGGGAGGGCGCAGCAGATCGCAGCGGCGGCGGCGGGCGCCAGGGGCATTTTCAGCATGGGTCTCGGGTGGTGCGCATCGACTCTAGCGGCCGGGCGCGGGACATGGCAATGCCCCATCACGCCCCGGGCTTCCCAAGACCGCCAGCTAGGGGTAAGGTTGGGGAATCCCCAAGGCGGGATCTCCCCACGCCATCATGAACAAGATCACTCCGACCATCAGCTCCGGCGTCGCCGGTCCGCTCGGCGTCCTCCACCTGCCGCGCTTGTGGCACAAGGCTAGCTTGGACTGTGCCGGAAAGTTGCACGACGACTATGCCGCGGCCGGGCAGGGGCTCGACCAGCTGGTCCTCGATGGGCTCGGGTTGTCGCGAGATGCCTTCCTCGCCTTCCTCGCCGACCGCAAGCCCACCTACCCCCAGCTGGAGGACTGGGTGCGCGAGCAGGGAGGGGGGGCGGCGGACGCGGCGGCGATCGCCGAGGTCAACGCCGCCATCGCCGGGTACGAGTACGAGGACGAGGTGCGCGCCGAGATCCTCGCCGACTGTGGGGTGGCCGACAACGGCGCGGTATGGGATGCGCTGACCCTCAATAACCTCGACGACTGGGCGGCGTTCCACCGCGAGGAGATCGCCGGGGCCTAGGGCGTTTCCAAACCCGGTCGCCGGTTCCTCCCCCTAGAAAATCCGCGGCGCCCTCATCGAGGGCGCCCTACCGGTGGTGCGGCGCGCCGTTAGCCGGCGAGCCCGCGCAGGAGGTCGAAGGAATACAGGCCGGTGTTGTGGCCGTCGCTGAAGCGGAACTGGATCGCGTATCCGCCGACGATCTCCCAGCCGGTGACGCGCACGCCCGGGAAGCGGGTCTGGTTGCTGCCGCCGATGCGGTTGCCCAGCAGGTCGCTTTCGCCCTTGTTCTCCGCGCTTGGCGACGCCGCCCGCAGAGCCTCCATCCGGTAGAAGCTCTCGCTGCCGTCGTCCCAGCGGATGGCGACCTCGTCGCCGATGGACTGGATCGTCTCCGGGGCAGCCACGTCAGCGTCCGGGTGCGCTACTTCGAGCCGCCGTCGTCGCTGCCGGAGTTCGCGAACAGCTTCAGATATTCCCCATACCCCTCCTCGGCGAGCTTGTCCTTCGGCACGAAGCGCAGCGAGGCGGAGTTGATGCAGTAGCGCAGGCCCCCCTTGTCGGTCGGGCCATCCTCGAACACGTGGCCGAGGTGGGAGTCGCCGGTCTTGGCGCGGACCTCGGTGCGCGGGTAACCGATCTTGAAGTCGGTGCGCCGCACGATCTCGCCGTCGTCGATCGGTTTGGTGAACGCCGGCCAGCCGCAGCCCGAGTCGTATTTGTCCTTCGAGGAGAAGAGGGGCTCGCCGGAGATGATGCAGACGTAGATGCCCTCCTCGTAATGCTTGTCGTATTTCCCGGTGTACGCCCGCTCGGTGCCCTCCTGCTTGGTGACCCGGTATTGGAGCGGCGTGAGTTTGGCGCGCAGTTCTTCGTCAGTCATCGGCTCGTAAGGTTTGCGAACCCCCTCCGGGGTGCCTGGCGGGGTGCTTCCGCCCTTCGTGCTCGCTCCCCCAGGTGCCCTGACGTCCGACGAGGCGTCCGCCTCGCGTTCGCAGGAGCTGCAGAGGAGCGCCGCCGCGCAGCCGGCGGCCAGGTGGAGGGAGATTTTCATAGCGGTAGGAGGTGTGATGGCCATGGCGAATTCCCCCGCAATCTAGCCGCGGCCGCCCGCGGTGCAACGCCCTAGCGGCGCGCCAGGCCGCCGCTCCCGCCACCCCGGGCGGACGACACCCGCGACCCCCCGCCGGCGGCGCCCCCCAGGGCGACCTGCCGCAGGCGCTCGCGGCGCCAGCTCCACGAGCGCCAGTCCCTGGCGGAGGTGTCCGAGGCGGCGGACTCGGCAGCCACGGCGAGCCAGGTGGCGGCGACCTCGCTGTAGGGACCGAAGGTATCCGGGGTCTCGGCGACCTGCCGCAGCGCCGGCCAGGACTCCGGCGCGAGCTGGCGGAGGTAGACCATGTCGAGGTCGGCCGCGCCGCCGCTGTCTGCGCCCGCCGCCGCGGCGCGCACGTTGTAGCTCGCGACGAAACCGCGGATGTCGGCGAACTGCCCGACGAAGAACAGCGCGAACACGGCGAGCAGGTTGGCGCCGAGCAGCCAGCGCAGGGACCGGCTCTGCGCGATGCGGACGCCAAGCAACACGAACCCGGCTCCGACGAGGGCGAGGAACAGCATCAGGTGCACCCTCTGGACGGAGAGCCCGTAGGAGTCGACGTAGAGTTTCAGGCGCAGCATCACGCCCGCCTCCAGCAGCAGGTTCTGGGCGATCCACAGGCCGGCGAGCACCCGCTGCCCGCGGGCGTGGGTGACCTCGCGCGGGGCGTTGAACAACAGCAGCAGCACGGCTGCCGCCAACACCACGCAGGCGATCAGGTGGTTCACCCCCTGGTGCACGAACTCGCTGTAGGTGACCCCCTCGGGCAGCGAGACCCGGCCGCCCCACAGGTACACCAGGTCGGTGGCGTTGGCGGCGAAGAAGATCGCGTTGACCGCGACTAGCAACAGCCGCGTCCGCCATATCGAGATGGAGAGGTCGCGTCGGGGAAAGCGGATCCCAACCCCCGGCAGGGCGGTTCTGATCGGGAACGGCAGCCGGTTGCCGAGCAGCGCGAAGACCCCGGCGCCGACCACCGCCCAGAAGAAGAACCGGTCGGCGTCAGGCACCTGCACCCCGTAGAGGAAGTCGGTGATCGCCGTGACGGTGGAGGTGATCGTCTGTCCCAAGATCGCGTTGCCTCCGCCGAGGAGGAGGACGAACGGCAGCGCGACCAGCGCGACCGGCCCGAGGATCCGCGCCATCCGCACCAGCCAGCCGGCGGACCGGGCGACCCGCGCATCGCCCCCCGCGATAAACATCCCGCCCAGCCCGCGGCCGATGTTCTCGAGGGTCGAGGGGAACCAGGCGAAGGCGCAGACCCCGCGCAGCGCGCGCGCCCAATACGGGCTGAGCCGGCCGGCGAACCAGTGTCCCGAAGCGTAGAAGGTGAGGACGATCAGGAGCAGCCCATTGACCACCGACGGTGCGATGCAGGTCGCCAGGGCCGTGCCCCCGAGCAGCCCCACCAACACGAGGTTTTTGACCCCCACGCGCCGCCCGCTCCGGTGCATGGCCAAGGTCAGCCAGAGCAGCGTCAGAAACAGCGCCAGACCGAGCCCGGCTCGCTGCCCGTAGAGGAGGAAGTCGGCCGCCCCGGTGAGCGCCAGCGTGGAGCCGGCGAGCAGGAGGAACGGAGGATAACCCCGAGCCGGCTGGTCGGGGGGTGTCGGTGGCTGTGGGTTCTCGTCGTCCGGCATGATGCTTTGTGTGACAAAGTAAATGCCCGCGGTGTTCAAATGTGGACAGAGGGCACTCCGGTTAGGAACGGGGCCGGGCGAACTCGCCTATCGCGATCTTGGTTTCTGGGGGAGCGCCAGGGACTCCGAAAGGGCGCTAGTTACTGGCACCACTGTGCCCACCGGCCGGCCTTCATCCCCCGCCCGGCTGGGGGGGGCGATCGAGCCGGGCGGCATGTAGCCGAAGCCGCCGCTGATCACCCGGCGCACCGGGACGCCGGTGTCGGGGTGTTTGCGCAGCGGTCTTTCGTTCATCGACTGCCGGATCTCGAAGCGCTCGGACGGCAGGGTGTCGTCGGGGGGAATCGTCTCGTAGACGTAGGTCGGCATGGTTCGCCCAGAAGCTAGCGGACGATGTCGCCGGGGTATAACCACCCGTCTGAGGGGGGGCGCCCAAAGCGCGGGTTGATCCCGCCCGCCCTGGGGGTTAGGGAGAGACAGCGATATGCACGTGACCAACGATAGCCCGGAGACCCAGCTCGATTGGGCGATCCAGACTTGCCGCGAGCGCGGCCTGCGGCGCACCAAGGCGATGCAGGAACTGCTGCGTGCCCTCATCGCCTCCGACCGGCCGGTCACCCTGGGCGAGCTCTGCGAGCTCGACGCCCTCGCCGACCAGTGTGACCGGGCGACGATCTACCGGCTCCTCGGCCGCCTGGAGGAGAAGGGGGTGGTCCGCCGCCTGGGGCTCCACGAGCGCGCCGCCTACTACGTGTTCTGCTACCCGGGCGAGCACCACGACTACCTGGTCTGCACCGGCTGCGGCAAGATCGAGTTGCTGGGGCTCGAGTGTCCGGTCGAGGCGCTCGAGAAGGAGGTCATGAGCCAGACTGGGTTCACCGGGATCTACCACGAGCTCGAGTTCTTCGGCCGCTGCCCGGCCTGCGCCGGATAGGGCGTGTCCGCGGCAAGGCGGGGATCGCCTGACGCATCGGCGGATTTGGGGGTAGCGACGAGCGTGAGCGAGTCGACAGGGGGTGGCCTCCCACTCGCTCACGCTCGTGGCTACCCCCGATACGATATCTGGAGGGCGAGTCCGGCGACCGTTGGCGGCTTGACCCGGCCCCCCCGCGCCGGTAGGGTCAGCGCCTCTGCCAAGGCCAGGGTGGCGAAACTGGTAGACGCGCCAGATTTAGGATCTGGTGGGCTTAGCCCGTGCAGGTTCGATTCCTGTCCCTGGTACTTCTGCCGCTCCCTATCTAGAAGTTAGAAGAGGGTCGATAGGTCGTTTTATCGGGTGTTGGTGGCATGTGGCTGATGTGCTAGTAGGCCAATTTTCGGAGACGCGCCGTCGTCAACATTCGCTTTTCACGGTTTGATATCTGTGCAAGGATCCGCCGGCGAGGCTTTGTCTTAGGTGAAAGGGGAGGTCTGCTAGGGAGGGGGCAATGTGTCCCTACAAAGCGACCTTTCCTAGATGCCATGTTAGACAGGACGGTCGTAGGACGGCCAACCTATTCGCCCCCAAAGAAACAACCCCACTTCGCTATGTCCATCGCCAACAAATCTGCCGTCGTATTCACCGTCGCCCTCTGTTTCGGATTCCCGGGGGCGATGGTGGGCACGGCATTGCCCTCTGCCGACAGCATCTCCATTCTGACTGGGCCTGCTGGTTCGGGCACCGCGACTGTGCCTAGCACGATAGGTCTCCAATTTAGCACCACCAAGGACTTTACCGTCACCCATCTCTCTTTCTATGACGAAGGCTCCGATGGTCTGAATGAGTCTCATACGATTGGCCTGTGGGATCAGCAGCAGAACCTCATCGTCTCAGCAGTCATTCCCAGCGGGACGCAGGCGTCGTTGTCGGCAGACGGTGCTTGGCGCCTCGCGGATGTTCAGGATTTCGTGCTTCCGGCCGGAACCAACTATATGGTCGGGGCGACCTTCAGTGCGGTGAATGGGGATCCCCTTTATACGAGCATCGGGCCGGCGATCCCAGGTGTGACGGATGGCGGTGGGTATGTATCCTTGGGGGCGGGTCTCCTTTTCCCGGATCCCTCGATGCGTATCCGGCGTGGTTGGGGCGTCGCGGGAATCTTCGTCGTGCCCGAGCCGTCGGTGGCAGTTCTGCTCGGTTTTGGGGTCGTCCCCGTGTTTCTCAGCCGTCGGCGGGGAAGGCGGACAAGTCGTGGCAGGTAGGCGCACTGGAAGTTGTTCTTCGTTCGCACGGATTCCAGGCGGAAGGGCAACTAGCTCTCGCCCATTGTCATCTGGACGACGGGCAACTTGTCGTCGCCCGCCCGGTGGAGCTGGAGGCCGGCTGCCGGAACCCGTCGGCCGCCCCGGCACCGACCTTGATTTCTCGCCCCGGGGCGGCTTTCGTTCATCGTGATGAGGGACGCCGTCACCCTGGGTTGCCCGCTGCTGCTGCTCGCCCTCTGCTCCCTGTTGCGGCTCGGTGCCGAGCCGCCGGAGGGCTTCGTTGACCTCAAGGCGTTCATCCCCAGCCTCGTGGTGGAGCCGCGTTATTTCGGCGAGGACAACTTCGTCGGCAGGCGCATCGACGGGTATGAGGCGCCGCGCTGTCTGCTCACGCGGGAGGCGGCCGAGGCGCTCAAGGAGGTGCAGGGGGCGCTGCGGCCCTTCGGGTTCGGGCTCAAGGTGTTCGACGCCTACCGCCCGCAGCGGGCGGTCGACCACTTCGTGCGCTGGGCGAAGGACCTGGACGACCGCAAGATGAAGACTCGCTACTACCCCGAGGTCGAGAAGTCCCAGCTCTTCGCCAAGGAGTACATCGCGGCGCGGTCGGGGCATACGCGGGGGAGCACGGTGGATGTGACCATCGTCGTTCTCCCCGAGCCCGGTGCCGGGGAGGGGGAGCCGACGTTCGAGGAACTGGATATGGGGACGGGTTTCGACCTCTTCGGCCCGCAGAGCTGGCCGGCCTCGAAGGATCCCGGGATCACCCCGGCGCAGCGGGCGAACCGGCTCCTCCTGCAGCAGGTGATGACGCGACACGGGTTCAAGCCGTACGCGTACGAGTGGTGGCATTTCACCTTGAAGGACGAGCCCTACCCGGAGACCTACTTCGATTTCCCGATCCGCTAGCGGGCCGGTGGGGTGGGGGGCAGCCCCATTCTATCGCTCGCAAGCGAGCTTCCTACAGGGGTGGTGCGATCCATTGTAGGAAGCTCGCTTGCGAGCGATCTGGGCGGCCTCGGGACGTTTCTGATACCCTAGCCCTCAGTATTGGAAGCCGTTCTTGCGGATCCGCACCATCGGGCTGCGGGTGCTGTCGTTGAGGACGCCGTCGATGACCTCGGCGGCGTAGATGGTGTGGTCGCCGCCCTCGATCTTCCCCGTCACCTTGCCGGCCAGGAAGCCGAGGGCGTCGGCGAGCTGTGGGACCCCGTGCTCGTTGTCTTCGAGGGCGACGTCGGCGAAGGGCGACTCGTTGTCGGACTGGGCGAAGGGCTTCATCAGGCGCCCGTCGTCTTCGGCGAGGATGTTGATGCCGATCAGGCCGGAGCTCTCGACCGCCTGCTCGAGGCGACGGCCTTTGCTGATGGCCGCGGTGATCATCGGCGGCGCGAAGCCAGCCTGCTCGACGAAGCTCGCCAGCATCCCGATCTCCTCGCCGTCGAGGGTGCTGGTGGCGATGTAGACCCCGCTGGGGAGTTTGCCGAGGGCCGGGCCGACTTTCTCTGCGTCCATACCGCTAAGTTGGGAAGCGGCGCGGTTTGCGCAAGCGGGGATCGCGCCCCCGCCCCGGGGGGGCGTCGGGGGCGAGTTCAGGCTTCGGGGAGCTGGGGGTCGACCTCAGTCCGCCAGGCGTCGATGCCGCCGGCGACGTTGACCGCGTTGTCGAGGCCGGCCTGGTGGAGGAGGGCGACGGCGCGGGCGCTGCGGCCGCCGGCCTTGCAGTGGACGTACAGGGGGACATCGGTCGGCAGCTCCCCGATCCGCCCCTCGAGCTCGCCGAGCGGGACGGCGATGGTGTCCTCGAGTTTGCAGACGGCCCGCTCGTCGGCCTCGCGGACATCGAGGATGGCGGGCGCCTCGCCGACGTCGATCTTCGCCTTGAGCTCGACGACGCCGATCTCCTCGCCCCCCCCGGATGGGGCTTCACAGTAGCCCTCCAGGGGCTGCGGGGAGGTGATGCTCGGCCGCCCGCCGCAGACGGCGCACTGCGGGTCCGGGCGCAGCTCGAAGGTGCGGAAGCGGGTGGCGAGCGCGTCGTAGTGGACCAGCTTGCCGACCGGCGGTTCGCCGATGCCGGCCAGCAGCTTGATCGCCTCGGTGGCCTGGAGGGTTCCTATCACGCCGGGGAGCACGCCCAGCACACCGCCCTCCGTTCAGTCGGGGACGGCGCCCGGCTCGGGCGGGTCGGGGAACATGCACCGGTAGCAGGGGCCGCCGAGGTGGGGCGCGAAGACGGTCACCTGTCCCTCGAAGCGGAAGATCGAGCCGTGGACGTTCGGCTTGTTCAGCAGCACGGCCACGTCGTTGCAGAGGTAGCGCGCGGGGAAGTTGTCGGAGCCGTCGAGCAGGAGGTCGTATCCGGCCGCTAGCTCCATGGCGTTGTCGACGGAGAAGGCGGTGTCGTGCAGTTCGAGCTGGACGTGTGGGTTGATATCGTCCAGGGACCGCCGGGCGGAGTCGACCTTCTTGCTCCCGACGTCCCCTGTCCCGTGGAGGATCTGGCGCTGGATGTTCGACAGGTCGACGACGTCCGGGTCGACGATGCCCAGGCGGCCGATCCCGGCCGCGGCCAGGTAGGTCGCCGCCGGGGAACCCAACCCGCCGGCGCCGATGCAGAGCACGCTGGCCGCCTTGAGGCGCTCCTGTCCCTCGGGGCCGAAGGAGGGCAGCGCGAGGTGGCGGGCGTAGCGTTGGCGCTCGGCGGCCTCGAGGATGTCGGGTTTTGCCATCTCCCCTTCAATGGGGATCCGAACCGGGGGGCCTTCAAGCGTGAATCGAGCGCATCGGCCTGTGTCCCTCTGGGTTGCTGGGTTGGGGGCTCTTTCCGGGGGTGGTGAATTTTCCCGAAAAGGCTGGTCAGGGGCGGCCGTATTTGAGAGAAGTGAGTAAACCCCAACCTTTTCAGAGGAGCACCCACGATCCGATGAGACCCCAAAAACACCCAATCCCAGGGCGCGAACAGCTGTTGCGCGACCTGTTTCGAAACAGCCTCGCGCTCGCCCTGCTAAAGCAGACGATCATCGTCGCCAACGGACCTTTCGTGGCGGCCGAAGACCGCCCCCGGGAGGCCGTCCCCCGCTACTTGCGCGGCTGAGGCGCGGTCTACGAACCGGGCCTGTTTGCGGCCGCGATGTGGCGGTGATACCCTGGTGGACGCGATGTCCGCCAACCCCAATTTTGCGATCTCACGCATCGATCTGCCGACGATCGGGACGCGCGGTTGGCAGGTGCGCCTCAGCCGCGGTGGCCGCCGGCTGACGAAGTTTTTCTCCGACCGCGTCTACGGTGGGGCCGAGGAGGCCCTGCGGGCGGCGCGGGTCTTCCGCGACGAGTTGATCGACCGGTTGCCGGCGCCACAGCGGGGGGGCGCCTACGGGAAGTTGACCAGGCGCAACGTCTCGGGCGTGGTCGGTGTATCGCGCATCGTCGTCCGCACGGACACCCGGTGTTACGAGTTCTGGCAGGCAACGTGGTCGCCGCGCCCCGGCGTGCGCAAACGGGTCAAGTTCTCGATCCGGCGCTATGGCGAAGGGCGCGCCTTCGAGCTGGCCTGCGCGGCGAGGCAACGCGGACAGGACGATGCCGGCTAGCGGGGGTAGCCAACGCCGCGGCCACCCCTGGCGGACGGTGCTCGCGATCGCGCGCATCGCGCTACTCTCCCTCGCCGGTTTCGCGGTGCTGGTGTTTTTCCTGCAGGATCGGATGATCTACCACCCGAGGCCTTACGCGGCTGGCGAGGCGGTGGGGTTGGCTGGCGGGGAGGTGGTCGAGATCCGCTATGGGACGGCGGCCGGGGCGGGGCTCGCCCACTACCTGCCGCCCCGTTCGGGTGGCCCGCCAGAGAGGGTGTGGCTGGTCTGCGGTGGCAACGGCGCCAGGGCGCTCGACTACGCACCGGTGACCGGCGGGTGGGACTCGCGATGGGGATACCTCTTCGTCGACTACCCGGGTTACGGCGGCTGTGACGGCAAGCCGACACCGGGGTCGATCGACTCGGCGGTCGATGCGGCTATCGCTCGCTGGCATGAGGGGCATGAGGGGCGCCTGAGTGGGTTTGGGCACTCGATCGGCTGCGCAGCCACCCTGCGGGCCGCCGTCCGGCACGGGTTCGAGGAGGTGGTTCTCGTTTCGCCTTTCACATCGATGCTGGCCATGGCGCGCCGCGCCGTGGGGTGGCCGATGTGCCAACTGCTGCGGCACCGCTTCGACAATGTCGAGGCGCTGGGGCAGCTCGATCCGACGCGGGTGCGGGTGACGGTGTTTCACGGTGCCCAAGACCGGCAGATCCCGGTGGCGATGAGCCGCGAACTCGCCAGGCAGTTCCCGGGGCTGATCCGCTACCACGAACTCCCATACGCGGATCACAACGCCATCGTCCACGATTTCGCCCGCCCCATCGGCGAGGCAATGCAAGGGGCACCGATCGCCGGAAAGGGCGAGTAAGGACGGATTTCCACCGTTGGAGCCCATTTTCGGGGCTCCGTCCACCGCCAGAGGGGGAAAATATTGAGAAAAACTGCCATAAGAGCCAGATTTTCCTTGCGTTGATAATAATTGTAATTATAAGATTCAATTATGAGAAACCGGAAAAACTTCGTGCTTGTTGGGGCTTTGTTTCTATCGGTGGCCCTGGCGCCGGTGGGACTATCGGAGGAGCGCCGGGGCGGTGAGAAGGGCTACGACACATCGAAGGTCAGCCGCAAAGGGGACGACAAGAAGGGCGACTACCGAGAGCGGGGGCACAAGGGTCACAAAGACAAGGGGGATCACGGGCACAAGGGGCACCACGGCGACAAGCTCAACCACGACGAGGCCTACCTGGTCTGGTCGGGCAAGACCCTGCGCACCAACCGGGGCAAGGAGTTCTACGACTGTGAGATCATCGGTCACGATCCGTACGGGCTGACTTTCCGCCACCGGGGTGGTTTTGCGAAGCTGGGCTTCGCCGACCTGCCGAGGGATGTGCGTGACCACTTCGGCTACGACGAGGGCAAAGCGAGGGAGTTCGTCAGAAAGCACCACCCGCCGGTGAAGGTGACCTACCCGCCCCGGCGGGTCCAGTTGCCCCCGGACAACCGTCTGCGTGAAGGGGCGCTCGCCGCTTACCCTCGCGGCCGTGGCCGGGGGCGCGGGATCCGCAACCCTTATGCGTTAAGCGGTCCGATCACCAATATCGCGGCGACCGGCTCGGTGTTCGGCGGGTTCATGCGGCCCTATTTCGCGGGTAGCTTCGGCACCCCGCGGCTGGTGACCTCCGTCCCGGGCGGCTTCTTTACCCCGAACACCCTGCGCGTCGGTGCGCGGCCGATCATCGATAGCCCGGTGGCCCCGGGCATGACGTCGTACTCTCAGGTCAGGGACGCTCGTGCCGGGGCGGTGCGTGCTGCGGTGCGTGCCACGCCAAGGCGGATCGGTGTCGCGACTCCCTTCCGCCACCACTTCCACCACCGCGGCGGGGGACGGCACAAGTAGAGACCTCCCCTTGGGGCACGAGGGGCTCCCCGGGCTGCCGCTTGCGAGAAGGGCGGGGGCGGTGGAGGGTTTGCCCATCGACGAGCAGACCTCAGAAGACCGGCCGGTACGCCTCGACCAGTGGCTGTGGTCGGTCCGGCTCTATAAGACCCGCAACCAGGCGGCGACGGCCTGCCGGTTGGGGCAGGTGCTGACGGCCGGCGGTTCGCCCGTCAAGGCGTCGCGCGCGGCGCGGGCCGGTGACGAGTTCGAGGTGGTCCGCGGACCGCTCCGGCGCCACGTCCGGGTGGTGGCGCCGCTGTCGAAGCGCGTCGGGGCGAAGCTGGTCGCCGGCTACATGGAGGATCTCACCAGCGACGAGGCGTGGGAGGCCGCGCGGCGGGCGGCGGCGGAGCGGCGTTCGGGGGCGGTCTTCGCCGAAGGTTCTGAGGGGCGCCCGACGAAGCGCCAGCGGCGGCGCCTCGACGCGTTCCTGGAGGAGGTCGAGCGGGCGTCGCGGCTCTAGCCGCCGTCCTAGGGTTCGACGGTGCTACCGGCCAGGGGGATCGCCGTGTCGTCGCCGAGCCCGTCGTCGGGGACCGGGCTGTTCTGGTAGGCCAGCGCATCCCAAAGGTCGGGCGAGAAGTAGTCCGCGATGTCGCCGAGCTGGCCGTCGAGGAAGTAGAGGCTCTGGCGGTCGAAGAGGTAGTGCGGCCGGTAGCGGCTGGCCACCAGCTGGGTCTCCGGGGGCACTTTTGAGGTTTTTGCTAGAGTCGTCTCCAGTATATACTGCCGTCCCTCGAGCTCGACCACGCACCAGGCGTGGCCCCCCTCGCCGACGGCGTTGCCGATGGCGACCCGCGCGTTGAAGCCGCGCGATATCAGCCAGTCGGCGAGCAGGAGGGCGGTGTCCTCGCAGTCCCCGTTGCGGAACGAGTATGTCTCGGACGGCCTCTGCCACGAGTCTTTCTCGCCCGACAGCCCGGAGAGGTCCTTGGCGTATCGGCAGTGTTCGACGACCGCGGTCCACAGGGCGACCATCTCCCCGAGGCGGTCTTCGGCGTCCGCGCCCACCCCGGGGGGCGGGCGGGAGCCTTCGAGGTAGGCGTTCGCGCGCCGGTAGCGGCCGAGCATGTCGGCGGCGAGGAGGTCATAGGTGCGCCCGCAGTGGGGGCAGCCGACCGCGAGCGCGAGGTCGACTTTGGCCAGGTTGCCGAGATGGGGTTCGTTGCAGTGGCGGCAGACGTTGTAAAACTCCGTGACCCCATCGTTGAGCAGCGAGATGCTGAACTGGGGCGCGCGGTCGGCGGCGATCAGGACGCAGCCGACCCTGCCCCTGTCCGCCTCGAAGAGCCGCATCGCGACGAGGCTGGCGTCCGGGTCAAAGCCGTCGCTCCAGAAGTCGAGCTGCTTCATGATCCCCTCGGTGCCCTTCGCGACCACCGTCCGCACCGCAGCGCTGCTGAGGGTGCTGACGCTGTCGGGCAGCTCGTCGAGCAGCGTCTTGGGATCGACCGTGGAATGCTCCCCGGTGACGATGATCAGGCGGCCGTCCAACCACTTCTGGAGCTCCTCGTCCAGCTGCAGGTCGTCCAAGGCCAGGGACGCGCGGCTGAGATTCAGCTTGTCGATCGCGGTGCGGCGAAACTCATGCTGCGCCTCCTCGTCCGTGGGGGCCGATCCGATTTTGAGATTCGAACCCAGATACAGCATGCCGCTGCTCAGTCCCAACGCGATCAGCGTGGCGATGATCAGAGTCCGGGCATTCATTCGATCAAAACAATACCGCCAATTTGGCTAAATTAAATATAAATACAATAATAACAGTAATTTAGCTGATTTTTAGAATTTAGTGATTTTTCTGTAAATGATTTATTTTCAATCGATTGCATCGTTTTTTATGAGCCGTCGCTGAATAGGGCATTTGGGGGAGGGCGCCTGTGCTAGGGTCGGGCGATGATCGACTTGCGGAGCGACACGGTGACGCGTCCTGACCCGGCGATGCGGGCGGCGATGGCTGCTGCCGAGGTCGGGGACGATGTGTTTGGCGACGATCCGACCGCCCGACATTTGGAGGCGATGGTGGCGGAGGGGCTTGGTAAGGAGGCGGCGTTGTTCCTTCCCAGCGGCACCCAGGCCAACTTGGTGGCGCTGCTCGCGCACTGTGGTCGCGGCGACGAGTATCTGGTCGGGCAGACGGCACACACCTACTTGTTCGAGGGGGGAGGTGGGGCTGCCCTCGGTGGGATCCAGCCGCAGCCGATGGCGCAGGAGCCAGACGGGACCCTCGATCTGGCGAAGGTGGAGGCGCTCGTCAAACCGGACGACCCCCATTTCGCCCGCACCCGTCTGCTCTGTTTGGAGAACACGACCTGGGGCAAGGTGCTCCCGGCGGGCTACGCCGCCGAGGCGGGGAAGGTCGCCGCCCGGCACGGCCTGGCGATGCACCTGGACGGGGCGCGACTGTTCAACGCCGCGGTGGGCAGTGCCGTGGCGGCGGCGGATCTCGCATTGCCGTTCGACAGCGTCTCGCTCTGCCTGTCGAAAGGATTAGGGGCGCCGGCGGGTTCGGTGCTCGTCGGGGCGGCGGACTTCGTCGGCGTGGCGCGGCGGTGGCGCAAGGTGGTCGGCGGCGGGATGCGCCAGGCCGGTGTATTGGCGGCGGCGGGGATCTATGCGCTGGAGAACAACATCGACCGCCTGGCGGTCGAGCACGCCAACGCGATACGCCTCGC
>JANQMB010000234.1 GCA_028280355.1 Verrucomicrobiales bacterium
TCTTTTTTGTTACCGCGGTGTGACGGATGGGGCGTTTGGTCTCCAGCCCGGTTGACTCGGCGCCAGCCCGCATGATGATTCGCGGGTGCCCGCCGAGCGTGAACTCATCCCCGTGCTGGTCGATGCCGCGGGCCGCAGCGGCACGACGGCGATGATGCAGTTGCTCGCCAGTTCGCCCGCCGTCGCCACCGAGCGGGAATACCCCTACGAATCGCGATACCTCACCTATCTCTACTCCTGGACGCGGTTGCTCGACGGCGACCCGGAGGCCGCCGCCGGATGGCCGCGCGGGGAGATGTTGCCGGGGCCGGTCAGCCAGATCGGTGGCCTGCCGTGGCGGGGCCTGCTGCCGGACGCCTCGCGCTTCGCCGACGGGTGTTTCCGGGCGGCGTGGCGACATTTCTCGGAGGGTGTCGAGGCGGGCGCCACCCACTACATCGAGAAGGTGCCGCGCTGGGTCGGCGAGGGGGTGCCACGGGTGTTGCCGGCGACATGGGTGATCCACCTCGTCCGCGACCCGCGCGACGTCTGGCTCTCCAGCGCCGCCTTCAACGCCAAGCGCGGTTTCCCCGCCTTCGGCCGCGAGGAGGGGCAGGCAGAGGAGGACTATTTCGACGAGTTCGTGTCGCGGCAGCGCCGCCGCCTCGAGCCGCTCGCCGGGCGCGAGTTCGCCGGGCGCGAGACCCTGGTCCGCTACGAGGACCTCGTCTCCGACACCGCCGCGGCGACCGGGCGCCTGGCGGAGTGGTTGGGGTTGGACCTCGACCCCTCCGCCTTCGCCGACCGCAACCGCGACCACGTGACCACCGCCTGCGCGGACAGTTCCATGGGCCGTTGGAGGCGCGAGCTGGCGCGCCCGCTGCGCAGACGCTTCGAGCGTGAGATGGGCGACCTGCTGACGGCCTTCGGGTACCGCTAGCGCTGGCGGAAGCCGGTCGCGCCGAGGCTAGCGCCGGCGGCGCACGCCCGCCGCCCCGAACAGGCCGATGCCGAGAAGAGCGACTGCGGACGGTTCCGGGATGGCGACCACCCAGACGGCGTCTGCCGTCGCCGACGGGTCGTCGAACGCCTTCTGTGGGCTGCTGCCGTTCAGGCCCGACTGGTAGAGGGCGTTGAGGCCGCTGTCCGCCCAGAAAAGCGATGTGCCGTCGGTCGTGATGCCCATCGGCGTGTATGCCCCCGCGCCCAAGGCGGTGTTCAGGTCGATCAGTTCCGTCGGGCTCGCCCCGTTGAGGGCGGACCGGAAAATGCCGTCTTCGGAGACGTCTGTCCAGAACAGCGAGGTGCCGTCGGTCGTGATCCCCTGCGGGAAGTACGTCGAGGCGCCGATGGTGGCGTTGAGATCGACGAGCACCGACGGGCTGCTCCCGTTGATGCCTGAGCTGTAGATGGCGTCTTGGGAATCGTCGGTCCAGAACAGGGAGGTGCCGTCGGTGGTGATGCCGTTGGGGTTGTACTGGGCTGCCCCGAGGACAGCGTCGAGATCGATCAGCAGGGTCGGGCTGCTCCCGTCGAGGCCGGACCGGTAGATGCCGTCGGCGAAGGGGTCGGTCCAGAACAGCGAGATGCCGTCTGTCGTAACCCCGGCGGGGGTGTAGGTGCCCGCCCCGATGTCGGTCACGATATCGACGATCCGGGTCGCGCCCGTCCCGTTGAGCGCCGACCGGTAGATGGCGTCTTGCGAGTTGTCGGCCCAATAGAGGGAGGTGCCGTCCGTCGCGATCCCGTTGGGGGTGAAGCTGGTCTCCGGCGCGAACACGGTGTCGAGGTCGACCAGGGTCGCCTGCCCCGTGCCGTCAGAATTGCCGGTGTCGATCGCGTCGTTGAAATTGTCGGTGTAGACGAGCTGGGTCGCCGCGATGAGCGGCCCCGGAATCCAGGCGCATATCGAGGCGATCAGGGTAGGAACCTTCGTTTTCATGGCTGCCGAGGAGTATGGTGGCCGGGATCTCGTTGGCAACGAATCTTTGCTGGCGATTGGGGGGCTTCTGACCGGAGATATCGACAGATACCCGGAGGTCGGGGGGCGCCGCGGGAAAAATTCCGAAAAACCGTGTCCCCACCCGGTGTTTCCGCGACACCATATTGGGTAGAGGAAATGGACGGCTGCGAACAGCAATCTGTGCCCGCCTGGGGCGACGATCGATGAGGGACGCCCTCAGGGATTTCTGGCGGGACGGTAGCGAGGAGGCCTTCTCGAAGATCGTCGCCCGCTATTCCCCGATGGTGTTGGCCTGTGCCAGGCGCTGTGGGCTTCCGGGGTCGCTCGCCGAGGAGGTCGCCCAGGACGTCTTCACCACTTTCGTCCGCCGGGGTCGAGATATCCCTGCCGGGGCCGCGCTCGCGGCCTGGCTCCACCGGACCTGCGTGAAGATCAGCGCCAACGCGCGCAGGAAGGAGGCCCGATACGGCGCCGCCATCGATGGTTTCACCAGAGAGCTTATGACGACCGACCCGACATCCGGCACCACGGCGGGAGCCATGGAGGCCTTGGAGGACATCGACCGGGAGATCCTCAGGCTCCCCCGGGCGGACCGGGAGGTCATCGTCGGCCGCTACCTGCTCGGCAAGACCTCGCGCGAGCTGGCGGCCGACCTGGGGATATCCGCCGAGTCGGCGAAGAAACGGGCGCAACGCGCGGTCGAGCGCCTGCGCGGTTCGCTGCGGCGTCGGCGGGGTATGGTGTTCTCTGCGGGGGGGCTGGCCTCCGCCCTTGCGACTCTCTCGCCTGCTCCCGTTTCGGCATCCTCTGTCTCGGCCATCGCCTCCGCCGCGCTCTCGGCGGGCCCTGCGGGGGCGGCCGCCCTTTCTCTCACCTCCTTGAACCTGACCTTCACCTATATGAAAGCAAAGACTGTCGCGATCGGTCTGTCTCGCCGCCGGTGTCTCGGCGACGGGGGTCTACCTGGCAACCAGGCCCTCGGGTAGGGAGGATGAAAGTCCTGCGTCACCAGCAATCGAGGCGCCACATCGGGGGGGTGGGGTCGTGCCTGCGCCCCTGTCGGCACTCCACGCATCGGGTGGGTCGCCCGGTTCGGGGATGGAAGACCTCGGCGATCGCTTCCCCCTGTCCGACGGCGAGGTAGAGGCTCTCGACGAGAGGATCCTCGAGACCTCCGGCAGACAGTTCCAACGGCTGAAGAAGAAGATCGTCGCCGCGACTGCGGCGAAGCTGGGTTTGAGCGGAGCGCAAGAGGAGCAGATGCTCGCGCTCGCAGATGGAGAGTACCGACAGCGGGTCGAAACCTATCGGCGGACGGTGGAAGAGGAGAAACGGCGGCCGGCCCCGGCGGGACACGGAGACGCGCCGGGTAGCGCCTTGGATGACGTCGGGATCCTAGGCTATCGCTACCCTCTACTGGAAGAGTCCCTCGCCCAGGTCCTCGACCCCGACCAGAAAGTGGCTCTCGGGGAACTCCGGGAGGCCTATACGGACCGCATCACGGAGACCGCGGCCTATCGTGACCTCGAGGTTTTCCGGGCGAAGTTCAACCTGACCGACGAGCAGAAACAGCAGATCTTCGACCTCGCCTTCGAAGAGGCTGCGAAAACGCCACCGGATCTGCAAGATGCCATATTGGACGCCCCCTACGACCGCTCCGACCACGGAGGCGAAGGTCCGATGCAGGTCTCGCCGCCGGAAGGTCTCGGCACGAAGAGGCTCGCCAGCAGCGTCGTCTCCGACCTGTATTCGGAACTGGAGCCTGGGGCGGTGACTGGCGAGATGTTGGTCGAGAGGCTGAGGGGGGTGCTCCTGCCGCGGGTGGAGCAGAAGGTCGCACCCTTTGAGGAAGTTCTGACAGAGGCGCAGATGGATCGCTACCGAGCCCTGCTGCGCGAAGAGTTGTTCGTCCCTGTCCGGGCAGAGATCACCATCAGGGATCAGGGATCAGGGATATGAGATCCGCATGGAGGACGGCGGAGGGCTCGAGATGGGTGTGCAGGGACGGCTGCCCGTTGTCAGGTAGGGCGCGGTGGTCGCCCTCTGGGGAACCGGTTGTCCTGCGGTTTTTTTGAATGCTTGCGGCTCGCCCGAAGACGTGGTTAGATTCCCGCCCCGAATCGCCGGGTGATGCTCACGTGGCGGAATTGGTAGACGCGCTAGATTCAGGATCTAGTGGGGGCAACCCCGTGGAAGTTCGAGTCTTCTCGTGAGCACCATCACCCCCAACGGGTTACGGGGGGCGGCCGGCGGGCCGCCGGCGGCGTAGGGTCGGTTTTGATGGCTGGGTGCCCCGCCCGGGATCTGAGGGGCTGGCTGGCTTGATCGCCCGTGGGGGCCGTATCCTTCCGCTAGAGTGATCTTTCCCCCGTTGGGGACATTTTTATTGACGGTCGTCCGATCTGCCGATCAGAATCGATCGTATCTCTGATCGAACTCATGAAAAGTCCAACTAATACCACGCCCATCAGCCGCCGCCGCCTCTTCCAACGCATCTCCATCGCTGGCCTCGCCGGTGGCCTCGCCGCCCTTGTCTCCTCCTGTGCCGGCCCCCGCGGGGGTGCCCGCCGCACCGGGCGCCGCACCGCCCGCCGGGTCAGCCGCCGCAACTGAGGACTGCCAGACGACCGCGCCGGCGACGGCGGAGCCTACGATGAAGACCCGGACCCAAGCTCTCGGCCTTGCCGCTGCTGCCACGCTCCTGCTAGCGAACTGTACGTGCATCGACGGAGGCCACTCGGCCCTCGCCCCGGATGCCGATGCCGCGTTGCGGTCGATGTCGGACAAGCTCTCGGCGGCGGACCAGTTCCGCTTCGAGGGTAGCCGTGTCGTCGACCCCGAGCTCGCCCCGGGGCGCGGGGTGGTGCGGCGGGCGCGCGTCGAGGGGGCGGTCGTCCGCCCCGACAAGCTGGCCGGGAAATCGGTCGGCGGTGGCACCACCCGGCGGTTCATCTATGATGGCAGGAACGTCACCCTGCACGATGTGGAGATGAACCACTACGCCACCGTCGCCGGGGCGCGCAGCATCGACCGCACGATCGACAAGATCACCGAGCGCTGGGACTTCAACCCGCCGATGGCCGACCTGTTGGTGTCCGACCCCTACTGCAGCCTGACCCGCGGCGTCACGTCGGGGCGCCTGGTTGGCCGGGAGGTAGTCGGGGGCGCGCGCTGCAAGCACATCTCCGCCACCGGGGAGGAGGTGGACTGGGACCTCTGGCTGGCCGAATCCGACGACCTGCCGCGCAAGTTCAGGATCACCTTCAAGAACCGCGCCGGCCGGCCGGCGGTGGAGCTGCGCATCCACCGCTGGGACCTCGACCCCGAGCTGGACGCTGGGCAGTTCGTCTTCGCCCCGCCCGCCGGTGCCCAGGAGATCGAGATGGCGCCCGCCGGCCGCTAGCCCAAACCACCCACACGCCCGACCATGAACGATTGGAGAATCCAAATCAGACGCTTCGCCCTCACGCTCTTCACCTTCCCGCTGGCGCTGCTCGGGGGGCCGCTCATCGGCGGGGTGGGCGCCGTCGCCGGGGGGGCTGCCGTCGTCCTGGTGTCCGGTAGCGCAGAGGCGCAGACCGTGCGCGCCACCTCCCGCCGCACGGCGAGGCGGACCTCCTACCGCACGACGGCGCGCCACGTCACCCCCGGACCCGCCGGCGTCCACGGAACCGCGCGCCGCACGGCGAGGCGGACCTCGCGCCGGGTCACCCGCCGCCACCTCTACACGATGCCACGCGGATATCGGGTGGTCCCGATCGGCGGCTATCGCTATTACTACTATGGTGGGTTATACTACTATCCCTATTACGTCTCCGGCAAGACGGTCTACGTCCAGGTCGAAGTCAACACCACCAAACCGACCCCGCCGCCGCCAGTCGAATCCGTCACGGAGGAATACTACGTCGATTGACCGCCGCCGACGGGCCCTTACCCAGATGATGAAATCCACGCTGTTCACGTTCGCCGCCTCCCTCGCCGCTGCCGGTACCCTGTCTGCGGGACCGATGGTGATGACGGAGATCCCGGCCGAACTCCCCCGGGAGGACGGGGGCTGGGCCTTCGAGTTCGTCCCCTACCTGTGGATGCCCGACCTCGACGGGACGGTGGGCATCGGCGGCCTGAGTTCGGCGGTCGATGTGAGCTTCGGCGACATCGCCGACAACCTCGACATGGCGGCCTCGGGGATGTTCGGCGTCCGCAAGGGGAGGTTCGGGCTGTTGACCGACTTCCTGTACCTCAAGGTCTCGCCCTCCTTCGATCCGCCGGGACCGCTGTTCTCGCGCGGCGATTTGACCCTGAAGCAGACGATGGTCGACCTGAAGGCCACCTACCGCGCGGTGCAGAAACCGAACTACTTCATGGATATCGGCGTCGGCGCTCGCTATTTCGACCTGGACCTGGACCTCGAGTTCCGCCCGGGTCTCGCCCCGGGGGTGGGGGCGAGCGGCAGCGAGGGTTGGTGGGACGCGGTCGGCGGGGTCCGCGGCCAGTGGTCGTTCACCGACCGGTGGTTCCTCACCTACCTCGCCGACATCGGCGGCGGCTCCTCGGACCTCACCTGGCAGGCGATGGCGGGGTTGGGTTACCGTTTCACCGACGCGGTCCACGTCACGCTCGCCTATCGCTACATGGACTACGATTACGAGAACGGCGGTTTCAAATACGACCTGACCACCCAGGGGGTCGGCGTGGGTCTCGGTTTCCGCTGGTAGGCCGCGGTGTGGGGCGCGGCCGCTGGGGGTCGCGTCATAGGGGAGGGGTCGGCGCGTGTCTGGGTGGACGGGCGTCCGACATCGGGGGGCGGGACGTATCTGGGGTGGTGCTTGCGCGGCCGGGATCCGCGCCGAACATGCCCGCGCAGATGCAGGATCCGGAATACGTCAAAGGCGCTTTCGCCGAGATTGCCGACCGCTACGTGGTGACCAACCACGTGCTCAGCATGGGCGTCGATGTCCTGTGGCGCAGGCGGGTGGCGTCGATGGTCCGCGATTTCCTCGGGCGCGGGCGGGCGGGGCGGGTGCTCGACGTGGCGACCGGGACCGGTGACCTCGCGCTGGAGACCCAGAAGAAGTGCCCGGACGCCTCGGTGGTGGGCGCCGACTTCTGTGAGCCGATGCTCGAGAAAGCGCGCGGGCGCGGCCTGCGGGAGACGGTCGTGGCCGACGCCCTCGACCTACCGTTCGCGGATGGGGAGTTCGACGCCGTGACGGTGGGGTTCGGGCTGCGCAACATGGCGGACTGGGGGGGCGGGCTGCGCGAGATGTCGCGCGTATTGCGCCCGGGGGGGATGCTGGCCGTGTTGGATTTCTCGCTCCCCCGCGGCCGGCTGCTGCGCCGGGTCTACCGCGCCTACCTCCACCGGGTCCTGCCGAGGATGGCCGGCGCCATGACCGGCAAGCGCGATGCCTACGAGTACCTGGGCGGGACGATCGAGCGTTTCCCTTCGGGCGAGGGGATGTGTGCGTTGATCGCCGAAAGCGGTTTCGTAGACCCTGTGGCGCGCGCCCTGAGCGGCGGCATCGCCTCGATCTACTCGGCGGCCCGCGCCGGCGGCTAACTCCCGCGCCCGGCGGATCTACTTGGCCGGGGGCGCGGGCGGGGCCGGTGGTTCGGGCTCCGGTTTCAGCAGCGGTAGGTCGAGGGCGTTGAAGGTCGGGCGGTCGATGATGCAGACGGCGTTGCTGCCGTGGACCCGGGCGTAGAACAGGCCGCCCTGCACGGCGCGGTTGACGGGGGCGATGTCGATCCCGAAGTCGAAACGCTGGCCGGCGTTCTCGAGGCTGAACGCGATGTTGAGCACCGGTTCGGCGAGCGCCTCCTGGACCCCCTCGGTGTCCCGGTCGATCCAGCGTGTCGCGGCCAGCGGCAGGCCCAGCTGCTGGGCGACCTTGAGGGCGGCCGCCGCGTCGATGCGTTTGGTGACGTCTTCGCCCGCCAGCTCCCCGGTCCAGGTGTTGGTGTGCTCGAGGTACTCCAGTTTCAGCGGGACGTGGCGGGGCGGCCGGGAGATCTCGACCTCACGCAGGCTGGGGAGGTTGAAGCTCGGCCAGAGGTAGAGGGAGCGGTAGCTCAGCGACCGGGCCGAGACGATGCTCGGGAAGGTGTTGCCCAGCTCGACTACCGTGCCGCTGCCCTCCACGGTGGCGTACAGTTTCTGGGCCGGCTGGTTGTCCGGCTGGAACCGTTTGACCAAGATGGTCAGCGTGGTGGAGGTGAGGTTCGGGGAGCCGTCGTCGTTGGAGGGCTCCTGCGGGTCCTGGGCGAGCATCTTGAGGGTCAGGGTCAGGGTCGGGTCGTCCAGCCCGTAAACCTTCAGGTCGCCGACCGCGTCGGCGACGAATTCCTCCACCTCCTCGGCCGCGAGGGTCTTGAGCATCTTCGAGATGTATTGCCGGTTGGCGGGGATGCCCCCCTGGCCCTCGACGATCTCCCAGCCGCGCTCGCCCTGGAGCAGCGAGACGTGGCGGTCCGGTTTGGCGTCGATCTCGACCGCGAGCACCGAGTTGGGGTTGAAGGGGGCGAGGCGGCGGTCGCGCAGCCCGTTCGGGTTGAGGCTCATCGCGTCGAGGAAACCGGGGTCGATGCTGAACACGCCGGGGCGGTTGGACGCCCTCGCGAAGGCGGCCTCCCCGCCGGGGGACCTGGCCATCTGCAGTTCGATCGCCCCGCGCTCGCCGTGGCGCCACACCGAGATCGTCTTCGACTCGCCGGCGAAGGCGGCGGCGACGTCGCCGTTCGGGTTGTCGATGAAGCCCTCGGCCGCCATGTTCGCGATGAGCGAGAGCCGCGTGTCGACCGCGTTGGGGGAGGCGCCCGTCTTGAGCGGTTTGGTGATCAGCCAGGGTGCCTCGG
>JANQMB010000301.1 GCA_028280355.1 Verrucomicrobiales bacterium
CCGCGGGTATGCTCATTCGGTCGAGTGCTGGCGGGGGGGGGTGCTCGCCGGTGGCCTGTACGGGGTGGCGATCGGCGGGGCGTTTTTCGGCGAGTCGATGTTCTCCCGCGAGCCCGACGCCTCCAAGGTGGCGCTGGTGCATCTCGTCGGGCGCCTGAGGGAGCGCGGCTTCGCCCTGCTCGACACCCAGTGGACGACGCCCCACCTGCGCCGGTTCGGCGCGGTGGAGATCCCGAAGGCCGACTACATGCGGCAGCTACACCAGGCGGTCGCCGATCGTGTCGAGTTCAGTTAGGGCGGCGACCGGACGGGCGCCTACTTGCTGCTGACGGTGAACTTCTCGCCCTTCCCGCGCTCCCAGGCTCGCGAGACGCTGCCGTAGAGGCTGTCGATGTTCGATTTGACCTGGAAGCGGAACTCGACGGTCTTGGCGTGGGTCGAGTGGGGGTAGTTCTTGACGACCTGGCTCCATACGTCGCCGGCGCCCGCCCTGCGGGTGGCCTCCTTCGCCACGCCCTTCGCCCTGTCGAGCACCACCTGGCCGACGTTCAGCGGCGAGGTGTCGGTGACGGCCTCGATGTAGTAGAAGCGGGCGATCGCCGAGCTTCGGTCGGCGATGGTCACCTCGAAGACGCGGGCGGCCCCGTCGACGACGTAGGTGTGCCGGGCGATCGAGGAGATGTTGCTCAGGGCGACCATGTAGTCGCCGCCGGGGAGGGAGGCTTTCCAGAACTTGGTGGGGATCGGGTCGGTGGAGGCGACGGGGCCGGACTGGCTCCCGCCGGGGGACGTGCCCTGCCCGTGGCTGGTGGCGGCGAGCGGGAGGGACAATGCGATGGCGATGAGGGCTGTCTTCATGGCGGGTTTCGATGTTCGAGGGGGCTCCCGGGAGTATCTGGCCCGCGCCGGGGCTTGTCAAAAGAGGTCTGCCAGCGAACCCAGGTCCCCCGGGACGTAGCCCGGCGGGACTTCCGCGTCCGGGTGGTCGGCGCGCTGGAGCTTCCACCTCCACGGCAACAGGCCCTCCCGAGCCCACCGGAAGGTATATGGCCGCCTCGAGTAGGCTCTGGCCTCGCGCAGGATGAGGTCGACGGCGGGGCTGCCGCGGCCGTCCAACTCGGCGTTACCGGTGATCTCGTACCCACCTCCCTCGAGCGCGGTGACCGAGCGGGTCTCCCAGTCGATCTGAAGCGCGAAGGTGAACTGGCCGCCGACGTCTTTGAGGGCGAGCGAGATCTCCCGGCGGCCGAAGCCCCAGCGGTCGGAGTAGGCCTCGGAGATCATCCGGTGGCACTTGCCCCAGCGGCGGTCGGCGACGGCGGAGAGGAACTTCCGGTGCGCCCGTTCCGCGCCCGCCTCGCCCGACCAGCGGTACGACTGGATGGCGAACAGGCCGACGAGGGCGAGGGCGAGCGCGGCCGCGACGCGGAGGCGGGTGGGGGACATGAGGATTTCGCTTGTGGCGGGGGCGAAGTTTGCTACATCCGAAACGTGCCAAAGACTTGCACAGATGCCCAGCAAGAAGATCCCGGGGTGTTGTACCGTCCCAACGTTGCGGCGATCCTCGAACGGAAGGGGGGCAAGATACTGATCGGCGAACGGATCGACCGGCCCGGCACCTGGCAGTTCCCCCAGGGGGGGGTCGACGAGGGGGAGGATCTCCTGGCGGCGCTGTGGCGCGAGGTGGAGGAGGAGATCGGCGTCGCCCCCTCGCTCTACAAGGTGGTCGAGCAGCGCGGGGGGTACCGCTACAAGTTCCCCAACGGCCACGTGAAGTGGAAGGTGTTCCGCGGGCAGGAGCAGACCTACTTCCGGTGCCGTTTCAAAGGCGACGACTCCGACATCGACCTCGACACCAAGAGCCCGGAGTTCGCGAGCTACCGCTGGATCGCCCCGAAGAAGTTCGACCTCGACTGGTTGCCCAAGTTCAAGCGCGCCGTGTACCGTCAGGTGCTGGCGGACTTCTTCGACGTCTGACCTGACCGGCGGCCGCCACGAATTGCCTTGCGGGAGGTTTGCCGTCTAAAGATACTGGGACGAACCGCAAACGATGCCTCGCAAAGTCCCAGCCGGCCCACGTTTCGTCCGCCGGCTCAGACGGGCCGCCCGTGGGGCGTGGGGTGAGATCGCCGGTTTCGGCGCCGGCCGCGGGCTGCGCCTGGCGCCCTACCGTGGGGAGCTCGGGGGGTATTCGGCGGCCGCCTTCGGCAGCGACCTGCGCGCCGGGGTGAACGTGGCGCTGCTCGCCTTCCCGCAGGGGATGGCCTACGCGCTGGTCGCCGGGTTGCCGATCCACTTCGGGATCACCTGCTCGGTGGTCGCCGCCCTGCTGGCGCCGTTCTTCGCCGGCTCGCGACACCCGATCCTCGGCCCGACGAACGCCACCGCGTTCATGGTGTTCAGCTTCTTCGCCGCCTACCCGGGGCTCGAGACGGGGTCGGGGACCGGGGCGGAGTACTACATGCCGCTGCTGGTCCTGATGGTCGGCCTGTTGCTGGTGCTCGGTGCGGTGTTCCGGGTGGCCGACCTGATCCAGTATGTTAGCCGGTCGGTGATCGTCGGCTACATCGCCGGCGCCTCGCTGTTGATCATCGCCAACCAGCTGCGCCACGTGCTGGGCGTCGAGGCCTCGGGCGGGCGCTCGTTCTTCACCATCGCCGGGGGCACGCTCCGGCAGCTGGGCGAGACCCAGTGGGACACCCTCGTGCTCGGGGCCGGGACGGTGGCCCTCTACTTCCTGTTGGGGAAGGTCATGCGCGGCTGGCCGATCTTCGCGCTCTGCCTGCTCGTGGCGACCATGGTGTCGGTGGTGTGGGGCAGGGTCGACCCGGAGCATTTCTCGGTGCCGACGTTCAGCGAGGTCGACATGGGGAGCCTGTTGCCCGACCTGTCGATCTTCGGCCAGCCCGGGTTGGCCGATACGATCGCGCAGCTCTTCGGGCTCGCCTTCGGCCTGGCCTTCCTCGCCTCGCTGGAGAACTCGGTGATGTCGAAGACGCTGTCCAGCCGTACCGGCGACCGGCCGGACATGAACCAGGACATGCTCGGGGTCGGTGTCGCCAACCTGGGCTGTTCGGCGCTCAGCGGGATGGTGGCCTCGGGCTCGCTGACCCGCTCGGCGCTCAACTACTCCAGCGGCGCGGCCTCGCGGCTATCGAGCATCTTCTCCGCGCTGTTCTGTGCGGCCGGGCTGTTCGCGCTCGCCCAGTATATCCACTACGTCCCGACCTGCGCGCTGTCGGCGCTGGTGATCGCCGTGGCCTTCACCCTGATCAACCCGCGCCAGGTGCGCATCTGCTACGCGGCGACGCGCTCGGACGCGACCACCTTGGCGGTGACCTTCTTCGCGGCGCTGACCATGCCGCTGCACGTCGCGATCTTCATCGGCGTCGGCACGGCGATCGCCCTGTTCCTGCGCAAGGCGGCGCGCCCGGAGCTGGTCGAGTACGATTTCGCAGAGGGCGGCGAGCTGAACGAGCTGCGCGCCGGGCAGGAGCGCAAGCTGCCGGCGATCTCCATCGTCCACGTCGAGGGCGAGCTGTTCTTCGGCGCAGCGGAGCTGTTCCGCAACCAGATCCAGGCCACCGCCAGCGACCCGAGCCTGAAGGTGATCGTGCTGCGCATGAAAAACGCGCGCCACCTCGACGCGACCAGCGTCTTCGCCCTGGAGGACCTGGTCAAGTTCCTCCGCTCGGGCGGCCGCGAGCTGATCATCAGCGGGGTGATGAAGGAGGTCTACCGGGTGCTGAAGAACTCCGGCGCGGTGAAGGTGATCGGCAAGGAGAACATCTTCCCAGGCTCCGTCGACAACCCCAACCTCGCCACGCGCAACGCGCTGAAGCGGGCGCAGGAGATCCTCGGCACGCGGGAGGTCGACGTGCGGATCTTCCACGATCCCGGGAAGGCGATGGAGTAGGGGGGAGTCTGGGAGTGTTCAGTTTTCAGTGTTCAGCAAGAAGGCGCCATCCCGGGTCTCCACGCTGTAACCAGCTTCGGGGCGCGCTATCTCGGGCAGCTGGAAGCAGCCCCTCCAGAGGGGTGGCGGATCTTTCGTCATTGGGCATTCGTCATTGGGCATTCCCTAGGCCTTCGTCATTAGTCCTTAGGCATTAAAAAAGGGGCGCGCCGTCGCCGGCGCGCCCCCGTGAACCAGGTTGGTGTCTGATGTCGTCCGGGTCGCCCCGTTACATCATGCCGCCCATTCCGCCCATGCCGTGGTCGTGGCCGTGGCCGGCGTCCGGCTCCTCCTTCTCGGGGAGGTCGGTGATGAGCGCCTCGGTGGTGAGCAGGAGGCCGGAGATGGAAGCGGCGTTCTGCAGGGCCGAGCGGGTCACCTTGGTCGGGTCGACGACGCCGGCCTTGATGAGGTCCTCGTACTTGTCGGTGGCGACGTTGTAGCCCTCGGTGCCGTTCTTGACGTTCTCGACGATGAGCGCGCCCTCGCGGCCGGCGTTGCTGGCCAGCTGGCGGAGCGGCGCCTCGATGGCGCGTTCGACGATGCCGACGCCGGTCTTCTCGTCGCCCTTCAGCTTGAGCTTGTCGAGCGCACCCTGGGCGCGCACCAGCGCGGTGCCACCACCGGCGACGATGCCTTCCTCGACGGCGGCGCGGGTGGCGTGCAGGGCGTCCTCGACGCGTGCCTTCTTCTCCTTCATCTCGGTCTCGGTCGCGGCGCCCACGTTGATGACGGCGACGCCACCGGCCAGCTTGGCGAGGCGCTCCTGGAGCTTCTCGCGGTCGTAGTCCGAGGTGGTCTCCTCGATCTGGCGGCGGATCTGGCCGACGCGGCCGCTGATGTCCTTCGACTTGCCGGCACCCTCGATGACGGTGGTGTCCTCCTTGCCGATGGTCACGCGCTTGGCGGAGCCGAGGTCCTTGATGTCGACGTTCTCGAGCTTGATGCCGAGGTCCTCGGTGATGACGCGGCCGCCGGTGAGGACGGCGATGTCCTCGAGCATGGCCTTGCGGCGGTCGCCGAAGCCGGGCGCCTTGACGGCGCACACGTTGAGGATGCCGCGCAGCTTGTTGATCACGAGCGTGGCCAGGGCCTCGCCCTCGATGTCCCCCGCGATGATGAGCAGCGGGCGCCCGGTCTGGGCGGTCGCCTCGAGGACGGGGATCAGCTCGCGCGCGCTCGAGATCTTCTTCTCGTGGATGAGGATCAGCGGGCTCTCGAGGTTGGCCTCCATGCTGTCGGAGTCGGTGACGAAGTACGGCGACAGGTAGCCCTTGTCGAACTGCATGCCCTCGACGACGTCGAGGGTGGTCTCGATGCTCTTGGCCTCCTCGACGGTGATGGTGCCGTCCTTGCCGACCTTGTCCATGGCGTCGGCGATGATGTCGCCGATCTCCTTGTCCCAGTTGGCGGACACGGTGGCGACCTGTGCGATCTCCTTGGTGTTGCTCACCTTCTTGGAGATCTTGCCGAGCTCGGCCACCAGCGCCTCGCTGGCCTTGAGGATGCCGCGCTGCAGGGAGATCGGGTTGGCGCCGGCGGTGACGTTGCGCAGGCCCTCCTTGTAGATCGCCTCCGCGAGCACGGTCGCCGTGGTCGTACCGTCGCCGGCGATATCCGAGGTCTTGCTCGACACCTCGCGGATGAGCTGGGCGCCCATGTTCTCGTAGGGGTCGTCGAGCTCGATCTCCTTGGCGACGGTGACGCCGTCCTTGGTGATGGTCGGGGAGCCGAATTTCTTGTCGAGGATCACGTTGCGGCCGGCGGGACCGAGCGTGCTCTTGACCGCGCGGGCCAGTTTCTCCACGCCGCGCAGGAGCCCCTGGCGGGCGGCTTCGTCGAATAGCAGTTGTTTAGCCATTGTTGTTTTCTAAATCGTTGTTTGTTGGGTTGTCCCCCCGGGTTATCCGACGATCGCGAGGATGTCGCTCTCGTTGACGATCAGGAGGTCTTTGCCGTCGAGCTTGACGTCGGTGCCGCCGTATTTGGAGATCAGCACCCGGTCCTTCTTCTTCACGGAGAACTCGAAGGCGTTGCCCTCGTCGTCCTTGCCGCCGGTGCCGAGGGCGATCACCTCAGCCTCCTGAGGCTTCTCCTTGGCACTGTCCGGGATGATGATGCCCCCGGCGGACTGCTCCTCCTCGTCGAGCCGTTGGACGAGGACGCGCGGTCCAAGTGGTTGGATTTTCGTAGCCATTTTCAGTTTGGTCTATTTTGGGTTTTCTGTTGTTCTGTTCGGTGATCTCCGCGGCTGCGGAGGGGTTTGGTGACCGCGCGCCCGGGTGCCGGGCGCACAGGGATCGTTTCCGGCGCCCTACTTGTCGTCCTCGACGACCTCGGCCTCGACGACCTTGCCCTTGGCGGACTTGGGTTCGCCCTCCGCCTCGCCGGCGCCGGGCGAGCTCTCGGTGGTGGTCCCGCCGGCGTCGCCGGCCTCCGGGTAGAGCTTCGCCGCCAGCGGGACGAAGGCGTTCTGCAGCTCCTCCTGCGCCTTCTTGATGGCGTCGGCGTCGTCGGACCTGACCGCCTCGTGGACTTTGGCGATCGCCTCCTCGGCGGACTTCTTCTCCGCCTCGTCGAGCTTGTCGCCGTTCTCCTTGATCTGTTTCTCGCACTCGTGGGCGAGCGACTCGGCGGCGTTCTTCGTCTCGACCGCCTCCTTGCGCTGCTTGTCGGCCTCGGCGTGCTCCTCGGCCTCGCGCTTGGCCTTCTCGATCTCCTCCTCGCTCAGCCCGCTGGAGCCCTCGATCGAGATCTTCTGCTCCTTGCCGCTGCCCTTGTCCTTGGCGGAGACGTGCAGGATGCCGTTGGCGTCGATGTCGAAGACGACCTCGATCTGCGGGGTGCCGCGCGGGGCCGGCGGGATGCCGTCGAGGCGGAAGTTCCCCAGGGCTTTGTTGTCGGCGAACATCGGGCGCTCGCCCTGGCAGATGCGGATGTCGACCGCCGGCTGGTTGTCGGCGGCGGTGGAGAAGTCGCGGGTGACCTTCTTCGGGATGGTGGTGTTGCGCTCGATCATCGGGGTCGCGATGGCGCCCTCGGTCTCGATCGACAGGCTGAGCGGCGTCACGTCGAGCAGCAGGACGTCCTTGACGTCGCCCTGCAGGACGCCGCCCTGGATCGCCGCGCCGATGGCCACCACCTCGTCGGGGTTGACACCCTGGTGCGGGTCTTTGCCGGCGAGCTCGCGGGCGATCTCGACCACCCTCGGCATGCGGGTCATGCCGCCGACGAGCACCAGCTCGCTGATGTCGGACGCCGAGACCTTCGCCTCCTTCAGGCAGTCGGTGACCGGCTTCTTGGTGCGGTCGAACAGGCTGTCGGTCATCTTCTCCAGCTGGGCGCGCGAGAGCTCCTTCTGGATGTGCTTCGGGCCGGTCTGGTCGGCGGTGACGAAGGGGAGGTTGATCTCGTAGGTCTGGGTGGACGAGAGCGCGATCTTCGCCTTCTCGGCCTCCTCTTTGATCCGCTGCATCGCGTCGGGCTGGCCGGCGAGGTCGATCCCGCTGTCGCTTTTGAACTCGGACACGACCCAGTCGATGATGGCGTTGTCCCAGTCGTCGCCGCCCAGCTGCGTGTCGCCGTTGGTCGCCAGGACCTCGAACACGCCCTCGCCGATCTCCAGCACGGAGATGTCGAAGGTGCCGCCGCCGAGGTCGTAGACCGCGATGCGCTCGTCGCTCTTCTTGTCGAGGCCGTAGGCGAGCGAGGCGGCGGTGGGCTCGTTGATGATGCGCCGCACCTTGAGGCCGGCGATCTCGCCGGCGGCCTTGGTGGCGTTGCGCTGCGAGTCGTTGAAGTAGGCCGGGACGGTGATGACCGCCTCGGAGATGGTCTCGCCGAGCTTCGCCTCGGCGTCGGCCTTGAGCTTGCCGAGCACCATGGCGGCGATCTCCTGCGGGCTGTAGCTCTTCTTCTCGCCGTCGACGTCGATCTCGATGTGGGCGTCGCCGTTGGACGCCTCGACGATGTTGTAAGGCGTCTTCTTGTCGGAGTCCGACAACTCGGAGAACTTGCGGCCGATCAGGCGCTTGGCCGAAAAGATGGTGTTGGCCGGGTTGGTGATCGCCTGCCGCTTGGCAGCCTGGCCGACCAGGCGCTCACCGCTCTTCGAGAAGGCGACCACCGACGGGGTCGTGCGGGCGCCCTCCGAATTCTCCAAAACGGTCGGCTCGCCAGCCTCCATGACGGCCATGCAGGAGTTCGTCGTGCCGAGATCGATGCCTAGAATCTTGCTCATTGCTTCAGAAAGGTAGGGTTTGCTGCAGGTGGTGCCTGCCAGCTGGTATGGCTTTACTAAAACGCAGATGCCGTGCCAAGGGTCTTTTGTTTGTGTTAAATCATTTACAATCAATGAATTATGAAAATTTTGCGGGGTGCTGCCTGCTGCCCATTTAGATCCTGAACGCGCCATTTTGGCGCGGTTCTCTCCAACCAATGCGCCATGTTGACGCAGTCGGTTGGCTTGGAGTGGGAGACAGGGATGATGTGGTGGGTGGGGGATCCAGCGGTTCAGTTTAGGAGTCCGAAGGGTCCCGGACATTTCGGGCTTCTGCTGGCGGCTCTGAACTTGGATAATCCGCCTATGGATTGTCGCCGGGTCGCAGTGGTCGCGTTGGTATCGGTGGTGGCGATGTCGCCCTGGCCTGCCTCTGGCGGCGGAACGATCACCGATGTGAACCTCACCGCTGGCCTGTTGGCCGGCAACCGGGTGCCGGGTGCGCGTTCGATCACCCGCGGGAAGGCCTGGAGGACCCACCGGAGCGCGATGGAGCGGGCGTGGTCGAGCTACGAACGGTCGACCCTCGACCCGATGCGCGTGTGGGGTCGGCGCGAGGTCGCGCCGCACCTGGCCAGAGGTGGCGTAGTGCGGTACCCCTTCAGCGGCCCGGACGTGCTACACGTGCTGCGGATGTTCCCCGACGCGCGCACCTACGTCCTCTGCGGGCTCGAGCCTGTCGGCTCCCCGCCGAGGTCGGCGGTGTTGAGGGGGCGGGGGGCTGGCGGGGCGTTCACCGAGATCCGCAAGATCCTCGAAGAGAGCATCCGTTTCAGTTTCTTCAAGACCAAGGACATGAGGGTCGAGCTCGCGGATGCCACCTACCGCGGCACCTTGCCGATCATGTGCCTGTTTCTCGCCCGGTCCGGTTTCGAGATCACCGGGATCGAGTTTCTCGAACTGGGGAAGGGCGGCGGGGTGCGGGTGTTGGGTGGCGGCCGGGACACGGCGGACGCGGTGCGGATCGACGCCAGGGGGAGGGGGGGGACGAAGTCCTTCTATTACTTCCGGACCAATATCGCCGACGGCTCGATCTCCAGGTCCGGGTTCCTCGCCTTCTCGCGCTCGCTCCCCCCAGGGGGCAGCTATCTCAAGGCGGCCTCCTATCTGATGCACCGGTCCTATTTCTCGCAGATACGTGACCACCTTCTGGCCTCGAGCACGGTGCTCGTGCAGGACGACTCCGGGATCCCGATCCGCCACTTCGAGCCATCGGCATGGCGGCTGGCGTTCTACGGGGCGTACTCCGCCCCGATCCCGCTGTTCGGGGAGCACTACCAGGAGGAGTTGCGCCGGGCATACCGGAACCGCTCCGAGCCGTTGCCGTTCGGGATCGGTTACCGCTGGCAGAAGGGCGATTCCAATTTGCTCGTCGCGGTGAGGTCACGTGGGGTACGGGCCCCGCGGGCGGTGGCGGTTATGCGTAAGACGCCGCCGCCTCTCAGGGGGGCGGGGTGGGGGTCACCACCGGAGACCGGCGGGGTCGTCTCCGGCGGGCGGGCGCTCGACCTGACGATGCGGCTGGTCGCGAGATCGCAGATCGATGCGTTTGCCGAGTTGCGTGGCAGGAGCGCCTTTGTCGTCAACGAATATGAGATCCTCGCTGTCCATCGTGGGCCGCAGAGTTTCCGTGGGCGGCGGATTCGTGTGGCGACCACGTCGCTGCTCAACGGCCGGCGGTTGCCCGCGCGTCCCCTCGGGTCGGAGATCACCATCCGCGTGAGGCCGTTGTCGGCCTACCCCGCGCTGATGAAGTGGCACCTCGAAGACGACTTGCCCGAGAGCGGGGATGCCGTGCTGTATATCGCTGACCAATCGTGATGGGTCCCGGGGGGTAGGGCGGTCTCGATGAGGCCGCCGGCCGGACGACTGGGGGGTCACGGGAGGCGTCCGCGGAGCACCAAGGCTGCGTGATCTCGAACCAGCGCTTCGAAATCGAATTTCATCGGAGCGAACTCCGGCTCCTCGAGGACCCCCTCTACGACAGCGGCCGGGTGGCAGTGGGGCCACATGCCACTGGCGGCCATCAACAGCATCGCGATGGTGGCGTAGGCCTCCTCTTGCGTCAGGGAGGGCAGCGCCACCTGGAAACAAGACACCACGCGCTTGTTCTCTTCGTGGAGCTGCCTCTTGAATTCCCGGACGGTGTCGCCGCCGACGTTGTGTTCGAGGACGGTGGCGAGGGCACCGATAAGAACACAGTAGTTCCGCCTCCCCGAGATGCTCTTGGAGAAAGCTTTGGCGATGGCATCGGCATCGCTGGATCCGCGCAGCGGCTTGAGCCTGCGCTGGAAGGCACGGCCCCAGGCTTCGTGTTCCTCGAGGAGCAACTGCAATAGGATCGCCTCCCGGCTTTCGAAATACCGGTAGAGGTTCGGTTTGGACATCCCGGTCTCCCGCCCGATCGCGTTGAGTCCGGTGCCGTCGATGCCCTCCGCATCCAGGAGTTTCGCCGCCGCCTCGAGGATCGCCGCGCGGCGCAGTTCCTTCTGTTCGGGGCGCCGCGCCCGCTGCCAGGTCTGTTGAGGGTTGCTCATGCGTCTCTCAAGAAAAACTAACACCCAGCTTGACAAGTTACCAGTGGTATTTTATTTGATTACCGATGGTAACTTAAATTGGTCGCCTCACCTGAATCAGATCACGATCATGAAAGACAAAACAGCACTCATCACCGGAGCCTCGAGCGGTATTGGCAGGGAGCTCGCACGGATCCACGCGAAGGAAGGCGGGGATCTCGTCATCGTCGCGCGCAGCGAGGACAAGCTCGAACAGCTAAAGAAGGAACTGGAGGATAGCCACTCCATCCGGGTCACGGTCATCGCGAAAGATCTCACCCGGCCGCAGGCGGCTCAGGAGATCTTCGGCGCGGTCAAAGAGGCGGGGATCGAGATCGAATACCTCATCAACAACGCTGGCTTCGGTGGCCACGGGCTGTTCCACGAGCGTAGCTGGGACGAAGAGCTGGCAATGATCCAGCTCAACGTCGTAACGCTCGCCGCGCTTTGCCACCTGTTCCTTCCGGAGATGGTCAGACGCGATCGCGGTCGCATCCTCAACGTCTCGTCCACCGCCAGCCTGCCGCCAGGTGGTCCGATGCAGTCCGTCTACTTTGCGACGAAACACTTCGTGACCGCTTTCAGCTATGGGATCGCTGGGGAGCTTGCCGGCACCCAAGTAACCGTTACCGCCCTTATGCCTGGTGCTACTGAGACCGAGTTCGCGGCGACCTCTGGCATGGACAAGACCGACCTCTTCAAGGATACGGCGTCCGCCCGTTCGGTGGCCCAGGACGGCTACGATGCGATGATGGCGGGGAAACTTGACGTCGTCTCAGGCCTCACATTCGCTCAAGGCCTGATGATGAAATCGATCCCATTCACACCAAAGAGGATGATCCTGAAGCAGATTCGCAAAATGCAGGAAATTCAGACGTGAGGGGATCTCAAGAGCCTGGTGTCGTCCAAATGGCGGACGGGGTGGGATTATCCTGTGGGATAGAGTTCTCCTTCGCTGAGCTCGAGGCTTTTTTCGCTCGCTAAGGCTCGTTGCGAATCGAACCCGCGGTACCATTCCTGGCACACACGCTTTACCACCGAGGCCGACCGTCCTGCGGTCGGCTCCCGGGCCAAGATCCGGATCGCCGGAAGGGGGGAGGAGTCGGAGGTGCGGCCAGGGGGAAAGGGGGGCGAGTTCGAACTGGAGCTCCCATCCCGTAAGCCAGAGTTATGGACTTGGCTCCATGACGGAGCGGGTGGGGCTGGCGGGGCGTAATTCACCGAAGTGGAGGCGCTGTGAGCGATCGGCGTGGGCATCCCGATGGGTGGCTTCCGTCGGGGCCCTGTTCGCGCTTCGCCCTGATGAAGCTGTTGGTCGGAGGCGAAGGGAATGCCTTAGTTGCTCTGTTAGGAGAGAGAGGTAGCGGACGGACGGCACTGCGCCGAGGTCTCGACGCGTGGTCAGGATCGGGCCCGGCGCAGCCCGAGCGCCACCCCGCCCAGGAGAAGGAGAAGGGTGGCGCCCGGCTCGGGGACCAATTCGAACTCGAGGCTCAGCCCGTCGAGGGCGTCAGAATTGGTCCAGGTGCGGAGGCCGATGTCTTCGGCGCGGATGAGGACGCTGAGACCGGAGGCGTCGGCGACGAAAACATCGGCGGGTAGCGCCAGGTTGCCGTTTAGCGGGCGGGTGATCGAGATCGATGAGAGCGAGGGCGAACCCGACCCGAGGGAGAAGACGACCGCATCGCCGGAGCCCGGAGAGAAGGTGTTGGCGTCGCCATCTCGGTCGACCACGGTCAGGCCGGTGATCTGGTCGGTGGACTGCAGGCCCAGCGCCGACGCGCTCGCGTAGCTGACGCCAGAGGCCGTGAAGGCGTGGGTTTGAGCGCTGCGGAAGATGTCGGCGCCGATCCCCGCACCGTCCACCGAGTAGTAGATGTTGCCCAGGCCGATGTTCCCCACCCTCCGGGTAGGGGAAATGGCGGACAGGGTGGGATGAGGAAGCCGTTTGGAGCGCGCTAATTGCTGAAAATGGGGGTGCGCCTTCTTGTCCCGCGCGGGGTGGGATTATCCCCTCGCTAGGCTCGGGGCTTTATCCCGCGGCAAGCGCGGGCTCTGTCCGCTTTGCTCCCAGTCTTCGCTTCGAGTCGAACTTCGTTCGAACCCCACCCGGTTCGATTTTTTGTGCTTCCCCCCTTGCGGGGGGAGCAAAATGGCGGACAGGGTGGGATTATCCTTCGCGTTGCTCAGGCTCTCTACGGCCTGCGTCCTCCGAGTCGAACCCGGGAACGTCTAAATCGCACCCCGATGTTCCCCCACCCTCCGGGTAGGGGAAATGGCGGACAGGGTGGGATTCGAACCCACGGTACCATTTCTGGCACACACGCTTTCCAGGCGTGCCCATTCAACCGCTCTGGCACCTGTCCCGTCGATGGGGGGGTATGGTTGTTTGAAAACACTGATGACGCAAGGGCTTCCACCCCAAAATAGCGAGCAAACACCGCCTGAGAGCCAGGCTCAGATCTGTTGCTTATCAAAGGGTGTTAACTTCAAATATTATTGAAATTGTATAAAAATGGTGAAATTTGACAAATTCTGGTCATAGATATGCAAGAAATCCCCAATTACCATCTCCAGCGGGAGTGGAAACCCGGGGTGTTTGAATACTGAGGCAGGTCAATCGTCACCTGCGACGAAGAAGGCATAGAGATGGCAGCAACGAGCAGCAGAAGGTCCGAAGTGGTTGGGGCGAGGGAGCCCCGCCTGGTTTCGCGGGGCAGGATTCCTACCGTCACCCAATCGTCGGCTCTCTGGATGGCCTTGAACCAGCGCGCTGTGGAATCGCGCCTCCAGCGGGAGGGGCGTATCCGCCGGCAGTCCTTGGTCAGGCGGACGACGTCTCGGCTGCGGGTGCTCTTTGCCG
>JANQMB010000339.1 GCA_028280355.1 Verrucomicrobiales bacterium
CTTCGTGCCCCTCTCCGCCTTCCTCCTCGGCAGGCGGCTCCAGCCCCAGCCGAGGAGGAAGGCGGAGAGGGGCACGAAGACGACGACGAGGGCGATCGACACGGTGTGCGTCTCGATGCGGGGGGCAAGCCACAACGCCCCGAGGAAGCCGAGCACCACCGATGGGAGTGAGGCCATGATCTCCATGACCGGTTTCACGACCGCCTTGAGGTCGGGGTGGAGGAACTGCGAGGTGTAGATCGCGGCGAGCAGTGCGACGGGGAACGCGAAGAGCATCGCGTAGAAGGTCCCCTTCAGGGTACCGTGGATGAGGGGGATCAGGGAGAGCTTGGGCTCGAACTCGTCGCTGCCTCCGGTCGACTGCCACGAGTAGCTGGGGGCGGGCGCGTCCTCATACCAGATCTTGCCGAAAAACGCCCTCATCCCGGCCTCGGGGTGGGGGTCGTCGAGGTCGAGGAGCAGGAGGTCACCACCCCGGGCCAGGGCGGCGATCCGGTCGTGCTTCTTGCTGATGGCGAGGAAGTTGGGCTCGACTTCGATCCCGCCCTCCCAGCGGATGTCGCCCGACGTCGCGTGGCGGAGGGAGAGTGTGTCTCCGGCTGCGAGGAGGAAGGAGCGGTTGCGGTGGCTGCGCGCGAAGCTGGTCGCCGCGGAGGGGAGGTCGGGGAGGATCTTCGTCTCGCCGAACACCCGTTGCCCCTCGCCACCGGGGCGGAAGAGGCTGTATATCCGGTTCTCGCCGTCGGTGGATGCCAGCGACAGGGAAGAGTCCCCGAGCAGGTAATCGGCCCGCGCGAGGCCGGCCTCGGGGAACGGGCGGAAACGCTGGCGGATTTCGAAATCGTCGTCGCCGCTGGCGAACAGGTAGAGGATCTCCCCCGAACCCGTGCCGATGATCACCGAGTCACCCTTGCCGTTGACCAGGAGGTGGCGGGGTGCGCCGTCGAGCAGATGTGAGAGATCGTCGCTGGCGCTCAGGGTGAGCTTGCCCTCGCCGAGGAGGCTCCGTTTTCGGGTGTAGCGGTGGACTTTGAGAACGGCGTCCCCCGAGTCCAGCGCGGTGGCGGCGATCAGCCTGGCCTCCTCCGATTCGCTGAACGCCAGCAGGTCGACGGTCGCTGTGCCGAGCCCGAGATCGATCGGCTCTCCGGCATCGATCTGGACCTGGACGGCCCCCACCTGGCCGTCATCGCCGAGCGGCCGCTCATACTTGACTTCGACAGGGAGCGCTTCGCCCGACGACAGGGCGAGCATCGCGAACCCCGCCACGGCATCGTAGGAGGCCGCGACGACGGTCGCCTGCCCATCGCCCCCCAGCGGCACGGACTTCTCGGTGACACCTTTGCCGTCGTAGAAGCGGAACACCCCGTCGGAGGAGACCACGAAGGGGAGTTCGCCCCACTCGTCGATCCCCAGCGCCAGGGGGGGGGATCCGGAGTCCGTCTCCTTGGTTGCCGCCGGTTCGAGCTCCGCCCCCGAGAACAGCGGCAGCACCTTGGCGGCGATGAAGACCAGCATGCCGAGCACCGCGGCGATGATCCCGATCCCGCCCACCTTGATAAAGCGGGTCATGAACCGGTCGATGGCCAGCACGCTCCGCGAGGGGCGGAAACGGTCTGGTTGGGGCGGGCTCGCGTTCACGTCGGGGTGGCAGGTCCCTCTATTTTGGAGAAAGGCGCGACCCGAACACGAATGCCGGGCCGCGCCTCTAGAGTTGGGTGGGTTGGCGGCAGCCTACTTGGTGGCGGTGTGCTTCTTCACGACCTCTGCCGGAAGCGGGAAGTATTTGTCTTTGACGACGATCTCCTGGCCCTCCTTGGAGAGGACGTAGTTGATGAACTCCTGGGTGAGCTTGTCGAGGGGCTGCCCCGGCTTCTTGTTGACGTAGAGCAAGAGGAAGCGGGCGAGCGGGTAGTCGCCGCTCAGGCAGTTCTCCACGTTGGGCTCGAAGTACTTGCCGCCGGTCTCGCTGAGCGGGAGGGCGCGCACACCGGAGGTCCTGTAACCGATCCCCGAATACCCGATCCCGGCGAGGTCGGTCGCGACACCCTGCACGACGGCAGAGGACCCGGGCTGCTCTTTCACCGTCGCTTTATAGTCGCCCTTCTGCAGGACGATCTTCTTCACGAAGCCGTAGGTGCCGGAGGCGCTGTTGCGGCCGTAGAGCGACATCGTCTTGCCGCCCCACTTGTCGAGGCCGGCCTCCCCCCAGGTGGCGATCGGCTTGCCGCCGCGCTTGTAGGTGCTGGAGAAGACCGAGTCGAGCTGCTTTAGCGACAGGCCTTCGATCGGGTTGTCCTTGTGGACATAGAAGGCGAGGGCGTCGATCGCCACCGGGATGGCGGTCGGCTTGTAGCCGAACTTCTTTTCGAACTCGTCGATCTCGGTCGCCTTCATCTCACGGCTCATTGGGCCGAGTTGGGCAGTGCCCTCGATCAGGGCCGGGGGGGCGGTCGAGGAGCCCTTGCCCTCGACCTGGGTCACGACGGAGGGGTAGGCTTTCTTGAAGCCCTCCGTCCAAAGCGCCATGAGGTTGTTGAGGGTGTCGGATCCGACCGAGTTGAGGTTCCCGGTAACGCCGGTCGTCGGCTTGTAGGAGGGGATCTCGGGATCGACCTTCACGGTCTGGGCGGCGGCGTAGTTGGTTCCAGCGAAGGATAGGGAGAGGGCGATTAATGAGGGCTTGATGGCTTTCATCGGTAGTCTCAGTTACGTGTTTTCGAGTTTGGTTTGTTGTGGCCGTTTTCTTCCGACCACCGATGTCGGGAAGATGGCGGCGGGAGTGCGGCGGTCGCCAAGCGATGCGTGTGACGCTATCGTCACGTATGTGACGGCCCCCGTCACATTTCGGCCGCGGGCGACCCGTCGGGCGCTAGACCGACTTGGCCTCGGCGGCGCGCTGGGAGGTGAGATGGAGGACCATGCCGTCGCGGGCGATCTCGACGCCGGTCGGTAGCTGATCGATGTTCCCGTCGAGCCACCTGTCGGTCGCGCAGCTGATGTGGTAGAGAAAGCTGCGGCGGGCGCGGCAGTCGCGGTGGATCTGGAACGCCTGATGGGGCGTGTTGTGGCTTGGGCAGGGGCGTTCGGGCGGCTGGTTGCAGTCGATGATCAACACATCGGGCTCCCAGTTGGCGACGTATTCCTGGGTCTGGGGCGGGAGCTCGCAGGTGTCGCACAGGTAGCCGATTTTCTGCCCGCGGATCTCGATACAGAAGCCGTAGGTGATCGGTCCGTGGTTGAGCAGCACGGGGGTCACCGAGAACTCGCCGAGCTGGATCGTGCGCATCGGTAGCGCGTCGGAGTAGGCCACCCCGGGGTTCCGCGTCCGCAGTTCCGGGTAGTCCCCGTGGTCCGGGGGACCGACGATCCGGAGGGCGCGCGACTCGCCGGTGGAGAGGGACAGCAGGCCGTAGATATGACCCGCGTGGAAATGGCTGACGAGGATGCCCACCGCCCGGTAGCGGGTGAGCGTCTGGCTCAGGGAGAGGTCGCCGGCGTCCAGGATCAGGGCGCTCTCCCCAGTGGTGATGACCGTGCACGGGGGGGTGCGGCGCCGCTCGAGGTTGATTCCCGCCGCTCTGCAGACCTTGCACTCGCAGCCAAAGGCGGGGATCCCGAACGAGTTCCCGGTGCCGATGAAATCGATTTGTGGCATCTGGAGGGCTGGTGCGTGCATCGGGCTGCCTGCCTGGCGAACCGGCCCGTGGGGGCGGGTCTCGGATATGGGCAAAAACGCGCGGGTTCGGAGATTCCCCCCCGGGGTCCGGCGCCACAAAGGGATCCATGCAACGCTCTCGTTACCTGTGTGGCGTTTCCGACACCTTCCCGCCGGTTCCGTCGCCGCCGCGGTTGGTGTGTACAGAAAAAGACGCGGCCGGCGTCTCCGCCGGCCGCGCCCCAGTAACAACCTTGTAGCCTAAGAGAGATCTACAAGATGATCGGTCTCACCTTAGAAGAACAGGCGGACGCCGCTGAACCAGGTCCAGCCGTTGTAGCCGCCGCCGTCGCCGGCGCTATCGTCGAGGGTGGCGTACTCGACACCGGTCATCAACTTCAGCTTCTGGCCGTAGATGAAGTAGTTCAACCCGGCATAGAAGGAGTGGTAGTCCTCGCCGAAACCGCGGTCTTCGAGGCCGCCGGGCAGGCGCTCGTAGCGACCCGCCTGCCGCATGCTGTCGTTCTCCCCGTGGGCGTAGTGGTAGCGGAAGACGAACTCCAGCTTGTCCTCGATGAGGTCGTATGTCGGCATGAACACCAGGCCCCAGGCGTCGTTGTCGTAGCCGTTGGCGTAGATGAGGTCAGTGTAGAGCCCCACAGGGCCGTCCTCGGCGGTGAAGTTGGCGGAGAAGGCGTGTTTGTAGGGCTCGCGGAAGGTCGTGCGCTCGGTGTGGTGCAGGTAGTCCAGGCGGGCGGCCGCCTTCTCGAACGGCAGATCCTCGGAGAGGTCATACCCCAGGCTGCCGATGAAGTAGAGCCCCTCGTTCAAGGTCGCGAACTCGGCGTCGAGCTGGTCGGAGGTCATCGCCGCGTAGTAGCTCCACTTGCCGATGTCGCCCGAGGCACTGATGCCCGAGGACTTGAAGGCGCGCACCTGGTTGACCAGGTTCGCCCGCTCGAAGGCCTTGATGTACTTCGAGGAGATAGCGTATTCGCTCCACTTGGGCTTGATCTTACCGACCTGGATCTTGAAGGCGTCGCTGGGCTTCACCTCGAGGTAGGCGACATCGATGTTCCGGTAGAAGGGGTTCCAGCGGTTGTTGATGTCGATCTGCCCGTAGAGCTTGAAGATGTCCGCGAACTTGACGCTGGCGCCGATCCGCTGCCGGCGGTTCTCCCAGATATAACCGCGCCCGCGGTCGGAATCGACGATGGCGTACTGGCCGTGGTAGCGGCCGACCAGCTTGAGCTCCTGGAGCCAGAAATTGTCCGGGTTCTTGTAGAGGGTCGGCAGAGCCCAGATCCGATCATAGATGCTGGGTTCGTCTTCGATGGGCGCCTGGACGCCCTTGGCAGAGACCGTGCCCGTTTCGTCCCCAGCCATCGAAGCGCCAGGCAAAAAGCCTAGCACCGCTCCGGCGAGAACCGCGTTGATGAAGGTTGTTGGTTTCTTCATGGTTATTGATATTGTAGCTTACTTAAGCAATCAAGTAGACAACGGCCACCAAAGTGACTAAATCGTCAGAATTCCAGCAGAAACCGCTCCGCGAATGTGACGAATTGGACACAAAGGGAAATGTCCGGCAAATTTCCCGTGACGTACCTGTCTTTTTTGCCAGGTAGCTGACAGCGCCCTGGAGGGTGGCCTGGCGGGCGACAGATCCCCCTGAGGTTGGGATGAGGGGTGGGGGATCTCGATAGTTTTTAAATATTTTGCCCGGGGCGCAAAGTGCTTGCGCGATGGGGCGTTGCGCCCATGATTGCGCATGGAAGCGGACTTTAAGCTAGGTCTCAGTTTCGACGACGTTCTTCTCGTCCCGAAGAAGAGCGCGCACCTGCCCACAGACGCTGATATTTCGTCTGCCCTGACTTCCGAGATCGGCCTAAATATCCCGATTCTGTCCTCGGCGATGGACACCGTAACCGAGGCGGAGCTGGCCACGGCGTTGGCGCGCGAGGGGGGGATTGGTGTGATCCATCGCAACTGTCCGATCGAGGAGCAGGCGAGCTACGTGGCCAAGGTGAAGCGGTCGGAGAACACGGTGATCCAGAACCCGATCACGGTGGGCGAGGAGACGACCCTCAGCGAGCTGCACGAGGTGATGGAGGAGCACGGCGTCTCGGGGTTCCCGGTCGTCGATGGGGAGGGGGCGCTGGTCGGGATGGTGACCAACCGGGACATCTGGTATGTGGAGGACGGCGCCACGCGGGTCGCCGACATGATGACGCCGAAGTCGCGTCTGGTCTCCGCCCCCAAGGGTGCCTCGCAGGAGGAGGTCCGGCAGATCCTCTATGCCAACCGGCTCGAGAAGCTCCCACTGGTCGACGAGGAGGGCAAGTTGGCGGGGATGATGACGACCAAAGATATCGAGATCCGCCAGCGCTATACCCACGCCTGCAAGGACGACAACGGCCAGCTGCGGGTCGGCGCCGCGGTCGGCGTCGGCGGTGACTCCCGCGAGCGCGCCTCGGCGCTGGTCGAGGCGGGGGCCGACGGCCTCTTCATCGATGCGGCGACCGGGCATACCACCCGGGTTCTGAAGGTCGTCGCCGATCTGGTGTCGTCGTTCCCCGATACCCCGATCGTCGCCGGCAACGTGGTGACGGCCGATGGGGCGAGGGATCTCGTCGAGGCCGGGGTCAAGGCGGTGAAGGTCGGGGTCGGCCCCGGCTCGATCTGCACCACCCGGGTGATCTCCGGGGTCGGCATGCCGCAGTTCACCGCTGTGCAGAACGTCGCCTCCTACTGCCGTCAGCGCGGGGTGACGGTGATCGCCGACGGGGGCATCCGTTACTCGGGGGACATCGTCAAGGCGCTGGCGGCGGGCGCCGACCTGGTGATGTTGGGTTCCCTGTTGGCCGGCACGCGCGAGTCGCCCGGGGCGATCGTCAACTGGCAGGGGAGGACCTTCAAAGAGTATCGGGGTATGGGTTCCGTGAAGGCGATGCGCCGAGGTTCCAGCGACCGCTACGGTCAGAACGCCTCCGGCAAGCTGGTGGCCGAAGGGGTCGAGGCGCGGGTCCCTTACCGGGGGCGTTTAAGCGATATGATTTTCCAGCTGGTCGGCGGCCTGCGCTCCGGCATGGGGTATGTCGGGGCCGCCAACCTCGACGAGTTGCGGAGCAAGGCGGAGTTCACCCGTATCACTAGCGGTGGGCTCAAGGAGAGCCACCCGCACGACATCGTCGTCACCGAGGAGCCCATCAACTACCAGTCCATCGACTAGCGCGGTCTCGCCGAGGACCGAAGGTCTCCAAAGGGCTGGATATAAAAACGTTATGGATATTTCTCCGCAAATTGCTGTGATCGATTTCGGCTCGCAATACACGCAGCTGATCGTGCGACGCCTGCGCGAGGCGGGTTACTTCGCGAAACTGTTCCTGCCCGGGGAGCTGCGACAGATCGGCGCGCCGCGGGGCATCGTGCTGTCCGGGGGGCCGCGCAGTGTCTCGGATCCGGACGCCCCGGATCTCGACCTCCCGTTCGTCGAGTCCCTTGGGGTGCCGGTGTTGGGGGTCTGTTATGGGATGCAGCTCTTGAACAAGAAGCACGGCGGCAAGGTGGAGCCCGGGACGACGCGGGAGTATGGGCCTGCGCAGCTGAGGCCGGAGCCGGGTTCGGTTCTGTTCGAGGGGATGAGCGAATCTTCCCGCATCTGGATGAGCCACTCGGACACCTGCACCGAGCTGCCGGAGGGGGCCGAGGTGGTCGGGCGCAACGAGGAGGGGGTCCCCGTGGCGATCCGCCTGAGCGAGAGCTGCTACGGGATCCAGTTCCACCCCGAGGTGACCCACAGCGAAGAGGGCAACACCGTGATCCAGAACTACCTGCGGCTGGTGGACGACGAGCCGCGTTTCCGGATGGACTCCTTCAAGGAGCAGCTGATCGAGGGCGTGCGCGAGGAGGTGGCCGGGCGCGAGGTCGTCTGCGGTGTCTCCGGGGGGGTCGATTCGACCGTGCTGGCGGTGCTGCTCCATGAGGCGGGAGTCAAGTTGCGGCCGATCTACATCGACAACGGCCTCATGCGGAAGGGGGAGACGGCCGAGGTGCGCGCGCAGTTCGGGGAGCTGGGGATCGACATCGAGGTCGTCGATGCGGGGGCGCGTTTCCTGGCGGCGATCGCCGGGGTCGACGAGCCGGAGGAGAAGCGCCGGCGGATCGGCGACCTGTTCGTCGATGTCTTCTTCGAGGCGGCCGACGAGGTGGAGTTGCTCGCCCAGGGGACGCTCTACCCGGACGTGATCGAGAGCGCGACCAGCGGCTCGGACGCGTCGACCATCAAGACCCATCACAACCGCGTGCAGCGGATACTCGACCTGCAGGCCCAGGGGAAGGTGATCGAGCCGCTGGCGGAGCTGTTCAAAGACGAGGTGAGGGAGCTGGGCGAGAGCTTCGGGATCCCCCACGAGATCCTCTACCGCCACCCGTTCCCCGGGCCGGGGCTCGGCGTCCGCGTGCCGGGGGAGGTGACGGCCGAGAAGCTGGACATCGTCCGCGAGGCCGACGCGATTTTCATCAGACACCTCAAGGAGAGCGGTTGGTACGACAAGGTGTGGCAGGCGTATTGCGGCCTGTTGCCGATCAAGACGGTGGGCGTCAAAGGCGACGAGCGGTCGTACGAGTGGGCGCTGGCGCTGCGCGCGGTGGTCTCCGAGGACGCGATGACGGCCGACTGGGTGGAGCTGCCGCCCGAGCTCCTGCGCAAGATCTCTAACGAGTTGCTTAATAGCGTGGCCGGGATCAACCGGGTGTTCTACGACGTCTCGACCAAGCCCCCGGCGAGCATCGAGCTCGAGTGACCCCCCCGTCGCGGATCCCGATGCCGCCCGCCGCCGCGGCGCGGGGACGGGTTATAGACAAGGTTGCGGCGGGGTGATAGAATCGCATCTCGCGGCGCGGTTCCGGATGGCCCAGATCGGGTCAGGAGGGGCGGCCGTCTCTAGCATATGGCGGAGTTGAACCACTTTCGCACCTACGAGATCGCCGAACGCGGGGACGGGACACCGCTCGAACTGGCGAGGGACGGGGCGCTGGTGGTCTGTCTCGGTTTCGATACGAGCCGCGGCCGCTTCGTGGAGATCACCGCCCTGGGTGAGGGCGACTGCGGGCGTTTCCTCGACCATGCGGCGGCGGTCGCATCGCTGTCCCACCCCGCCGTCGCGCCGATCGTCGACTACGGCAGCGAGGCCGAGGTGTGCTTCTACGCCAGCGACCTCATCGATGGCGAGCCCCTGGTCGAGTATGCCGCGCGGACTGACTCGGTGGCGCCTGAGGTCGTCTACGGCTGGCTGTTGGAGCTCGCTGAGGGGGGCGTCGGGCTCGAGGCGGCCGGGTTGCGACCCCGGTTCGACAACGCCCGGATCGTGCCCTCCGGGCTGGACAGCCCGGGCGTGAAGATCGTGGATTACGGGATCACCGGGCCGGGGCGAGAGCCCTCCCTCGGCGACGAGTTCGTGGGGCTCCTGAGGGGGCTCTGCAACTACCAGCGCCATGGGGACGAGCCGGTCTACCCTCCCGAGATCGAGCCGCTCTGCCGGGCGCTAGAGGGTCTGGATTCGGCTGCCCGGGCGGTGGACGTGCTGCGCGATCACCGATCCCGCGCCGGCGCGGGATCGGTGGAAGTGGCCGGGGTGGTGCGGCCGCGGCTGTTGTTGGAGCGGGAGCTGTTCCGCCACGCCCGGCCGGAGCACGTGCTGCCGGAGCGCTACCGGCCCGTGCGGCGGGCCGGTGGGGCGTCCCCATACGAGAGCGTGGTCGCGGACACCGAGGCCGGCCGGCGGCTGCGGGTCGTCGTTTTGCCCCCCGAGCGCATGGTGTCCGAACGCATGCTAGACGTGTTCGACAACCCGGAGCTGGAGGCCGAGGTCCCGGTGGGGGCGTTTTGGAAGCACGAGGACTTCCGCCTGCTGGCGGAGCCGCTCGAACCCGGCTTCCACCTGGGCGACTGGATCGCGGCGCGGCCGGCGCGGCGGCCGCCACAGCTGGTGGCGCTCCTCGACGCCGTCGCAGGCGCGATGGCGGAGCTCTCGGCCTCGGGTGTCAGGGCGCGGCCCCTGCACGTCGAGGATGTGGTGATCGAGTTCGCCGGCCTGGCGGAGGCGGACGCAGAGATGTTGGCGGGCGATGTGTCGGTCACCCGTTGGCCAGATTTCAACGTGCGGATCCGCAACCACCCGACCATGCTCTCGCTCACCGAGCGCGGCGACGGGAGGATTCCGGACGGTGCGGAGGACGTCCTGGCGGCCGCGGAGAGGGGGGAGCCGTTGCCGGTCGCGGTGGTGTTCGCGTGGTATTTCAACCTCTGCAACCGGGGGTTGCATTACCAGGCAGGGGAACTGGTAGAGAGCCTGCGGGGCGTCTGCGGAGGCCAGGATGCGGACGGAGGTGCCATGGAGGGGGGGGATGCCCCACCGGCCGAGGAAGTGGACGGCGCCGTCGCGGATGGTCGTGGAGATGGCGAGGACACCGAGGGCATCGACGATATCGACGAGACTCTACCGGCGCTCGAAGATGGGGAGGGGGACGAATCCGAATTGCCGGTGGTCGGGCCGATCGCGGCAGCGATGGGAGTCGTCGCCGATGACGACGAACGGGATGGGGGCGGGGAGTTCGCGAACCCGATCGCCCGCCAGGTGGAACTGGCGCAGCAGCCGCCAGCGGACCCCGGCTATGACGCCATCCCCGAGGAGGGGGCACCCCGACCGGTGCGGCCGGTGGAGGTGGGCGAACTGCTGGAGGAGGACGGGGCCGGGCGCAGTGGGAGGTCGAGTTGCCTGCCGGTCGTCTTCATCCTCATCGCGGCCATCGCCATCGCCGCCGCGGTCGCCCACCTCACCGGGCGGGCGTTCTGGCTCCGTTAGCGAAGGGTTCCGATGCGAGGACGCTCCGATATCGTCGTCCGGCCGGTGGGGTCTATTCGGGCGACCCTTGGGGAGGGGCCGGTGTGGGACGCGGCGATGCGCAAACTGTTGTGGGTCGATATCAAATCAGACCGCCTACACCTCACCGACCCCGAGGGCGGCTCGGGGGGAACCATCGCCGTCCCGGGACACCCTGGCTGCGTGGTGGTCGACCAGTCAGGGAGCCTCCTCGCCGCGGTGGAACACCGCCTGCTCCGTATCCCGCCGGGCGGAGGGGGGCTCGAATCTCTCTGCGAGCTCGAGGACGACCCCCGCCTGCGTTTCAACGACGGGAAGTGCGATCCGGCGGGACGTCTCTGGGTCGGCACGATGGACCGCCGGGAGGAGGAGCCGCTGGGTTGTCTCTATAGGGTGTCTGATGGCGGTGCGATCGCGGCTATGCAGCGGGGTGTCACCGTGTCGAACGGGCTGGGCTGGTCGCCGGCGGGAGATCGGATGTATTATATCGACAGCCCCACGCGGCGCGTCTGGGCATACGATTTCGACATGGCTTCGGGGGAGATCGGCGGGCGTCGCGTGTTGGCCGTGTTCGGGGAGACCGACGGCTTCCCGGATGGGATGGCGGTGGACGAGGAGGGGTGCCTGTGGGTCGCGTTCTGGGGCGGTGCAAAGCTCCTGAGGATCCACCCGGCCGACGGCAGGGTTCTCCAACAGATCGATTTCCCCGCCAGCAAGGTCACCTCCTGTGCCTTTGGGGGTGAACACCTCGACCAACTGTTTGTCACCACCGCCCGGGTCGGGCTCGATGACGAGGAGGAGCCGCTCGCAGGACGGTTATTCGTCTGCCAGCCCGGGGTGAGCGGGATCGCGAGTTCACGGTTTCTCGGTTCCTGACCGAAGGGATCGCTCCAACTCGCCTGTCGCAGGGGCGCCGACCCGATGAGGGGAGATCGCGTACTGAGGGGCTGGGGTAGGGTAAGGCAGAAGGCGATTAAGGTTTTCGTTGATAATCAGCGAGTTAAGGGGAGAGGCAAACCGGTGGGATGAGGATTCGCAGGAAAGATTGATAGTCAATAGTCACAAATTATCGGACTTTAGTCATAATTAATCTTGAAAATATGAATATTATAATAAATATTCAGGGTATGAGAGAGGAGACCACTGTATTTTCGAGGCTGATCGGCTCGGCCATCCTGTTGTGGATGAGCGTGATGACCTTGGATGCGGCGGTGGTTCTCGATTGGACGGAGTGGGAGCCGACCTTTATCGACGGTCGCCGCAACTGGCAGAGTTTCACGAATTCGGATGGTGTCCAGGTTCGCTATCGCAACAACTGGGTGCGCTATGACAACTCGACCCCGCGGGCGAGTTTCCTGTTCGGGACCCCCTCCCTGGAGAACGCCGCCAACGGAGGTGGCGGGTTTCCGCCCTTTAATGGTACCGGGGGGGCACCCGACCACTATCTCGATGTCTACCAGAACGCTGGGATCGGCAACGGCAGCCGGCACCGGTTCCGCTTCAACCAGGGGCTCGATGGCGCCAGCGTCGCGATCTGGGACATCGACAGTTCGGTGTCCAATGGCCGGAACTATACGGACCAGGTGCGGGTGACGGCGATCGACGGCAGCGGCCAGGTCTTGACCCCGACCCGGGCGATCATCACTAACACCAACGTGGTGGCACAGACCGGCGCCGATACCTGGAGCTCGCTGCCCGACGCGCAGGCGGGCTCGAACTCGACTGACGGAAACCTGACGGTGTTCTTTGACGCCGCCGACATCCGCGAGATCGAGGTCGAGTACATCAACGCCGACGCCGGGGTGGTGAGCTCCCCCGATCGCGACTCGCAGGCCATCGGTATCTACAACATCACCGAGACCGGCTCTGTGCTGCCGCCCGTGATCCCGGAGCCGGGGGTTGGGGCGCTGGTGGTGTCGGGCGCTGTTGTCGTCCTGCGCCGGCGCCGGCGCTAGTAGGGTCTCTTCCGAGGGGCGCATTGCCCTATTCGCGCCATCCCCGCCATTCGTATTTTTGGGGTGCCCGGAAACCGCCCGGATCGCTCGCAAGCGAGCTTCCTAGAAAGGCGGTATTTTTCGAAGCTCGCTTGCGACCGATAGGGGGGTGGGGTTTGCCCCTGTTTAAGGAGCGGGGCGCACGACCCGTTTCACGGTACCCGAACACGTTGGTAACGCGACGGTAACAAGCTCCCGCGAGGGTGTCTCGTAACCCAAACGAGAACCCCAACTGGAGATTGTTTCATGAACCGACTAGACCCCACCACCCACGCGCGCGCATTCACATTGATCGAACTGTTGACGGTGATCACCATCATCGCCGTTCTCGCCGCGGTGGCGGTGCCCGGCATCAACACCGCCATGGAGATGGCGAACGCCAGCGCGGGGATGCAGAACGCCAGGCAGATCGGCATCGGCCTACGCGGGTATGCGATGGACAGTGGCGGGCTGTTCCCGTACGAAGAGAACGACCTCGGGGAATCGATCACCAGCTCGAACGCCGCCTTCCGGGATCTGATCGACTATATCGACGACGAGCGGGTCTACGCCGCGAGGGGGTCCGCCTGGGGCGCGGAGGCCGACAACAAAGACCCCTACTGCTCCCCGGGCGAGGTACACTTCTCCTATGTGGGCGGGCTAGACACCTCGTCGAAGTCCTGGTGGCCGCTGGTCGTCGACGGGACGGACGGTAGCGGGACCTATACGCGCGAGCCGGGGCAACGCGGCGGGCTGAGGAAGGGGAAGAAAGCCGTGGTGCTGCGGGTCGATGGTAGCGCCGCGGCCGAAAGACTGAAGGGGGAGGACAACGCCCGCTATCTGCCCCGGCTCGGCGAGGAGGGGCAAAACGCCCTAGAGGTGTCGGGCTACATGGGTTCCCGCGCCAGGCTGCTTGACCCAGAGGGCTGAGCCCCCATAGGGCGATCTGGCGAAAACATGGAAACTGCTAATTGACTAAAATGGAACGATCAGTTTTAGTTGGATAACCCCCCCGACGCGTTGAAACGCGATATCCCCATCGCCCCGGGGCAGCTCAGGGCATTGGTGCTCCTGTTGCTCTGCCTGCCGCTAGTGCCCACCGTGTTGTTAGTCCGGCTCATCGGGCAGGCCGACGAGCTGATGCGGAGGGAGTCGGTTTCCGGCCTGCTGCCGCTCTACCGGAAGCAGCTCGAGCGCGCGGTGGTGGCAGCCCCGCCCGGGGGCTCCCCGGCTGAGGTGGAGCGGGTGATGAGGGCGCTGTTTGGGGCCGGCGCACAGTTCGCGATTTACGGTGGTGATGGGCTCCTCCTGGCCGGTGACGACGATTTCTCGGGTGCGTCAGAGGTGCTCGAGCGCCGGGTGCAGGGGGGGTGGGGTAACGGTGGGGGGTGGACGGTCGCCCTCGCCGTGGACGGCGCGGACGCCTCCGGTCTCGGTGAATACCTCGCCCTCGCCGGTCTGGTCACCGGCGGGGTGCTGGTCGCGGCGGTGGGGGCGGCGGTCACGCTCAACCGGCAGCTGAAGATCCAGGAGATCAAGAGCGACGCCCTGAACGTGGTCTCGCACGAGCTGAAGACCCCCCTGTCATCGATGCGCGTGCTGATCGAGACGCTACAGGAGGGGCGGGTGGGGGACGCGGAGGTGCGGGGCGAGTACCTGTCGCTGCTGATGGAGGAGAACCGGCGCATGGGGCGCGTCCTGTCCGATTTCTTGAGCCTGGCGCGCCTGGAGCGCAACCGCAAAACCTTCCGCATGGCGCCTGTGGTCGCCGCCGGGGCGGTGCGTGCGGCGGTCGAGGAGGCGAGGCCGAAGGTCGAGGGGCGCGGTGGCAGGATCCGCTGTTACGGCCCGGACGATGGGCCTCTGGTGATCGGTGAGGGGACGTCGCTCGAGGGCGTCCTGTCGATCCTCCTCGACAACGCCGTGAAGTACACCGAGGTGGCTCCGGATATCGAGATCGCCTACTTCGGCTCTGGGCGGTTCGCGTACTTCCTGGTCAAGGACCGCGGTATCGGTGTGCCCAGGGAATACCGGCGACGGATATTCGACAGCTTCTATCAGGTGGATCCGAAACTGAGCCGCAGGGGTGGGGGGTGTGGCCTGGGTTTGAGCATCGCTTGGCATATCGTGAACGCGCATGGCGGGGAGATCCGCCAGCAGGGGCGTCGCGGCAGGGGCAGCATCTTCCGTTTCAGCATCCCGCTGGCTAGGGGAAAGGGGGCGCCGGCGTAGGTCGGACGACACCGCCATGAGGAGCAACGTGCTGATCGTAGAGGACGACGCCGCGATGTTGCGCGGGCTCGAGGACAACTACCGGGCCAGCGGGTACTCGGTCAGGGTGGCCAGAGAGGGTTCCCGGGGGCTGAGCCTGGCGATGGAGGCGGCCCCCGACCTGTTGGTCCTCGATGTCATGCTTCCGGGGATCAACGGGTTCGATGTCTGTCGTCGCCTGAGGGAGGGGGGGAGGCAGGTCCCGACGATCATGCTCACCGCGAAAGACGAGGAGGCCGACGTGTTGCTCGGCTTCGGAGTGGGGGCAGATGACTACCTGACCAAGCCGTTCAGCGTCCGCGAGCTGCTCGCCCGCAGCGAGGCGCTCCTGCGCAGGGTCGCGCAGGCCGGCGCCTCCGGACCGCCGGAGCTGGCGTTCGGCGATTGGGTGATCGACCAGGCGGGTCGGCAGCTGCGTGACGAGGCGGGGCGCGCCGTGCCGCTCTCGCCCAAGGAATACGAGCTGCTCGTCTACCTGGCGTCCAGGCCGGGGCGGGCGTTGAGCCGAGAGCAGATCATGAACGCGGTCTGGGGGTACGGTTGTATGGTCACGCGGCGCAGCATCGACCGGTTCGTGAACAGCCTGCGGAAGAAGGTCGAGGTCGACCCCGGGCGCCCCCGGCACATCCTCACCGTGCGCGAGCACGGGTATCGGTTCGAGGGCTAGCGCCGCGCACCCGCGGCCGGGGGCCTGGGTGTCGCCTGAAAGAATATCGTTGTCGCGGCGTTCTATCGGCAGGATGATCTTCTGTTATGGCCGATACGACCACTAGCCGACTGCGCGGGTTGCGGATGCTCTTCGCGATGGCCTGCATCGTGATCGTCATCGGTGGCCTGAAGTTGGCCGCGGAGCTCCTGGTGCCGGTGATGTTGGCGTTCTTCCTTGCGGTCATCAGCCTGCCGGTCCTGCGCGTGCTGCGGGCGCGCGGGGTGCCGCGGTTCCCGGCGGTGCTCCTGACGGTGGTGATCGACATCGGCATCCTCAGCCCGATCGCCCTGGTGGGGATGAACCTGATCGCCGAGTTCCAGTCGAAGTACCCGGCCTACAGGGTTCAGATGACAGGGAAGTTCGCGGAGTTCGAGACCTGGGTGGAGGAGAGCTTCGACTACGAGATGAAGATCGACCCGGAGAAGGTGCTGGCGGGCGTGAACGAGGCGGTGCTGAACTTCCTCGGCGGGGCGGCGGAGTTCCTAAAAGACTTCACCTTCATCCTGATCGTGATGATTTTCTTCCTCTCCGAGGCGGGCGGCTTCTCGAGGAAGATGGGGGCGATCCGCGCCGCCCGCGGCCCAGACCTCGAGCGCTTCGCGAACACCGCCAAGGACGTCCAGAAGTACCTCGGCATCAAGACCCTGATCAGCGCCCTGACCGGCCTGCTCGCCGGCCTGTTGACCTGGAAGCTGGGGCTCAACTTCGCGATGTTGTGGGGGATGGTCGCGTTCACTTTCAACTACATCCCGGCCATCGGTTCGATCATCGCCAGCGTGCCGCCGACCATCCTGGCGCTGGTCGACAAGACCCCGGGCGTCGCGCTGGTGGTGCTGCTGGGCTACCTGGCGATCAACATGGTGCTGGGCAATTTCATCGAGCCGATGCTCCTCGGCCGCCGCTTCGGGATCTCCACCTCGGTGGTCGTGTTGTCGGTGGTTTTCTGGGGCTGGCTGTGGGGGCTGGCGGGGATGTTCCTGGCGGTTCCGCTGACGATGCTGCTCAAGGTGATGCTCGACCACTCCGAGGATTTCCGGTGGCTGTCGGTCGCCATCGGCAAGCACGAGCCGCACCCCCCGGACCGCAGCGGGGGCGCCACGCGGACCCCCGCCGGGAGCGCGTCCCCGGAGAGCGGCTAGCGGCGGGGCGCCGCGGGACCTCGAGACCATGGGGAAGCCGT
>JANQMB010000356.1 GCA_028280355.1 Verrucomicrobiales bacterium
GGTCGCCGCCCGCGGCGGTCGGGCGGATCTCGTCGCGTACGAAGGCCAGCGCGCGGTCCGCCCGGGCGGTCGCGTCGCCATTTTGAGTTTCTGATAGGATCTGGCGCGCGATCTCGCGCAGCCCCGCGGGCGGCTGCGGGTCGCCCCAGACTTCGCGGGCCCTGTCGACGACCTCGGACCAGGATGTGAAGTCGGAGATTTGTAACGACCCCGGCTGGGGGTACCACCCCGGGACGTTCGGTTCGGTCTCGGTGGCGGGCACCCCGTCGCGGCTCCAGCGGTGCAGGGTCCAACCGTCTTTGACGGGGTGGGTGACCGGGTCGCCGGGATCGGGTTCACCGCGCCAGCGCAGCGCGGTGCCGTCGCGGGCGATGATCGACGCCGACCAGCGGGCGACCGGGATTTGGGGGGCGATGGGGACCGTGCAGTCGAAGTGGCCGTCGGGGTGTGGGTGCCTGGCCGTGCGGGTGTAGGCCACGTCCACCAGGTCGCCCGGACGCAGGTCGTCGAGGGGTAGCTGCGCCGACCCGGGCCGTCGCTCGGGGCCGGTCCCGTGCCCGACGAGCGAGAAGGCCCCGTCCGAGGCCCGCTCGGTGGCGGCGCCATCGCGCCAGACCCGGACGGAGTGGACCGCGAGTTGTTCGGTGTCGGGGTCGAACTCCAGGCTTACCTGCGCCAGCGCCTCGACCCCTTCGGCATCGTTGGGCCGCATGACCTGGCGGAGGTAGCGCCTGCCCGCGGCGGGGAACAGCTGGTGGTCGACCAGGAGGAGGTCGGACGGGGCACCGCTGACCGACCCCGGGGGCGGATCGCTATCGGCGCCGATCACCCAACCGGGGAAGGTGGCCATTTCGAAAGTACCGCCGGATACCCGCTCGCGAGGTGTTTCCATAGGCAGGCCGCGATTCTGCCCTAGCCGGGGGGAAATGGGAATCGCTTATTTCGCCCCCGGGGATGTGATATACTCCATGGTGTCCAGCACCCGTCCCTACGGTCTCCGCACCTGCGCCCTCCTTGTATCTGCGGTGTTCGCGCCCCTCGCCACCGCGGCGCCGCCGGACGTCCGGGTGGCGACTTTCAACGTCTCGCTGAGCCCGAACTCCGAGACCGCGCTGGCGGCGACCCTGGCGGACCCCGCGTCCGGGGACCCGAAGAAGATCGCCGAGATCATCCAGCGGGTGGCGCCCGACATCCTGTTCATCAACGAGCTGAACCACGACGGCACGGCGGCGAACCTGGGGGCGCTGCACGACAACTTCATCGCCGTGTCCCAGGGCGGCCAGCCGGCCCAGAGCTACCCCCACCGCTTCGTCGTCGCCCCGAACACGGGGGTCCACTCCGGCCTGGATTTCGACAACAGCGGTTCCGTCAACGCGACCCCCGGCTCCATTATGTACGCCAACGACTGCTTCGGGTTCGGCCGCTTCCCGGGCCAGTACGCGATGGCGGTGCTGTCCAAATACCCGATCCGCGCCGGCGAGGTGCGCACCCTGGCCAACTTCCTCTGGCGCGACATGCCAGGGGCGCTGCTGCCGGAGATCTCCGGCGTGTCCTGGTACAACGACGCCGAGCTCGACGTGTTCCGCCTGTCCTCGAAGAGCCACTGGGACATCCCCGTCGAGGTCGGCGGCCATGTGGTTCACCTGTTAGGTAGCCATCCGACCCCGCCGACCTTCGATGGGGCCGAGGATCGCAACGGCAGGCGCAACCACGACGAGATCCGGCTGTGGGCGGACTACATCGACCCGGCGCGCGACGGCTATATCTACGACGACGCCGGCGGGACCCGCGGCCTCGGCGCCGACAGGCGTTTCGTCATCTGTGGCGACCAGAACGCCGACCCGCAAGACGGCGACAGCGTGCCGGGCGCGGCGGCGCAGCTGACGGGACACCCGCTGGTCGCCGGCGATTTCGTCCCGACGGGCGCGGGTGGCGGGTCCGACACCGCGACTTTCGCCGGCGGCCTGCGGGTGGACTACGCCTTGCCGTCGCGGGCGGGGTTCACCGTCCTCGGGGGCGGCGTGTTCTGGCCGGTGGCGGGGCAGGACGGGAGCTCGCTGGTCTCCGCCTCCGACCACCGCCTGGTCTGGGTGGACCTGCGCCTCGAGCCCCTGGTCACCGAGGCCGTGCCCGATCTGGAGATCGCGGTCGAGGGCGACGACGTGGTGCTCACCTGGACGGCGGCGGAGGGTGTGGGGTATTCGTTGTGGTCGAACACGGACCTCGCCCCGGGCACCTGGGCCCTGGTCCCTGGGGCGGTGACCGTGGGGGCTGGCGGCACGGCCACCGCCCGCGACCCTGGGGTCGCCGCGGGTGGCGGCAGGCGTTTTTACCAGGTGGGTGCCGTGTTCGAGTGAGCCGACCTGGCCGGCACCGGCGTCCGGTCGATCACCGGCGCCCGGTCAGTTACCGGTTCCGGTCAGTTATTCGGACTCGACCTGCCGGCGGATGCGGCGTTTGTGGCGGCGGAGGCTCCAGGAGATGAAGGCCAGCAGGACGAGGTGGGCAAACAGGGCGAACAGGATGCCGCCCTGCATGAGCTGGCCGGTGTCCCCAAGCAGGACGTCGTCTTGCAGCGGGAGGACCAGCGTATAGAAAGGGGCGGCGAAGGCGGAGAGCGCCGCCACCAGGACCGGCAGGCCCTCGATCCCCGCGGCCACCATGATGATGCTGCCGAGCAGGGGCACGATCCAGAAAAACAGGGTGTAGAGCAGCAGGTTGCGGCGGCCGAACCGCTCCAGGATCCCGTGGTAGCACAGCAGGTAGAGCAGCAGCGTCAGCGGCACCGCACGCAACAGGTCGGTGTTGTGGGCGACCGGCTGGACGTGCTCGCTGTTGAAGATGGAGTCGATAAAGTGCGACCAGGACAGCACCCCGATCAGGCCGATCGCGAGGGTGTGCCAGGTCGCGGTGGCGCCGTCGGCGCGCAGCGGGATCCTCCCGCCGCCCAGTTTGCGCGCCCTGCGCAGGCCCTTGGTGTGCTCGTCCGAGGTGGGGGTGATCGAGGAGATGAACGCGAAGGCGAGGAAGATGGTCCCCGCCCCGAACACCCCGGAGAGGACGTAGGCCTCGATGGCCTCGGCCTGCCGGTCGTGCTTGTGCATCTGCTCCAGCGGGTGGTGGAACATGTCGCCCTGGCTGGGGAAGATGCTGCCGTCGGAGATCAGGGGCAGGGCGTTGCCGATGAGCAGGAGCATGACCCACAGGTAGAGAGCGACCGCGAAGTTCTTGCCCAGCAGGTGGTTGGTCTGCTGGCGCCACTTGCGGTAGAGGATCACCACGAAGGTCACGATCAGCGAGGACTGGATCAGCACCGAGAAGCCGAGCTGGCTGAACTCGAAGTCGAACAGGTAGACGCTGCGCAGCAGGGGGCCATCGCCGAACATGCGGTCGTATGCGGGCAGGTGGACGCCGCTCAGGTTCTCCAGCAGGACCGGGCGCATCGTCAGGTATTCGAAGAACACGAAGCCGATCCGGCTCAGCCCGGGCAGGACGAAGTAGAGCAGGACCACCAGCATCTGCGCCAGCCGGCTGGCGAAGCGCCGCCTCTTGACCACGGTGCCGGCGACGCAGCCCGTGAGGTGGTAGAGGATCGCCGACATGAACAGCACGAAGTAGATCTCGGTGACCAGCCAGAGCGGCAGCCCGCCGGCGGCGACCGAGAACACCGTGAAGGGCAGGGTGCAGGCGAACAGGACGTACTCGCGCACCGGCAGGCCGAACAGGTAGCCGGCGATCTTCGCCAGCGGCGTCATCGGGGTGAGCCGCTGGTAGTCGGTCATCCCGTCGTCGGCCTCGCTGGTGATCCCGGAGGCGACGCTGCCGGTGCCGATCAGCAGGAGGATCACCATCTGGATCACGACCACCGGGAAGAAGGCGTCCGCGGCGGCGACCGCCCGGCTCCGGCCCAGGCGCAGGTCGTTGAGGTAGACGACGAAGAAGGCGAAGGCGGCGGCGATCAGCACGACGGCCACCCACGGCAGCAGCGTCCCCACCCGCAGGCGGGAGCGGGCGTAGCGCTGGAAGATCGGGTTCGCCCAGATCTTCCACAGCGGCACGGTCTGTAACCCCTCGCCCATCGTCAACCCCCGCCGTTTTTCGCGTCGATGCCGAGCAGCACCTTCTCGATGCTCGCCCTCCGCTCCTCGAAGGACTTCAGGCGGATCCCGGCCCCCACCATCTCGGCCAACAGCGCGGCCTGGTCCCCGTCGTCGCCGTGGAACTCGAAGCCGATCCGCCCGCCCGCGACCTCGCCGCTGCCGGTCTGCCGGTGCCCGTCGAGGAACGCCATCAGCGCGGCGGGGTCGCCGTCGACCGTGGCGGAGAGCATCTTGTTCTCGGAGCTGTGGCGGGCGACGACCTCGTGCACGCGCCCGGAGTCGACCAGCCTACCCTCGGCCATGAAGCCGACCATCGTACACATGTCCTCGAGCTCGCTCAGGATGTGCGAGCTGACCAACACCGCCGAGCCGGAGCGGGCCAGCTCGCGGAGGGTGTCGCGCAGCGCGGCGCGGGAGACCGGGTCCATCCCGCTGGCCGGCTCGTCGAGCAGGTAGAGCGCCGGCTCGTGCAGCAGCGTCTTCGCCAGCACCAGGCGCTGCATCATGCCGCGCGACAGGTCCTTGCAGAAGGTCTCGCGCTTGTCGGCCAGGCTGACCCTGGCGAGGCACTCCTCGATGCGGGCCGGGCGGCCGTCCGCCGGGAGCCCGTGGGCGGCGGCGAAGAGGTCGAGGAACTCCCAGACCTTGAGGTCGGAGGCCACCGGCGCGAGGTCGGGCATGTAGCCGAGGAGTTTGCGCGCCTCCTCGGGCTGCAGCGCGACGTCGACGCCGCCGATGAACACGTCGCCGTAGGTCGGCTCCATCAGCGTGGCCAGGACTTTGAAACTGCTGGTCTTGCCCGCCCCGTTCGGGCCGACCAGCCCGTAGACCTCGCCGCGGGGGACGGTGAGGCTGAGGCCGTGGACGGCGACGAAGTCGCCGTAGTCGACCCGCATGTCGACGGTCCGGACGGCGGGCGTATCGGCTTCTATTGGGGGGCGTGCCACGGGCGGGGTATCTATCGGCGATCCCCGCGGCGATTGCCACCACGAAACACCGGCCGCCTCAGCCGCCCGCCCGCGCGCGCGAGTGCTCGCTGCGGAACTTCCCCGGGGTCGTCCCCTCGAGGCTCTGGAACGTCTCGCACAGGCGGTTGGAGTTGGAGGACCCGCAGGCGGCGGCGACCTCCTTCACCAGCATCTCGGATTCGACCAGCAGCCGTTTGGCCCGGCCGATCCGCATCCGGGTCAGCTCCTCGATGATGGTGCGCCCGCGCACGTTCTGGAAGTGCCTCGCCAGCGAGCGGTGCGAGGTGTGCGTGTGGCCGACCACGTCGCGCACCCGGATCGGGCGGTGGCTCTCGTCGGCCATGAAGCGCAGCGCCCTGGCGACCACGTCGTCCTTCACCACGTAGGAGTCGGTCGAGGTCCTGGCCACCACCTCGGAGGGGGGCAGCACGACCTGGGCGGCGGGCGGGGTGGCGCCGCCGAGGATGTCGTGCAGCAGCCCGGCGGCGCGGTAGCCGACCCTGCGGTATCCGAAATCGATGCTGGAGATCGCCGGCTCCGGGCTGGTGCAGGCCACGGTCTCGTTGCCCGAGCCGATGATCGCGACATCCTCCGGGATGCGGAGGTTCTGTTCCCGGACGGTGTTCGCAACGTAGCGCGCCACCATGTCGCTGCAGGCGAGGATCCCGAACGGCGGCTCCCACTCGAGCAACCACGACGTCAGCTCGGTGCGGAAGCGGTCCCACATCGAACTGCGGTCGGAGTGGGATTGCGGGACGAGCAGGTGGCGGAGCTGGCCGCCCCCCTCGGCGACCTTCTGGCGGACGCCGGATAGCTCCAGCGCCGAACACTGGTCGCGCCGGATCCCGACGTATCCGAAACGCCGGATGCCGCGCGCGGCCAGATGCTCGGCGGCCATCTCCCCCCCGCGGACGTAATCGGGGGTCACGGTGGGGACATCGGTGGCTGACGAGCTGAGCCAGATGTTCACCAGGGGGATGTTCGCCCGCCGGGCGCTTTCGGCCAACGGCTTCGTCGCGCGGGCGATGATGCCGTCGTATTTCGCCTGGCCCCGCCCGTCGGCTAGCTCGCTAGGGGGCTGTGGCCACACCGTGCATCGCCAGCCCTGCCTCTGGGCGAACTCGTAGGCGCCGGCGAAGGTCTCGTGGTGGTGCTTCAGCGTCCACTGGAGATCGATGACGATGGCGATATGGGGGGACTCTGACATGGATCGGCGGCGAGCTGCCGGTGTTCAGCCGAGCGGGCAGCAAAACAACACAAGACTGGTAATGGCGCAAATCCGATATCGGCTGGCGGGAAAATGTGATCCTGTGTTCGTGCTCTTCGCTGCGGGGGGCGGCCGGTGTCTGCGACGCCGACGCTATGATTTCCTGATTGGGGGGAGCGTTAACATCGTCAGGGGCTGGGGGATGCCGGGTTCCCAAGACGATCGGGAGGTGATGGCTTAAAAAAGTGATCAATTGGCTAATTTCAGTGATAATAATTTCGCTGGATACGACGATATTATCCACGACTTCTCGATGCCGATCTCCCGCCCATACCCGCCGCGTGGCCGTGCTGCCGATGTTGCGGGGTGGGCGGTCGCCAGAGCGGTACGCTTGCCTGTCACGGTTGCGGGGCGGCACCGCTGGCATATCGCCTGTTGGGCGGCCACCCTGCTCAGCTCGGCCCCAGCCCTAGCCGAAGTGGAGCCCACCGACCTCGCCGATTTCGAGCGGCACATCCGCCCCTTCCTCGCCGAGCACTGCACGCGTTGCCACGGCGAGGAGAAACAGAAGGCCGACTTCTCGTTGCACGACATCGACGGCTCGGTCACCGGGGGCGAGGACACGGTGCGTTGGGAGAAGGTCCTCGAGCTGTTGAGCCTCGGGGACATGCCGCCGGAGGACGAGACGCAGCCCGATGCGGCCGACCGCTCGCGGGTGGTCGGCTGGGTGAGCGCCGAGCTGCGCAAGATCGGCCGCGGCCAGGACGAGGGCAAGCTGGCGCTGCCGCACCAGGCCAACCGCCTCGACCACGACGAGCTGTTCAGCGGCCGGCACGGGGGGCCGGCCTACTCGCCGGCGCGGCTGTGGCGCAAGAGCCCGCAGATCTACAGCCGCTTCGCGAGCGAGATGCGCACCCAGATCTCGCAACCCCTGCTCGGCGTCGGCGGCAGGGGCATCCAGGACTACGCCAGCCTGTTCGCCGACGAGTCGACCATCAAGACGATGCTCCGCAACTGTAACCTGGTCGCGGAGAACCTGATCGCGGCCGACCGGGGGCGCCTCAACTACCTGTTCAAGGAGGGTGCCGACCCGGGGCCGGAGGAGGTCGAGCGCGGCATCGACACCCTTTTCCAACTGGTTTTCCAGCGCCGGCCGACCGATGAGGACCGCGAGCTCTACGTCGCCGGGCTGTTCGAGAAGAACCGCTCGCTGGGCGGTCTCGAGATCGCCTTCCGCTCGCTGGTCACCGCCATGCTGATGTCCCCGGAGTTCGTGTTCCGGCTCGAGGTCGGGTTGGGCGAGGGCCTGCCCGACGGGCGGCGGATGCTGAGCCCGAGGGAGATCGCCTACGCGCTGTCCTTCGCCTTCTACGACAAGCCGGATGGGGAACTTCTGAAGGCCGCCTCGGAGGGGAGGCTGGCGACCCGGGACGACGTCGCCCGCGAGGTCCGCCGCATCCTCGAGCTTGAGGACGAGAGGAAGCGTTACTGGCACTACCCCATGTACCACCGCTGGGGCGCCGACTACTACCAGCACCGGCCTCGCGTGCTGCGCTTCTTCCAGGAGTTCTTCGGCTACACCGCGGTCGCCGACGTCTTCAAGGACAGGGCGCGCAACCCCGACCACCACGCCAACCGCCTGCGCAAGGACGCGGACATGCTGGTGCTCTCCGTCCTCGAACGCGACCGGGACGTCCTGGCGGAGCTGCTCACCACCAGCCGCTACCCGATGGACTACTTCAACGACGCAGACCGCATCGGGAGGCTCAGGGAGCAACCCGAGGACCGGCACAACAAGCATCTCCGCGGACAGTACAGCGAGGCGGAGTGGCAGCAGATCTTGAAGGCTGGCAAGTGGCCGGGGCTGGGGAGCGGCCACGTCAGCGCCTACAACATCGACCACGACGCCGCCCGGGCGGTCAGGCGCAACCCCGGTGACCTGGTCGCCCTGCCGGGGTCGCAGCGCGCTGGCATGCTCACCCACCCGGCCTGGCTGGTGGCGCACAGCGGCAACTTCGACAACGACCCGATCCGCCGCGGCAAGTGGATCCGCGAGCACCTGCTCGCGGACATGGTGCCCGACGTGCCGATCGGGGTCGACGCGAAGGTGCCCGAGGACCCGCAGCGGACCCTGCGCGAGCGGATGGACGTCGTCCGCGCCGAGCAGTGCTGGCGCTGCCACAAGCAGATGAACCCGCTCGGCGAGGCCTTCGAGTCCTACGACGACTTCGGCCGCCACCGGGGGCAGATCGTGCTCGGCGACGCGGATGCGTATTTCGAGGCGAAGCGGAACTACGAGGGGCAGAAGTTGCGCGCCGAACAGGAGCTGGAGGAGTGGCGCGGATACGATGCCGCGGGTCGTGCCGCCAAGGTGAAGCAGGCGGAGGAGGCGCTGGCGTCGCTGGAGAAGCCGGACCCCGGGGCCGAGAACTACCCGGCCAGGCTGCGCCAGTACGAAGGCGACCTGAAGCGCTGGACGGGGGAGCTCGAGCGCTGGCGGGAGATGGACGCAGCCGCACAGCAGCAGCGCATCGCCGCCATCGAACGCCGCCTCTCCGGGCTGGTCGCCCCGGTGCCCGAGGCGGTGAAACCGGTCGACGCCAGCGGCGTTTTGGCGGGGACCGGCGACCCGGAGCTCGACGGCCCCTTCCGGGACGCGGTCGACCTCGCCGGCAGGCTGGCGAGGTCAGAGCGCGTGCGGCAGTCCTTCGTGCGCCACGCCTTCCGCTATTGGACCGGGCGGAACGAGACCCTCGACGACTCGCCGACCCTCATAGCCGCCGACCGCGCCTACGTCGAGGGCGGCGGCAGCTTCAAGGAGCTGCTGGTCTCCCTGCTGAGCTCCGATTCGTTCCTCTATCGGAAGTAGAACTATTCACACGAATTCCCACGAATGAAGAGAATGGCCACGAATGGTTCCGGAACGGGCACGCTCTCCCAGTTCGTGCCAATTCGTGGATTTTCGTGCCCATTCGTGTTCTCTATGGGGGCATGCCCGAGAAGTTTGGTGACGGGACCTACGAGATCATCGGCTGTGCGATGGACGTGCATCGGTCGATCGGTCCCGGGCTCCGCGAGAAACCCTACGAGAACGCCTTGATGATCGCCCTGAGAAAGAGAGGGATCCCGGCGGATCAACAGAGGGCCTACCCGATTAGGTACGATGGACAGGTGGTGGGCGACTGCATTCCCGACATCACCTCAGGCGAGGTGCTGATCGATGCGAAATCGGTGGATGTGATGGGCGCCTCAGAGCCGGCTCAAATGCTTAACTACCTCAGGATATCGGGGAAGCCGGTCGGGTTGGTGATCAACTTCAGGAACCCGAAGCTCGAGTGGGTCCGGGTGGTCCGTTGATTCTGAACACGAATTCCCACGAATGAAGAGAATGGCCACGAATAGATATTGTCCGCCGGGGCCGCCCGTCGTCCCGGACGCCGTCTGCAGCCCGATCTCGTCCGCTTCTCAGTTTTAGCTCCACACCCACCCACCATGATCACGAGAAGGAACTTCCTCCGCGGCGCCGGCGCCGGTTCGTTGGCCCTGACGCCGTTCATGCGCCACATGCGCGCCCACGCCGCCGGCGACCCGGCCGGGCTGCCGAAGCGTTTCGTCTTTGTGATGCGCGGCAACGGCCTGCGGCCCTTCGGCATCGTCCCGAAGGGCATGGAGGAATACGGCGCCGACGGCTTCCGGGCGGAGAAGCTGATCGACGCCCCGCTCGCCGGCCACGCGCTCGACGACAGCATGAGGGCGCTCGAGCCGTTCAAGGGCAAGTTGAGCATCGTCCAGGGGCTGTCGAGCAAGATCTGCAAGGGGCCGCACGGGGGGCACTTCGGCGTGCTCGGCGCCTACACCTCGGGCGACCACGCGCCGCCGCGCAAGGAGACCCTCGACGTCACCCTGTCCAGGCGGTCGCCGAACATCTTCCCCCACCTGGCGTTCCACATCGGCCTCAAGCCGGACGAGCTGTTCCGCTACCTCGACATCTCCGCGCAGGGCAAGAACGCGCGCACGCCCGCCTACGCCTCGGCGACGCTCGCCTACAAAGAGATCTTCGGCTCGGTGCTCACCGGCGGCGACGCCGAGGTCGAGTCGGCCGCCCAGCGCAACCTGATGGACTTCCTGGTCGACGACGTGAGGCGCGCCAAGCGCTCCCTGAACTCGGCCGAGAAGGAGAAGCTCGACCACTACCTGCACGGCTTCGAGGCCCTGCGCGACCGGCAGGTGAAACTGGACAAGATGGGCGGCGAGCTCGGGGAGCACGCCCCCCCCCTCGACGACAAGTACCGCTCCGAGGTCGAGACCCACCGGCTCGAGGCGCACTTCGACCTCGCCGCCGCCGCGCTGGTCACCGGGCTGACCGACACCATCACGATCCGCGCCGACCAGCTCGAGGTCCGCTACCAGGGTTTCGACCACCCCCGCATGAAGGAGGTCTCCCTGCACGACATCGGCCACACCGCCGACGTCGAGGGCACCTCCGACCGCTTCGACTCGAACTGGAAACAGGGGCGCGAGATGCGGGGGAAGATCCGCACCTTCCAGATGGAGCTGCTCGCCGGGCTCGCCGGCAAGCTGGGGGCCGTGCCGGAGGGCGACGGCACGATGCTGGACAACACGGTCATCGTGTTCATGAGCGACGCCGGCAGCCAGCACCACACCGGGTACGAGAATATGCCCCTGCTAGTGTTAGGCAACATGGGCGGCGCCTTCGAGACCGGCCGCTACCTCCACTACCCGGCATACAACCAGCCCGGCCACCGCACCCTCGCCAACCTGCACATGTCGCTGCTGCACGCCGCGGGCATGCCGGACGACCGCTACGGGGACCCCGACCTCGGCCTCGGCGAGGCGGTCGACCAGGACGGCCCGCTGGCGGAGCTGATGGCCTAGCCGACCCCCCCCAGCGCTGGGTGGGCTGGCAGAAATGCGATACGTTTTGGCGGATCGGCAGAGTGGCTAGGGTTGGACTCCCCCCCACGGGGCTGGTAGGTTGGGGAAGCACCCCCGGCCCCTCCCCTGCCGATGCAACTGCACCCAACCCTCCTCGGCGTCGCCGCCGCCGCTGCC
>JANQMB010000357.1 GCA_028280355.1 Verrucomicrobiales bacterium
GCGGCTGTTGTCGCCGCTGGCCCACGACACGGTCGATGTCCGCGGCCGGCCGCGGCCGCTGGCCGCGGACTTCACCGTGCCCTGGGCGGCGCTCCTGCAGCGTTCTGGCAGTTTGCGGCGGACCGCGCTCCGCGACGCCCTGCGTCGCGAGCCGCGCCGCGAACCGCGGCTCTACCTCATGGAGCCCTACGACCCTCGCAAAGAGCCACTGGTGATGATCCACGGCCTGTTCGACACGCCCCTCAAGTGGGCCGAGGTGAGCAACGAGCTGTGGGCCGACGACGAGGTCCGCGGCCGCTACCAGATCTGGCACTACCTGTACAACACCTCCGCCCCGGCGCTCTATTCGAGCCGGCTGCTGCGCAGCCAGCTGCGCGAGCTGCGGCGGATGCTCGACCCGGATGGCGACGACCCGGCGATGCGCCGCACCACCCTGCTCACGCACAGCATGGGCGGTATCGTCGGGCGGGCCCTGGTCGTCCGGCCGGGCGAGGTGTTCTGGGACGCGGCGTTCACCCGCCCGATCGGGGACCTGCGGCTCTCGGCGGCGGACCGCACGGCGTTGGAGGAGGCGTTCTTCTGGCGGCCGGAGCAGCATGTGAAGCGGGTCATCTTCGTCGCGGTGCCCCATCGCGGCAGCGATCGCGCGGACAGCTTCACCGGGAGGCTGGGCCGCTTGCTGGTGGGGCCGCCGAGGCCGTTCAGGGAGTTCTACGAGCGGGTGTCGGAGGCCAACCCCGGCGCCTTCACCGAAAGCTACCGGCGCCTCGGGACCGGCAGGCTCGACAGCGTGCACGCGCTCTCGCCGAAGCAGCCCACTTTGAAGATCCTGTCGGGTCTCCCGATCGGCGAGGGGGTCGCGGTGCACAGCATCATCGGCGACCGGGGCGCGGTGGGGGTCTTGGAGGACAGCCACGACGGGCTGGTCCCGTATTGGAGCAGCCACCTCGATTCGGCGGACTCGGAGAAGGTGGTGCCGGCGGGACACGACGCCTTCATGCATCCAGACGGCCTGGCGGAGATCGTTCGGATCCTGAAGCTGCCGGCGGGGTCCATCCGCTAGACCTCCCCGGAGGGGCAGGCGAGATGGAAGGTGGGAAGGCCGCGGTCTGCGGGGCTGGCGCCCCCTCCGGGGGCGGCCGGCGGGTGGGGGCCTTTCGGTTGACTTTCCGGGTGCCTGTGGTGATTTCCCACTCCCCCTAGATACCGCATGTCATCCTCAACTCAGGAACCTCTCGCCATCGTGGGGATCGGTTGTCGCTTGCCCGGCGACGCCAACGACCCCGAATCGTTCTGGAAGCTGCTCGAGGAGGGCCGCTCCGGGATCCGCGAGGTTCCGGGGGACCGCTGGAACATCGAGCGTTACTACCACCCGGACCCCGCGGTTCCGGTGAAGATGATCACCAAGTGGGGGGGCTTCGTCGGGGGCGTCGACCAGTTCGACGCGTCGTTCTTCGGCATCTCCCCCCGCGAGGCCGGGCGCATGGACCCCCAGCAGCGCTGGCTGCTCGAGGTGGCCTGGGAGGCGCTGGAGGACGCCGGCGAGCGGCCCGCCGACTGGCGCGGTTCGAACACCGGGGTGTTCGTGGGCATCGCCTCGAACGAATACGGGTCGATCCAGATGATGGGGATGTCGGACATCGACGTCCACACCAACTCGGGCAGCACCCTCTCGATCGCCTCCAACCGCATCAGCTACCTGTACGACTTCAAGGGCCCGGCGGTGTCGGTGGACACGGCCTGCTCCTCCGCCCTGGTGGCGATCAACCTGGCCTGCAAGAGCATCTGGTCCGGCGACTGCGACGCGGCCCTGGCCGGCGGCGTCAACGCGCTGCTCATGCCCGACGCCTCGATCGGTTTCTCGAAGGCGAGCATGCTCTCGCCGAGCGGGCAGTGTTTCGCCTTCGACGCGCGCGCCAACGGCTACGTGCGCGGCGAGGGCGCGGGGGTGATCGTGATCAAACCGCTGTCGCAGGCCCAGCGCGACGGCGACCGGGTCTACGCGACCATCCGCGCCGCGGTCGTCAACCAGGACGGCAACACCTCGTCGATGACCGTGCCCGGCCAGGACACGCAGGCGGAGATGCTGCGCCAGGCGTACGAGCAGGCCGGCATGGAGCCGGCGCGCGTCACCTACATGGAGGCTCACGGGACGGGCACGCCGGTCGGTGACCCGATCGAGACGCGCGCGCTCGGCGAGGTCCTGTGCGAGGGGCGCCCGGAGGGGGAACCGTGCATCATCGGTTCGGTGAAGTCGAACATCGGCCACCTCGAGTCGGGGTCGGGGATCGCCGGGGTGATCAAGGCGGCGCTGGTTTTGCACAAGGGCGTCGTGCCGAAGAACCTGAACTTCGAGACGCCGAACCCGAACATCCCCTTCGCGGAGATGAAGCTCGAGGTGCCGACCTCGAACATGCCGCTGCCGCGCCGCGGCGAGACCCTCCCGGTGGCGGCGGTGAACTCGTTCGGCTTCGGCGGCACCAACGCCCACATCGTGCTCGAGGAGGCGCCGGCCTCCAAGGCCAGCGTGCCCTGGGCGGACGCCCCCCCCGCGGCGGACCGTCCCAAGGTCCTGCCGGTTAGCGCCCGCGGCGACGCCGCCCTGCACAACGCCGCCCGCGTCTACCGGGACTTCCTGCGCGACGCCGAGGCGCCGCTGGGGGACATTTGCTATTCCGCCGGCCGTTATCGCGAACACCACGACGAGCGCCTGGTGGTGCTCGGCCGCGACGCCGCCGAGATGCGGCGGCGCCTGAAGGCTTGGATGCTGAACCCGGCTGAGGGCGACGGGGTGACCGCCGGCAAGGCGTCGGTCCAGAACAGCGCCCCGGTCTTCGTGTTCACCGGGCAGGGAGCCCAGTGGTGGGGGATGGGTCAGGGCCTGCTGGAGACCGAGCCAGTGTTCCGCGCGACGATCGAGGGGATCGACGCGCTGCTGCGACCGTTGGCCGGTTGGTCCCTGGTGGAGGAGATGACGCGCGGGGAGGACGATTCGAAGATCGACCGGACGGACATCGCCCAGCCGGCGATCTTCGCGCTGCAGGTCGCGCTGGCGGAGCTCTGGAAGTCTTGGGGCGTGATGCCGGCGAAGGTCGTCGGCCACAGCGTCGGCGAGGTCGCCGCCGCCTATGTCGCCGGCATCTACACCCTCGAGGACGCGGTCTCGGTGATCTACCACCGCAGCCGCCTGCAGAACACCACCGGCGGCGCCGGGCGGATGGTCGCGGTCGGCCTCTCCGAGGCCGAGGCGCGGGCCCTGGTCCGCGGCCGCGAGGGGGAGGTCGAGGTCGCGGTGGTCAACAGCCCGGGGATGGTGACCCTGGCCGGGGACACCGGGCCGCTCGAGGAGCTGGTCGCCGGCGTCGAGGCGGAGGGCAAGTTCGTGCGCTGGCTGCGCATCGATTACGCCTTCCACACCCACCAGATGGAGCCGATCAAAAGCGAGCTGCTGGAGGCGCTGGCCGACATCGCCCCGCGCCCGGGCGAAGTGCCTTTCTATTCGACGGTGACTGGCGCCCCCCACGACGGCGTCGGGCTGGACGCCGCTTACTGGTGGCGCAACGTGCGCGAGGCGGTGCTGTTCGCGCCGGCGATCAAGGCGCTGGCGCTGGAGGGCGACGAGCTGTTCCTCGAGCTCGGGCCGCACCCGGCGCTGGCCGGGCCGATCAACGAGTGCCTCGCCGACGCCGGCAAGAAGGGGGCCGTCCTGCATTCGCTCAAACGCAAGGCCGACGAGACCGACACCGTCTTGGGGAACCTCTCCTCCCTCCACATCGAGGGCGTCGAGGTCGACTGGGCGGCGGTGAACCAGACCCCGGGGCACCGGGTGGCCCTGCCCAGATACGCTTGGAACCACGAGCGCTTCTGGCTCGAGTGCGAGGTCGCGCGCTTCCACCGCCTGGGGGCGATCGACCACCCGCTGCTCGGCCTGCGCCGCCCCGCGCCGGAGCCGACCTGGGAGTTCCCGCTCGACCCGCGCGACCTGCGCTACCTCGACGACCACCGCTTCTGGGACAGCATCGTGTTCCCGGCGGCGGGCTACGCCGAGATCGGCCTCGCCCTGGCGCGCGTCCTGTTCCCCGAGGACAGCATAGCGGTCGAGGAGCTGGTGACCAAGAAGGCGCTGTTCGTCTCGGAGAAGAGCGTGCCCACCGTGCGCGTCGTCTACCGCGAGGCCGACAAGTCCTTCGCCGTCTTCTCCACCACCGACGGGGGCAAGGGCTGGGAGTGCAACGCGGAGGGCCTGCTGCGCAAGGTGCCGGCGGCCGCGCCCGCGGGCGAGGAGACGGCCGGGGAGATCAAGGCGCGCCTGCCCGAACATTTCACCCACGAGCAGTATTACGACGATTACGAGAAAGCCGGCTACCAGTTCGGGCCGAACTTCCGCCACCTGACCGATGTCTGGCGCCGCCCGCACGAGTCGCTCGCCGAGATCGAGGCGCCCGAGGAGGTCGCCGACAAGGCGCCCGCCTACCACTTTCACCCTGCCGTGCTCGACGCCTGCTTCCACGCCGTGAAGGGCGCGCAGGTGATCGCCGAAGACGCCAAGGCGAGCGAGAACTTCTACCTCCCCGCGGCCATCCGCCGCGTCCACCTCTACCGCGACCGCGCCCCGGACGAGCTGGTCGCGCACGCGGTGATCACCTTCGACGACGGCGAGTCGGTGATCTCCGACATCCTGGTCTACGACCGCGCGGGCGAACGCGTGGCCGACATCCTCGGCTTCCGGGTCGATCGCGTCGAGCAAAAGGATGAGGCCGCGGAGGCGATCGACAACTCCTTCTACCAGTTCCGCTGGGAGCCGCTGCGCCTGCGCGGCAGCCGGACGGCGGGCGAGGTGGGTTTCGGGGCGACCGCGGACATCGCCGCCGCGGTCGAGGCCGACGTCTCCGAGCGCTACGAGCGCCACGGCCTGCGGCGGTACCTGAGCGAGTTCGCGTCCGCGATCGACGAGCTCGGCTGCCGCTGCGTCGAACAGGCATACCGGGAGCTCGGCTGGCGTCCACAGGTCGGCGAGGAGTTCGGTACCCAGGAGTTGCTCGACGGGCTGTCGATCGTCCCCGAGCACCACCGCCTG
>JANQMB010000011.1 GCA_028280355.1 Verrucomicrobiales bacterium
CGTCGCCGAGATCGACGGCGACAACAACCCGGCGGGGAACACGGTGCGCACCGTCGATGTGAAGTCCACGGTCGAGGCCTGGCTGGGCGGCGCCGCCAACCACGGTTTCGTCCTGACCCCGGAGGACATCAGCGGCAACGACGACGGCTTCGAGATCGCTTCATCGGAGAACGGCGACGCCGGCCTGCGCCCCGCCCTCGACGTGCAGTTCAGCTACCCGGTGTTGAACCGGCCGCCGGCCGTGGTGCCGCTGGCGGCCTCCAGGCTCAGCTGCAACGAGGGGGAGTCGGTGGTACTCACCCTGTCGGCGACCGACCCGAACCCGAGCGACCCGGTCATCCTGCGGCTGAACGGCGCCGACGCCGCTTTCGGGGTCGGCGCCGCCCAGCTGGCCGAACCGGTGGTGATGGAGCAGGACGGTAGCTACGTCTTCACTGCGGTGGTCGCCGACGACGAGGACACGGTCGCCGGCGGCTCGGTGACGGTGGCGGTGCAGAACGCCGACCCGGCGATCACCTCCCTCACCGGCGACCTGGCCGTCGACGTGGGCGAGCCCTTCGCCTTCGAGGCCACGGCGACCGACCCGGGCATCCTAGATGTCCTGACCTACGAGTGGGACCTCGACGGCGACGGGGGGTACGACGACGCCTCCGGGAGTTCCGGGTCGCACTCGTTCGCCGGGGAGGGGACGTTCGTGGTGGGGCTGCGGGTGCGGGACGGGGATGGAGGGGAGGCGACGTCGAGTTTCTCGGTGGTGGTGAGATACACCTTCGCCACCTGGGCGGCCGCCTTCGGCCTCACCGGTGGCGTCGCGGGCGACGACGACGGGGACGGGACGAGCAACGGCGACGAGTTCGAGATGCGTTTCGACCCCACCGACCCGGGCCAGCGCCTCGATCTGGAGATCGATGCGATCGACCACGGCACCGGCGAGATCACCCTGCGCATCCCCTTCGTGAGCGACGCCGGGGTCTACCATATCTACCAACTCAGCTCGCTAGGCGCCGACCCCTCGGAGTGGACCCTGCTCTACACCCACTCCCCTGCCGCCGCGCACGAGACGGACGTGACCCATGTCCACCGGGTGGGGGCGCTACCGGCGAGGGGGTTCTACCTCGTCAAGTTCGTCTCGGCCCCCTGAGGCCCACCTGATGTCGGTCACCTCCCAGCGGCCGGCGACCGGTTCGACGGTGAAGGTGTACCCCCGGCGCAACCGCTCGTTGTGGACGTGTCCCCAGTGGGCGCTGCCGAGGTAGAGTTCGGCGGCGCAGGTGGCGGTGAAGCCGAAGCTGGACGGCGTCCCGGCGTATTCGATCTGGAGTAGGGTCAACCGGCGCAGTTTGCGGGGCTCCCCGAACTCGTCGACCCGCTGCAGGTCGGGGCGCAGCGGCCGGACCAGTGCGGACAGGCGTGGGTCCCCGTCCGCCGCCGGCGCGGGCGGCGGCGAGCTGGCGGCCCCGAGGGCGTGCGAGAGCACGTGGTGGCACAGGGAGTCGGCGCGTTCGCGGGCGATGGGCTCACCCTTCGCGAAGGGGTCGCGGACGGCCGTCTCGGTTCCGGTGGCCGCGAGGGCGAACCAGGCGGCCGCCGGGATCGCCGCGGCGATGGCCAGCCGGGCGGGGAGGCGGATCCGCCTCGAGCGAAGGGCGATCAGGGAGAACAGGAGGGAGGCCGCCAGGAGGCCGGGGTGCGGGATCCTCCAACGCGGGACCGTCGGGGCGGAGGGGACGGCTGCCCGCGGGGAGGGGGAGGCCACCGGTGCGCGCCAGGAGAAATCTCCCCGGTCGGGCGCGAGGGCGCTGCGGACGGTCTCCGCGCCGTGGGAAAAGACGAGGGGGACGCGCTGGATACGCGGGGTAAACCAGTTCCAGCCGAAGTCGAGATCGCCGCCGCCGGTGTTCCAGGTGATCGAGATTGCGGCCAGGGCGTCGGCCATGCGGACCTCGCGCGTCGCCGGAACCTCCGCCGTCCCCTTCAGGCTGCGGGAGATGAAGCGGGAGTTCACTTCGGGCTCCCCTGAGATCGGGGCGCCTCCGGGGCGCAGGGTGAACGCGCTGCCGGCCCAGTCCTCCATCGCTTCGAGGACGGCATCGCGATCGGCGATGGTGGCGGGCAGGGCATCGACGCCGAGCGTCGGCAACACGTCGCGCGGCCGGGCGAGCACGTCGAGGCGGAGCCCCCCGCCGTCATCGGTTAGGAAAAGCTCGAGCGGGGCGCCGAAGGCCCGGCGCAGGCGCGGGTTGCGGAAGCGGGTGTAGAAGGGGTCGCCCCAGTCGAGGGTGAGAAGTTCCTCCCTCCGCAGGTAGTTGAAACGGCCCACCGGGATCCCGTCGTGGTAGACGGCGAAGCCGTAGTCCCCCGGCGCCCCTTCGGGTGGGGCGATGGCGAGCAGCTCGGGCTTGGTCGGCAGCGGGTAGCGGAACGTCCCGACCGCGGCCTCCGCACCTTCGCCGGCGACCGGTCGCCCGGTGACGAGGTCGCGTTGGACCCGCGCGCGCCGCCCGGCCTCAAGGGGTTGCGGCACGAGCGGCGTCGAGCGGTTGATCGTGATGACGGGGGCGAGCCCCGCCAGGCTCGGGGCGGCCCCGGGTGGAGCCTCCAGTTCGACGCGGATTCCGGTGCTCCCGATGGACACCTCGGCGACGACCTCCGCCCGCATGGAGAGGTTGGGGTCGGAGACGTGGGCGCCGGCGGTAGCCCCTGTGCCGAGGAGGAGGAGCCCGTGGAGCGCCCGGCGCACGAGGGGCAAGGGCAGGGGGCGCGGGCGTCTGGCCACCGGGCTGGGCGGACGTCGTCGCCGAGTTTTCAGATCCCCATCCGGCCGAGCGCGCTGGCGATCTGGCGGGCGGCGGAGGCGAGGGTGGGGTGCTCGGCTTCGAAGCCGGCGGCGACCTCCTCCAGGCGCTCGACGACGCCGTGGTGCCCGCCGTCGGCGGGCAGCGACTCCTGGAGGTCGGAGATCACCGTGCGCGCCTCCGCGGCGACCGCCTCGGGCAGGGTGTCGGCATCGCTCAATTCCCGGTGGAGTTCGCTGAGCAGGGTTTGGATTCTCTCGGTGTCCATGGTCGTCTCCGCAACGCCCCGAACCATCGTTCGGGATCGGTGCTGGCTCAACCGAATCCGCCCACCTTGCCTGCGGCGGTGGCCGGCCGTATGTTCTCCGATGTCGTCGCCCCCCTTCCGCCTGGCGATAGGTGTGCTTCTCGCCTTCGCCCTGCAGCTGGCGGGCGCGGGCGCCAAACGCACTGTCCTGGTCATCGGCGACAGCCTGTCGCGCGAGTACCAGTTCGAGTTCCCGACTTTCGAGGACGCGCGCAACTGGGTCGAGATCTTGGCTGAAAGGCGCCCCGCCGACATCGGTTTCGGCGACCTCGAGACGCTCGACCTGTCGGCCTTCCGGATCCCCTGCGCGATCTTCGGCGGCACCTTCTGCGACGCCATCGGGGACGGCGAGCAGGACCTGATGCGGTACGAGCACAACTGGGCGATCCCGACCTTCACCGCGCGCGCCTACCGCGACAACCTGACTGGCACCGGCGCCAGCGACCTGATCTGGCAGGGCCTGATCGAGGCCGACTTCGACCGGGTCGACACCGTGGTGGTGTTCCTCGGCGGCAACGACTTCGACTCCGTCTACGGCAGCATCTACGGCGGCGACACCGCCGTCACCAACGCGATGGTGGCGGGTCTGACCGACGACCCGAAGGCGATCGTCAACTACGTCCGGGGCGAGGCCGCGGGGCTCGAGATCGTGTTGGCGAACGTGCCGCACGTCGGCGCCACGCCGGAGGTCAAGGGCGACCACCCGACCGACCCGGTGAAGACCGGGCGGGTCACCGACGCGCTGGCGGCGATCAACGGCGAGCTCGCGGCCTTCGCGGCGGCGGAGGGCATCGCCTACGCCGACGTCGCGGCGCTGACGCTCGACCTGATCGAGCCGGCCACCTACTGCATCGGCGGGGTCGAGTTCTTCAACGCGGGTTCCGACTCGGGCGAGGTCGAGTTCCTGTGGTTGGGCGGCCAGCTGTCGCAGAACTTCCACCCCAACACCAACGGCCAGGCGCTGGTCGCCAACGCCATCGTCGCGGCGCTCAACGAGACCTACGGCGCCGGGATCGCGCCGCTCTCGAACCGCGAGATCCTGGAGGCCCTGTTGGGGCTCGACGCCGACCTGCCGTTCGCCGACTGGGCCTTCGCCTTCGGGCTCGGCGCGGGCCAGGACGGGCCGGGCGACGACCCGGAGTGCGACGGCCTGGTCAGCCTGGTCGAGTTCGCGTTCGACCTGTCGCCGCTCGTCCCGGACGCCCACCTGCTGCCCGCCCCGGAGGTCGCCGCCGGCGAGCTGCGGCTCACCTACCGGCCGCGCGACCAGAGCTGCACTTACGTGCGCATCGTCCCGGAGCACTCGGCCGACCTCTCGGCCTGGAGCGAGGTGCCGCCGGCCGGGGTGGGGGACAACGGCGACGGGACCTGGACGGCCTCGACCGCGCAGCCCCACCTGCGGTTGCGCGTCGAGGTGGTCGAGTGAGGGGCGGCGGCCGCGGTCACTTCGCGACCAGCTTGACCAGGCCCTTCTTGCCCTTCTTGGAGACCATCGCGTAGAGCGTGTCGCCGGCGTCGACCGTGTCGTCGGCGGCCGGGACCGAGGCGTGGATGCCCTTGATGAGCGCGACCAGGACGCAGCCCTCCGGCCAGGCGACCTCGCCGATGCGGCAGCCCACGGCCTTGGAGTTCTCGCGGACCACGATCTCCACCACCTCCCCCGCGCGCAGCTTTTTGACGACGTGGTATTTGTCGGAGGTGATGAAGCGCATCAGCTCGCGGCGCGTGGCCTCGCGCGGGCTGACGGCGGCGGTGATGCCGAGCTGCTCGCCGGCCTGGCTCAGGGCGTCGGCGTAGTCGGTGCGGTGGATCAGCGCCAGGCAGTGCTTGGTGCCCAGGTTCGACGCCTGCAGGCAGGTCATGACGTTGTCCTCGTCGCTCTGCGTGGTGGCGATGAAGAAGTCGGCCTCCCCGACCTGCTCCTCGCGCAGCTCGGCGATCGAGGTGGCGTCGGCGTTGATGACCGTGGTGCCGTCGAGCTGTTCGGCCAGCTGCTCGGCGAGCTCCGGGTCGCGCTCGAAGATGCGGACCTTGCAGTTCCACCCGCCGATCATCTGGGCGAGCGAGAAACCGTACTCGCCGCCGCCGAGGATCACGACCTTCATCTCGCGGTCGCTCTCGATGCCGGTCTGCAGCTCGGCGGCGGTCTCGGACAGCTTGTGGGGCTCGCCGAACAGCGTCACGAGGTCGCCGGCCTCCAGCTGTTCGTCGGCGGTGGGCACGAAGGCGTCGTCCTTGCGGACGATGGAGCCGATGCGCACCCGGGGGGGGAGCTTCACGTCGCGCAGCGACCTGCCGCAGGCGTCGCTGCGGTCGGAGACCAGCACCTGCTGGATCTCGATGCGGCCGCGGGCGATCTCCTCGACGGAGATCGACTCCGGGTTGCGGATGAACTTGGAGAGCTCGACGGCCGACAGGCGCTCGGAGCTGAACAGGTGGTCGATCGAGAAGTGGCTGCGGTGGTCGAACAGCCACTCCTCGCGGAGCAGCCCGGGCGAGACGCGGCAGATGGTCTTGGCGGCGCCGAGTTCGCGGGCGAGCTTGCAGGCGACGAGGTTGGTGTTGTCGTCGCTGGTGAGGGCGAGGAAGAGTTCGCAGCTCGCCACCCCGGCGTCGAGCAGCACGTTGATCGACGCGCCGTTGCCGGCGATGACGCGGGCGTCGACCTCGTTGCCGAACGCGGTGGCCAGCGCCTCGGTGCTCTCGATGACCGAGATGTTGTGGGCGGCGCCCGACAGGCTCGCCGCGAGGTGGCGGCCGATCTCGCCGGCGCCGACGATGATGATGTTCATCGAGAAGTTTTAAGTGTTAAGTTTTAAGTGTTCAGCAAGAGGCGCTCTGCCGCGTCGCATGGCCATAGGTGGCACACTGACGATACTGGCTTCTGATCACTGATCACTGATCACTGATCACTTGCCCCTGTGGGTGGATGTCGAAGTGGGTGGCGAGCTGGGTCTGCAGCTCGTCCATCGGCAGGCCGATGACGTTGGTGAAGGAACCACGGGTGGCGGCGATGATCCGCTCGCCATGTTCCTGGGCGGCGTAGGCACCGGCCTTGTCGAGGGGGTCGATGAGCGAGAGGTAGTCGCGGATCTCCTCCGGGGACAGCGGCTTGAAGGTGACGTCGGTGGTGGCGTGGAAGGTGTGGGCGGTGCCGTATCGCATCAGGGCGACGCCGGTGCACACCTGGTGGGTCTTGCCCACGAGGCGCGCCAGCATCGCCTCGGCCGCAGCCATGTCGGCCGGTTTGCCCAGCGGTTCGTCGTCCAGGAACACCAGGGTATCGGCGCCGATCACCACCGCCTCACGGTGGGCGCCAGCTACAGGAGCCGCCTTGATCATCGCGTTGGTCTCGGTGAGCTGGGACGGGGACAGCGAGGGCTCGTGGAGCTCCTCGGCGTCCGATGGGCAGACGTCGAACCGGTACCCCGCCTCGGCCATGAGGTCGCGGCGGCGGGGTGAGCCTGAGGCGAGGATCAATGCGGACACCGCCAACCCGTCACCCGCAACCCGCTGGTTGCAAGACATATCAACATATCGTGATTTGTTGATATATAATCTTGAAGGTGGGGTGACTGTCAGTATTTTGGGGAGGAATATGGCTGTGGAGAGCTGCGAGGGGGAGCTGCGCAAGCTCCTCGGTGAGCGCATCGCCGTCTTGGACGGGGCGATGGGCACGACCATCCGTGGTTACGGGCTCGACGAGGCGGCCGCCCGTGGCGGGCGTTTCCGGGACAACGAGAAGGACTTGCTCAACAACGGCGACATCCTGTCGCTGACCCAGCCGGACACCATCGGGGATATCCACCGCCGCTTCTACGAGGCGGGTTCGGACATCGCCGAGACCAACACCTTCTCGGCGACCTCGCTGGCGCAGAGCGAGTTCTTTGTCGAGGACCCGCGCGAGACGGGGGCGGGGCGCAAGGACCCGGAGTTCTTCCAGAAGATCATCGAGGACCCCTTCCTCAACGACCTCGCCTGGGAGATGAACGTCGAGTCGGCGAAGCTCTGCCGGCGCTGGGCGGACAGGGTGGGGGAGGAGACGGGGGTGAAGCGGTATGTCGCCGGGGCGATCGGCCCGCTGACCGTGTCCCTGTCCCAGTCGCCGGACGCCGACGACGCCGGCTTCCGCACGGTGACCTTCGACCAGGTCACCGAGGCCTACCGGCACCAGGTGCGCGCGTTGATCGAGGGCGGCTGCGATATCCTGATGGTCGAGACTATCTTCGACGCGCTGAATGCCAAGGCCGCGACGGTGGCGATCCGCGAAGTGTTCGACGGGGACGGGGTCGAGCTGCCGGTGATCATCTCGGCGGCGGTCGGCATGGGTGGCGAGACGATGATCTCCGCGCTCAAGGTGGAGGCGCTGGCAAACGCCTTCCGCCACGCCTCGCCGTTGGCCATCGGCCTCAACTGCTCGCTCGGACCGGACAAGATGCGGCCCTTCCTCGGCGAGCTCTCGTCGGTCGCGGACACCTTCGTCTCGGCCTACCCCAACGCGGGCATGCCGAACCCGCTGGCGCCGACCGGCTTCGACCTGTTGCCAGAGCACATGGCCGAGCACACCCGCGACTTCGCCGGCTCCGGCCTGGTGAATCTGATAGGGGGCTGCTGTGGCAACACGCCCGAGCACGTCGCGGCGATCGCCGAGGAGGCGAAGAGGCACGCCCCGCGCGCGCTGCCGGAGATCGAGCCGGTGATGCGCCTCAGCGGCTCCGACGCCTACAACCACACCTCCGACAAGAACTTCCTGATGATCGGCGAGCGGACGAACGTCGCCGGCTCGCCGCGCTTCGCCAAGATGATCAAGGAGGGGCGCCTCGAGGACGCGGTGAGCGTCGCGCGGCAGCAGGTCGAGAACGGCGCCAACGTGATCGACGTCTGCATGGACGAGGGGCTGATCGACGGCGTCGAGATGATGGCCCGCTTCCTCAACCTGCTGGCGGCGGAGCCCGACGTGACCAAGGTGCCGATCATGGTCGATTCCTCAAAATGGGAGGTGATCGAGGCCGGGCTGAAGTGCCTGCAGGGCAAGGGGATCGTCAACTCGATCTCGCTCAAGGAGGGCGAGGAGAAGTTCAAGGGGTACGCCCGCAAGGTGATGAGCTACGGGGCGGCGGTGGTGGTGATGGCCTTCGACGAGGAGGGGCAGGCGGCGACCCTGGAGGACAAGGTCCGCATCTGCGGGCGGGCCTACCGCATCCTGGTCGACGAGGTCGGCTTCGACCCCCAGGACATCATCTTCGACCCCAACATCCTCACCGTCGCGACCGGCATGGAGGAGCACGACAACTACGCGGTCGACTTCATCGAGGCGACGCGTTGGATCAAGTCGAACCTGCCCGGGGCGAAAGTTAGCGGCGGGGTGTCGAACATCTCCTTCGGCTTCCGCGGCAACAACCCGGTGCGCGAGGCGATGCACTCCGCATTCCTCTTCCACGCCATCGAGGCGGGCATGGACATGGGGATCGTCAACGCGGGGATGCTAGAGGTCTACGAGGAGATCCCCGAGGAGCTGTTGGCGAAGGTCGAGGACGTGTTGCTCAACCGCCACCCCGGGGCGACCGAGGCGCTGGTCGACTACGCCGAACAGTTCAAGGGCAAGGCGGGCAAGAAGAAGGAGGTCGACCTCAGCTGGCGCGAGGCGCCGGTGGAGAAGCGCCTCGAACACGCGTTGCTCAAGGGCGTGACCGACTTCATCGAGGAGGACACCGAGGAGGCGCGGGCCAAGTACGGCCGGCCGCTGAAGGTCATCGAGGGGCCGCTGATGGACGGGATGGGTATCGTCGGCGACCTGTTCGGGGCCGGGAAGATGTTCCTCCCGCAGGTGGTGAAGTCGGCGCGCGTGATGAAGAAGTCGGTGGCCTACCTGGAGCCCTTCATGGAGGAGGAGAAGGAGGAGGGGGCGAGCGCCGGCAAGGTGGTCATGGCCACGGTGAAGGGCGACGTGCACGACATCGGCAAGAACATCGTCGGGGTGGTGCTGGCCTGTAACAACTACGAGGTGATCGACATGGGGGTGATGGTGCCCTGCGAGAAGATCCTCGCCAGGGCGGGGGAGGTCGGCGCCGACATCATCGGCCTCAGCGGGCTGATCACGCCCAGCCTGGACGAGATGGTGCACGTGGCCTCGGAGATGGAGCGCGGCGGGCTCTCGACGCCGCTGTTGATCGGCGGGGCGACCACCAGCGCCGCCCACACCGCCATCAAGATCGCGCCGAACTACGGCGGCCCGGTGGTGCACGTCCTGGACGCCAGCCGCAGCGTGCCGGTGGTCACCTCGCTGTTGAGCGAGGGCGGGCGGGAGGGTTTCGTGGCGGAGAACGAGCAGCGGCACGCGGGCCTGCGCGAGAAGTTCGGTGCCGGGGCGGAGAAGAAGAGCCTGCTGGGCCTGGACGAGGCCCGGGCGAACCGCCTCCGGTGCGACTGGGACACGCAGGAGATCGCGGCGCCGCCGGGCGGGGGCGCGGGTATCCCGGTCACCGCGTGCTCGCCGCCGATCGAGGAGATCGTCCCCTTCATCGACTGGTCGCCGTTCTTCCACACCTGGGAGCTGCGTGGCCGCTACCCGAAGATCTTCGAAGATCCGGAGGTCGGCGGGGAGGCGAAGAAGCTCTTCGACGACGCGCAGGCGATGTTGGCCTCGATCGTCGCCGGGGGGCGCTTCACCGCGAGGGGGGCCTGGGGCCTGTTCCCGGCGAACGCGGTCGGGGACGACATCGAGGTCTACACCGACGCGTCGCGCACCGAGGCCCGCTGCGTGTTCCACACCCTGCGCCAGCAGATGCCGAAGAAGGACAAGCCGAACTACGCCCTCGCCGACTTCGTCGCCCCGAGGGACAGCGGCCGGGGGGACTACCTCGGCGGCTTCGTGGTCTGTGTCCACGGCGGCGACGAACTGGCCGGGGAGTTCGAGGCCGACCACGATGACTACTCCAGCATCATGGCCAAGGCGCTCGCCGACCGGCTGGCAGAGGCCTTCGCGGAGAAACTGCACCACGAGGTCCGGGTCGCCTGGGGGTACGAGCGCGCGGGCGAGCTGAGCAACGAGGACTACATCCGCGAGCGCTACCGGGGCATCCGCCCCGCCGGGGGCTACCCCGCGCAGCCGGATCACACCGAGAAGCGGGCGCTCTTCGACCTCCTGGGGGCGGAGCGGCAGACCGGGGCGAGCTTGACGGAGAGCATGGCGATGCACCCCGGCGCGGCGGTGAGCGGGCTGTATTTCTCGCACCCCGAGTCGCGCTACTTCGGGGTCGGGCAGATCGGCAGGGACCAGGTCGAGAGCTACGCGGGCCGCAAGGGGGTGCCGGTCGGGGAGATCGAGCGTTGGCTCGGCCCCTGGCTCGGCTACTGAGGGTGACCCGGCTGGCGGGCGCCGCGTTTTCTCCCGTTGCAGGCCGTCCGTGATCATGCACAATGGGCGGATGTGCACGCGCGTCTGGGGGCTTGTCGCGGGCGGGTTGGCCGCCCTGCTCGGCACGGGCTGCGTCACCAGCGGCTCGGGCGACGGCTTCGGCAACTCGCCCGCCGAGCTGGCGCGCAAGGCGCAGATACTGGCGGAGCCACAGGGCAACTACTTCGTCGGCCGCCGCTACCATATCGATCGCACGCGGTTCTGGGGATACGTGCGGCGGCCGCGGCAGAGCTGGAAGACGTCGAAGTTGGTGGTGATGAACGAGGCGTACAAGCGCGTGCCCGACCGGCTGCCGGAGCTGCCGGCGGGGACCGCGCTGCGGTTCTCCTACGACCACAACTACGAATACAAACTCTACGGCCGCTATTCGGGCAGGAAGGTCTACGACCCGAACGCCAACCTGTTCCTGCCCGAGTTCATGTTGACCGGTTACGAGCTGCTCGACCCGGAGCCCGGATGGCTGTTCGAGCCGCGGGAGCGCAACGACCCCTCGCAGCTGCCTTTTCTCCCCCGGCAGTAGCCTTGGGGGGCACCTAAGTCCCTGACGGGGAGGGCGTCGGGTGGATCTTGACCACCCCAGGCTACCCGGCGATAGTGTCTGGAGTCCCACCTCCTCTCCCCACCCCCCCAAGTCCCAATGTTTCGCACCCCCCGCGCCTCGCGCCTAGGCGCCCCCCTCCTCGTCGCAGCAGCCCTTTCGCAGCTGCCGCACACCAGCGCCTTCGCCGCCGCGGAGGTGATCATCACCGAGATCTACTACAACCCCGACGGGGCGAACGACCAGACCCGGGAGTTCATCGAACTCAAGAACGTCGGCGACGAGACCGCCGACATGTCGGGCTGGCAGTTCACCAACGGGGTCCTCTACACCTTCGCCAACGGCACCACCCTCGCGCCGGGCGAGTTCCTCGTCCTGGTGGCCAACCAGGCCTCCTTCGCCCTCAGCTACCCGGCGGTGACGGTCGCCGGGCAGTTCTCCGACGACGACGGGGCGCTCGAAGGCCAGCCCGCGCTGCAGAACAGCGGCGAGCGGGTGACCCTCAAAGACGGCCCGGACCTCACCGGCAACACGATCTTCTCGGTCCGCTACGGCGACGGCAGGAACGCCGACCCGATCACCGGGGACGCGGAGGCCTTCGAGCGGGCGCTCTGGCCGAGCAGCCCGGACGGCGACAACCACACCCTGGTGAGCCTCGACCCGAACGACAACCCCGACCCCGACGACTACCGCAACTGGCGGCCGAGCATCGCCCTCCACGGCTCGCCGGGGGCGGACGAGCCGCTGCCGGTCCCGCTGCAGCGGATCTACATCAACGAGATACGCACCCGCGACGGGGTGCAGGACAACGACGCGGTCGAACTCTACAACCCGGGCACCGAGGCGGTCGACGTCGGCGGCTGGTTTCTCTCCGACAACATGGAGGGGATCGAGATCGGTGACACCAGCCCCCCGAGCCCGCCCGACCGGAGGATGAAGACCGAGATCCCCGCCGGGACGATGGTGCCCGCAGGGGGCTACGTGACGCTCACCAACGGCGTCGATGGGATCGCGCTCAGCGTCAGCTCGAAGGGCGAACGCCTCTTCCTGTATTCGGGTAACGCCGACGGCAACCTCGCCACCGTCGGGGACGGCAGCCTGACCGGGTGGGTGCACGGTTTCCACGTCGAGGCCTCCGCCGACGGCAAGACCTTCGCCCGCTTCGTCGACTCCTCGGGGAAGGAGCAGCTGCTCGTCGACGACCCGAGCCTGGGGGCCGACAACGGCACGCCCTTCGTGCCAGACGTCATCATCACCGAGATCATGTACACCCCGGCCTTCGGGTCGACCGTCGAGTACATCAAGATCAAGAACGTCGGGGTCTCCGCGGCGCCCCTCTATGACGTCCTCGCGACCTCGGACAACCTGACGGTCGGTGGTTTCGGGGTCACCCTGCCCGGCCTCCAGCCGACCCTCGCCGCCGGCGAGGAGGCCTTCGTGACCGCGGGGACCGAGGCCGCGTTCCGCGCCGCTTACAACGTCGACCCCGCCGCCCGCGTGTTCGCCGACCCGCTCGGCGGCGGCCTCTCCGGGGGCGGCGAACTGATCGAGCTGCGGCTCCCCGTCACCATCGACAGCGAATCCCGCGAGGTGCCCACCAACACCGCGTCGCCGCGCTACTACCGGGTCCTCGACGAGGTCTGCTACGACGACGACCCGCCGTGGCCGACCGCGGCGGACGGCCGCGGTTACAGCCTGGTGCGGGTCGACGAGGCCGCGTCGGGGTACGACGCGCCGAACTGGAAGATCAGCGAGCACCGTGGCGGCACGGCGTATGGCGGCGACATCGTCCTGGTCAACGAGATCCTCGCCCACACCGACGCCCCCCAGACCGACGTTATCGAGCTCTACAACCCGGGGGCCGCCCCGGTCGATATCGGCGGCTGGTTCCTGACCGACGACCCGCTGTCGGCTCCGACGAAGTTCGTGATCCCCCCGGGGACGACGGTCCCCGCCGGCGGCTACTGGGCGATCAACGAGGACAACGACTTCAACCCCGACACCGGTGCGCCGGCGGGCTATTTCGGCAATGCCTTCTCGATCAGCTCGCGAGGGGACGACGACATCTACCTCTTCTCCGGCAACGGCGTCAGCCTGACCGGGTACGGACACGGGGTGGAGTTCCGCGCCACCGCCAACGGCGTCTCCATCATCCGCCATGTGAACTCCGAGGGGCGGGAGACCTTCCACCCCCAGGCCGGTGGCCCCTCCGTCGAGGTCAACGCGGGCAAGGCCAACCCCATCGGCGCCGCCAACGGCGCGCCGTTGGTCGAGCGGGCGGTGATCAGCGAGATCTTCTACGCCCCCGGGGCCGGTGACGTCGAGTTCATCGAGATCGCCAACATCAGCGGCACCACCCTGGCACTGTATGACACCACCCCGATCGGCCTGGGCGGCAACCCGAACAACAACTGGCAGCTCGACGGCGTCACCTTCACCTTCCCGGGCGTCATGCCGACGATCCCCGCCGGCGGGCGCGTCGTCATCATCCCGCAGGGCGTCTCCGAGGCGGCCTTCCGCACCCAATACAGCGTCCCCGTTGGGGTCACTATCTACGGCGACGCGAACGGCTATGTCGGCGCCCTCAACAACGGTGGCGAAGAGATCGCCCTGCTGCGGCCGGATAAGCCGGACCTCGTCATGGGCCAGTTTGTCACCCCGCTGATCCAGGTCGACTCCATCACCTACGACGACGCCGCCCCGTGGCCGACGACCGCCGGCAAGAGCATCGAGCGCATCGACGAGAACGCCTTCGGCGACGAGGCGAGCAACTGGCAGGTGTCTTTCGCGGCGGTCGGCACGCCGGGAAGCGCCAATAGCAGCCAGCCCGGCTACGACACTTGGGCGGCCACCCAGTTTACCCCCGCGGAGCTCGCCGGCGCGGGCACCGGCCCCGGGGAGGACTTCAACGGCAACGGCTACAGCAACCTGCACGCCTACGCCTTCGGCTTCAGCCCCAAGGGGCCGCTGCCGGGGGACAAGCTGCCGCAGGTGATGGTGGTCGGCGCCGGGTCCACCCAGACCCTGGCGATCTCCTTCCGCCAGAACACCTCGGCCCCCGACCTCACCTACGTCGTGCAGCGCTCGTCCGACCTGACGAGCTGGGCCGACATCGACAACCCGTCGGGCGCCCCGGTCGACAACGGCGACGGGACGCAGACGGTCTCCCATACCGACGCCGCCGTGATCGGCGACGGCGACGAGTCGTTCCTGCGCGTCGTCGTGCAGATGGCGGCGCCCTAGCGGGCCGGGCGCGCGACCTGACACAATTCTTACAAGGCGCTTACCGCCTGCTGACGACAATTCCCCGTGGCGGGGGCAGCTTCGTCGGGTGACAGTGACCTCGCGCCCGGTGCCGGGCCGGCTGGCACACCAACCGAACCCGAATACACCACGCCATGATCCCGTTCCACCCGACCGCCACCCGCGCCGCCGCCCTGCTGCTCACCACCGCCGCCTGCCTGGCGGCCGCCTCCGCCAAACAGGTCAAACTCGAGGCCTCGATGGCCGAGCCGGTGCTGCTCGCCGGGAAGAAGAAGACCACCTTCCTCAAGGTCGGCCTCACCGGCTTCGACTTCGCCCGCGAGGGCGCCGAACGCACGCCCGTGAACGTCGCCATCGTCCTCGACAAGTCGAGCTCGATGGGGGGCGACAAGATCGAGAAGGCCCGCGAGGCCGCCAAGATGGCGGTCTCCCGCCTGGACGAGGGGGACATCGTCTCCGTCGTGCTCTACGACTCCACCGTCGAGGTGCTGGTGCCGGCGACCAAGGTCTCCGACAAGGAGGCCATCTACGAGCAGATCGACAAGATCACCGCCGGTGGGTCCACCGCCCTGTTCGCGGGCGTCACCAAGGGCGCGACCGAGGTGCGCAAGTTCTTCGACAAGGAGCGCGTCAACCGCGTCCTCCTGCTCTCCGACGGGCAGGCCAACATCGGCCCCAGCTCCCCGGGTGCGCTCGGCGAGCTGGGCAAGTCGCTGATCAAGGAGGGGATCTCGGTCAGCACCGTCGGCCTCGGCTCCGGCTACAACGAGGACCTGATGTTCAAGCTCGCCGACCGCAGCGATGGCAACCACGCCTTCGCGGAGAACGGCAAGGACCTGGTGCGCATCTTCGACGCCGAGTTCGGCGAGATCCTGAGCGTCGTCGCCCAGGAGGTGCTGGTGAAGATCGACTGCGGCGAGGGCGTGCGGCCGGTGCGGGTGCTGGGGCGCGAGGCCGAGATCTCCGGGGGCACCGCGACCGTGCTCCTCAACCAGCTCTACAGCCGGCAGGAGAAGTATATCGTCCTCGAGGTCGAGGTCCCCGCCGGCCGGGCGGACACCGCGCTCGAGATCGCCAGCGTCGAGCTCAGCTACGCGAACATGGAGACCAACACCACCGACAAGCTCGCCAGCACGGTCTCGGCGCGCTTCACGGCCAGCGAGGAGGTCGCGCTGGAGAGCACCGACAAGAAGGTCATGGCGGCCTGTGTCCTGCAGGTCGCGACCCTGAACAACGACCGCGCGGTCGCGCTGCGCGACGGGGGCAAGGTCGAGGAGGCGCGCCAGCTGCTGCTCGACAACGGCGCCTGGCTGACCGGGCAGGCGAGCCTGTGGAGCTGCGAGGAGCTACACGTCTACGGGAAGTTCAACATCTTGAACGCCAGCCAGCTCGAAGGGGACAACTGGGGGGTCAACCGCAAGTGGATGCGCGACGAACAGTATAAGAACCAGAAGCAGCGCGGCTACTAGCGCCGCGCAGGAAACCTCATGCAACCGGCGGGGCGGGGGGGTAAGGTTCCCCCTCGCCCCGCCTGCCCGTTTTGAAACCCAGGCTCGTCATCCTGTTCGCCATGCTGGTCATCGCGCCACTCGCGCTGCTGGCCTGGGTCGGCGTGCGGGCGGCGAAGGACGAGCAGCGCCGGGTGGGCGAGCGCTTCCGCGAGGTCTTCGAGGGCCAGCTCGCCGACGTGGAGTCGCTGATCGGCAAGGCGGTGGGCGAGGTCGAGCGGGAGCTCTACTCGCTGTCCAGCGACCTGGGGGGCGGCACCGAGGAATTGCGCGACCTGGTCCGCCGCAACCGCCTGGTGCGCCAGGTGTTCGTGCGCGCCCCGGACGGCGTCTTCGTCCACCCGCCGGCGCCGACGTCGAGCACGGTGCAGGAGCGCGAGTTTTTCGACCGCACGCGCTCGATCTGGGAGTCGGGGATCCGCTTCGGCCTGCGGGCCGGCGGGGACTACGACCACTACTCGCAGAACCCCGGCCGCTACACGCGGACGGTGCCCCCGGACGCCAAGGGCGGGCAGGGCTCCGCCCCCCCGCAGCTGGGGAAGGTGCCGTGGGTGACGGGCAATGCCGCCCAGGTGGCACAGCAGGAGCTGGCGCCGCTCTCCGACCCGGTGTCCGGATGGCACACCTGGTTCTGGGGCGACGGGCTCAACCTGATCTACTGGCGCCAGCCGTTCCCCGGCGGCCCGGTGTTCGGAGTCGAGCTCGAACGCATGGCCTTCCTCTCCGACGTCATCGCCGCGCTGCCCACCGAGACCGGCCTGGGCGCCGGCCGGATCTCGCTGTCGGACGCCCGCGGCCGGCCGGTCTACCAGTGGGGCGACTACGAGCAGTCCGACGGCGAGAAGCCGGCGGCGGAGCGCGCGCTGGGCGTCCCGCTCGAGATGTGGCGGCTCGGTTACTTCAGCGGCGCCGACGACACCGCGGGGCAACTGGGCGCCGGTGCGCTCACCGGGCTGGTCGGGGGCCTGGTCGCCGCGGGTGCCGCCCTGCTCGGCATCGCCGTGTTCTTCTATCGCGGGCATGCGGACGAGATGCGCTCCGCCGCCCAGAAGGTCAGCTTCGTCAACCAGGTCTCGCACGAGCTGAAGACCCCGCTCACCAACATCCGCATGTACGCCGAACTCGCCGCGGAGAAACTCGGCGACGAGGCCGACGCCGACGCCGGCCTGCGCAAGTGCCTGGACGTCGTCGGGGCGGAGAGCGGCCGCCTCGGCAGGCTGATCGGCAACGTCCTCACCTTCTCGAAACGCGACCGCGCGGGGCACGTCCGCCCGGCGGCGGGCGACGTCGACGAGGTGGTCGCGGCGACCCTCGAACACTTCCGGCCGGCGCTGGCCAAGGCGGGGGTCGAGATCGAGTCGGCGCTCGGCGCCGGCGGGCGCCGCTCCGTCGACGGCGACGCCCTCGAGCAGATCCTCGCCAACCTGTTCAACAACGTCGAGAAATACGCCGCCTCCGGAGGGGTGCTCAAAGTCACCACGCGCGGCGACGGCGACACGGTGGAGATCGTCGTCGAGGACCGCGGCGGCGGCGTGCCGAAGGCGGCGCGGGAGAAGGTCTTCGAGCCCTTCGTCAGGCTCAGCGACGAGCTCACCGAGGGCGTCTCGGGGACGGGGATCGGGCTCGCCATCGCGCGCGACCTCGCCCGCCAGCACGGCGGCGACCTCGTGCTGGCAGAGCCGGGGGGAGGGGGCGGCTGCCGCTTCGTGTTGACCCTCGCCGCCCCCGGCGCCCAAACTTGAACGCAGCAACCCATGAGAGTCCTGATCGCCGAAGACGACCCACACACCCGCGAGGGGCTGCGGGAGATATTCGACGCCGAGGGGTACGAGGCGCATGTGGCGCCCGACGGGGCGGAGGCGATGCGGCTGTTCGGGGAGCTCGAGCCCGAGGTCGTCTGCCTCGACGTGATGATGCCGGGCGCCAGCGGGTACGACGTGTGCCGGGAGATCCGCAAGACCTCCCCGGGGGTCGGCATCCTGTTCATCAGCGCGAAGTCGGAAGAGATTGATAAAGTGTTAGGTCTCGAGCTGGGCGCCGACGATTTCATCGTCAAGCCTTTCGGCGTCAAGGAGGTGGTCGCGCGCATCCGGGCCGTGACGCGGCGCATGATCGTCGAGCGCCGCGCCCGCGCCAGCGGCGCCGGCGGCGCGGGGGGGGGCTGCGAGGCCTTCGAGATGTCGGGTTTGAAGGTGGTGCCCGAGGAGCTGCGCGCATACCGCGGCGGGCAGACCTTCGAACTCAGCCTGCGGGACACCAAGATCCTCGCCCTGCTCTACCGGAACCGGGGCAAGGCGGTCAGCCGCGACACCTTTTTCGACGAGTGCTGGGGCTTCGACTACCTGCCGAACTCGCGCTGCCTCGACCAGCACATCTCGCAGCTCAGGCGCCGGGTGGAGGTCGATCCGAAGTCCCCCCAGCTGATCCGGACGGTGCACGGCGTCGGCTACCGTTTCGAGTAGGTCGGCGGGAGGTGGGGCCGAAATCTTGGCTGGGATCACAGGATTCCAGGATTCGCCGGTGGGATGGCATCATTTGAACAGTATTCTATTATTCTGTATACCTTTGATATTCATCGCCATTGACAATCAAAGCTGCATCCCTAGAATCTTGGGGAGAAAATCGCGATTCTTGTGCGTCATGCGATGCGGGATGGGCAGGGGGATCCGAGTTTTCGCGTCACTCCGCCGTCTAGCCGATGTCCTTCTCCTTCAAGCAGTTGTTTCAGAAAGAATCCGAGGAAGCAGCCCCCCCGCGCGGCGGTTTACAGTTTGGGCAAGCAGAGGCACCCCAGGGGCAAACTCAGGGGGCGCCGGCGGCGGGTCGAGAGGTGCCGCCAGAGGCGGGGGATGGACTGGTTGCACAGGCGCCTTTGGGGCAGGAGCCCGTTGCGGATCCGATGCCATCGGATCCTCCCGCCGCGGACGTGGCGGCCAGCCCGTTCGAGGTGGCCTCGCCCTCCCCCGATGCGGGCGAGCCACAGCCGTCGCCGTTTGCAGACCCCGCCGTGCAGCCGGATCTCGGTTCGTCGGCGGCATCGCCGTTTTTTGAACCGGTCGCCCCGCCGGCGCGCACCGATGCCGCACCGGCGCAGGCACCCGCACCGGCGGCTGGCGGCTTTGCGGCCGCACCGACTCCGGTCGCTGACAATGCCAACAAAGGGTTTGTGCCGCTTAGCGCACTCCCTCCCGCCCAGCAGCCCGCCGCTGGCAGCCCGGCTCCGGCAGGTGACCAGCCCGCCGCTCCCGAAGCGGCAGGGGCGCCAGTCGAAGCTCAGAACCCCTTCGCGGCGCTTCCGGAAGCCGAGCCGGTAGACTCCCCCTTCACCGCCGTGCCGGAGCCAGGCGCTCCTCCCGCGGCCGCGGCTCCCGAAGCTGGAGCGCCACCCGCCTCACCGTTCGCGCTGGCCCCAGAGGAGCCGAGCCCCGAGATGGCCGAACCCGCCCCGGCACCGGCCGTCGATGGCTCCGCCGCCTCACCCGAACTCGTCGCACCCGCACCTGCCGATACCGCACCGTTTGCGCCGTTCGCAGCGCCAGAGCCAGCGGCCGAGCCGGAGCCCGTGTCCCCCGACGTCGAGTTGTCGCTGCGCTCGCTATTGGCGGGGGTCTCTGAGGCCGCGTTGGGATTTGAACCCTCCCAGGTGCCGTCGGAGGTCGTTGCCACCATTCCAGCCGCAGCTCTGCTTCCCCAATTTGCGGCGGGAGGGGATGTGTCGGTCGGTCTCGCCGAGATCGTCGCCGGGGTCGATGAGCAGTACCGGGGGGCGTTTGCCAAAGCGGATCCGGCCCTGCGGGTCGCCGTCCCCGCCGAGGCCTTGGGATCGCTATCCCCGCCGGAGGCAAGCGCCCCCGCCGGGCAGCCCGAGGCGCCGGCGCCGATGTTTGAAGAGCCCAGCCCAGTAGCTGCGGCTCCCGAACCTGCTCTGGCCGACCCGGCGATGATGCCGGAGTCCAGTGAGGTGCCGTCTTTGGGGCCGCCGGTTGAGGCCGCAGGCGCGGAGTCCCCGTTCGGGTTCCCTCCGGCTGTCGATCCGGTGGAACCCGCCGCTCCCGCCGCCCTCGGATCGGACGCGGGTGTCGGGGCGCCGCCTGTAGACGAGCCTTTCCAGCCGGTGGCGAGCATGTCGCCCTTCGATACCCCGATCGAACAGCCTGCCGCCCCGGAGGAGCCGCCTTCAGTTTTTGCGGACAACGGGCCGCCGCCGTTCCCCTCGGAGGGCGGGGCGGAGAACGCTGGTTTCGAGAGCCCCCCGTTCGCGGATCCCGAACCTGCCGCGCCGGAACCCGATATGGCCGGGGCACCTGAGATGGCCGGGGCACCCGAGATGGCCGGGGCACCCGAGATGGCCGGGGCACCCGGGGCGGCGCCGGATACTGGTGACACCGAAGCATCCGGTGCCTGGCCGTTCGGCGAGATGGATTCGATCGCCTCGCCGGCGGCCGAGCCCGAACCCCTGGAGTCGCTTTCGCCCCTCTCCGGCGAGCTGCCGCAGGATCCCGTCCCGTCTCCTCCGGCGGCGGATGTGGCAGGCCCGCTGCCTCCGTTTTCCGATGCTGGTTCACCGGTGGCGGCCGCCCCCGCCGGGGAGGCCACGCCGTCGCCGTTCGAGACCAGCGCGTTCAGCGATGAGGAGTCCGGCAGCACCTTGCGCGCCCTGTTGATGAGCGGCGGCCAGCCCGACGCGGAGGCGGTGGTCCGGCACTGCTGCGAGATGCCGGGGATCGTCGAGTGCGTCGTGGTGAGCGCCGATGGCCAGCTGCGCGCCGCTTCAGCACCCGGCGGCGAGCTGGGCGACGCCCCGACCCTGATGGGACACCTGAGCGCACTGGCGGGCGCCCTCGGTATCAACGGTGTCGGCCCGATCACGCTGCGGTGCCCGCAGGGGCTGATGAGCTTTTTCACCGTGGACGGCGCCGCCCTCGGCGTGCTCCACGGGCTTGAGGGTTTCCAGGCGGGGGTTCAGGAGAAGCTCCGGTTGGTCGCCGCCGAACTCCCCCCGATGCTTTCCTAGAACCCGTCGCTCCCCGAGCCATGCCTGTACCGGATCACGCCCGCTCCGAAGTGGTCTTCAAGATCGTCTACGCCGGGGCGGAGGGTGCGGGCAAGACGACCACCCTCGCCGGCATCCACCGGTTGCTCGGCGCCGGTTGCGAGGAGGCGGTGGGCGCGGAGACGGGTAGCGACCACACCATCGTGTTCGGCTACCGCCCGCCGCGGCCGGTCACCGTCCGCGGCCTGCAGGCGCGCTTTCAGATGATGACCGTGCCGGGATCGGTGCACTATGCGGCGACGTGGCAGCTGGCCCTGCGCGGTGCCGACGGGGTGGTGTTCGTCGCCGACTCCGACCCGGCCCGGCTGGCCGACAACGCCGCCGCCCTGAAGGCGACCTTCCTGGCTATGCGGCAGAACCGCGCCACCCTCGACGAGGTGCCAGTGGTGTTCCAGTTCAACAAGCGCGACCTGCCCGGCGCCCTCCCGGCGGGTGAGCTCGACCGCGTCCTCAACGTGCTGCAGCCCAAGGCGCCGGTGGTCGAGACTTGCGCGGAGAGCGGCGAGGGGTTGCTGGGGGCGCTGGAGGTTCTGTCCCGGCAGATGCTCGCCCGTTTCGGCGACGTCTCGGTCGCCCCGGCTCAGGCGCCCCCCATGCCCGCCCGCGAGGGCGAGCCGGTCGCGCCACCCGAGATGGCCGTGGCCTCCTGAAGCTACGGGCTTTACGCCCCCCGCGATCCGTGTCAGTTTAGCCAGATCCCTCCCCGGGGGCCGTCGCCCCCGCTGGGGGGGAACCCGAAAATGATCGAAATGATTAGTAAGGGCGGGCCGCTCATGTGGCTGCTGCTCGCCTGTTCCATCCTGGCGCTCGGGATCTTCGCCGAGCGCCTGTTCCTTTTCCACCGTTCCACGATCAACGTCGGCGAGTTTCTGCAGGGGCTCTCTAACCTGATCCAGAAACGCAACTACGCGGAGGCGCTCCACGAGTGCGCCGGGACGCCGGGGCCGGTGGCGCGGGTGATCCACTCGGCGGTGATCCGGCACGAGTCGTCGCGCGCCGAGCTGAAGGAGATCGTCCAGGAGTCCGGGCAGCTGGAGGTGCCGCGGCTCGAACGCTACCTCTCGGTGATGATGACCATCGCCTACATCGCCCCCCTGATCGGCCTGCTCGGCACGGTCATCGGGCTGGTCGATACTTTCGTCGAGTTCAACACCCTGAGCGGCCAGGCCACCATCGCCGACCTGTCGCGCGGGGTCTACCAGAGCCTCATCACGTCTGCGGCCGGGCTGGTGGTCGCCATCCCGACCTTCATCCTCTACTCCTACCTCGCCACCTATGCCCGCACCCTGATGCACGACATGGAACGCGGCGGGATCGAGGTGGTCAACATCATCGTCGACGCCCGCAACCAGCCCGAGATCGTCGCGTTCTCCGACCGCGACACCAGCTCCGAGGATGCGGCGAACGGCGGATCGGTTCCGGTGACCAGTGACCAGTGACCAGTTTGGGGGTGGCGCGACAGCGTCTTGCTGAAAACTGAACACTGAAAACTAGCAAACTCTTCTCACATGAAGCTCGAGAGCACCTTGAGGCCGCGCCGCGGGCTGCTGCATTTCGCCTCGATGCTCGATGTGGTGTTTCTGCTGCTGCTCTTTTTCCTGCTCAGCTCCAACGCGGTGGTGCGTTCGGGGATCGCCGTTACGCCGCCCCAGTCCCGCTCGGCGCTGCAGGCTGCCGCCGGGGCGGATATCGTGACGCTGTCCGCCGGGAACCCGCCCCAGGTGTTCTTCAACGACCGCCGGGTCAGCCTCGAGGAGCTGGAGCACGAGCTGGCCGATGGCGCGGGGGCCGTCGGGCGCAAACAGGTGGTGTTGCGGGCCGACGAGGTCGCGCCATATGGCCAGGTGATCAAGATCAGCAACATCGTGGTCGGTAGCGGCTACCGGCTGATCCTCGCTACCCGCCCCGAGGTATCCGAATGAGCTGCGATGCGATAGCGGAGGCGCGTGAAGCGCGCGGCGGGTTGACTTTCGACTGGCGGCGCGGCGGCAGCCGGCCGTTCTGGCTGCTGCTGTTCCTGATCCTGTCGGTCGCCGGCCACGCCCTGTGTTTCTCGTTGTTCCAGGTGGTCTACCCGCCGCAGAAGCGCGAGCTCATCCAGTCGGTCGAAGTCACTGTCCTCGACCCGGCCGACCCACTGACGCGTGACGTGTTGAGCCGGATCGACGACCGTGCGGTAGCGCTGGACGCCCGCACCACGCTCGCCCTGCAGGGGCAGCCGATGGAGGAGAGCGCGGTGCGTTTCCGGCCCTTCTTCCGCGGCTACCGGCCACGGCTGCGCACCTTGCCGCCGCTCGATACCGGGGAGTCCGGTTCGTTGCTCCCCGCGGGTAGCGTCGTCTTGCCGCCGGTCGCCGCGGCCCCGCCCCGGCGCGCCCCGGCCGGCGGACCGGGCGCGGCCTCGCCGCCGGATATCCAGCTCCGCTGGCAGGCGGACCGGCGCGAGCTGTCGAAGGGGTTCGAGTGGCAGCCGGGGGCGCCGCCGGTCCGGCCGCCCGATGTCGACCAGGCGGCGATCTACATCGGCATCGACCGGACCGGGATGGTGGTGCACGCCCTCCCCGAACAAGGTGTCGGCCTGGAGATGGATGCCGCCATCCTGAGCGCCCTCAGGGCGATGCGGTTCGCGCCGGAGGGTGGCGGCGGCATCGACTGGGCGTGGGCGACCGTGCGCTGGTGAGCGCCGCCCCGCCGCCCGGGGGCACCCCAGCTCCCCGAGGGGGCCGAAACCGACCGCAACAGATGTTCCAGATCTCGCTACCCAACATCATCGTCGCCTACCTCTTCGTGACGCTCGCGGTCCTGTTCGGGATCTGGGTAGGCACGGACTGGAAGCGGAAGCGGCGCGAGAAGCGCCACCGCAGGTTCCGGCTGGTGTGCAACATCTGCGGCGTCCCCTACGAGGACCGCAGCCGCGACCCGATCCCCCCGTGCCCGAACTGCGCCGCCCTCAACGAGCGGGTGAGCCTCCGCGACCTCTAGCGGCTTCTTTGAAAACCCCGCTTGCCTAGAGGCCGTCCGCATGGAATTAGAAAGGCTTTGTTTTGTAGTATGCAGCGATGAGTGAACGCAGAGTAGCCATCACCGGAATCGGGGTTCTCAGCCCCGTCGGGAGCGACCTGGATTCGTTCTGGGGATCTCTCGTCGAGGGGCGGAGCGGCATCCGCAGGATCGAGGGCATCGACCCCACCGCGTTCGCCTGCCAGATCGGCGGCGAGGTGCAGGGGTTCGACCCCAAGCCCTTCTACAACAACCCCAAGGACGCGCGCCGCACCGACCGCTACGGACAGCTGGCGATGGCGGCGGCGAAGATGGCCTACTCCGACAGCGGCATCGGTGACAGCGGCTACGACCCCTACCGCTTCGGCTGCATGGTCGGCAGCGGCATCGGCGGCCTGACCACCCTGGAGACCCAGCACCAGATCTACCTCGACCGCGGGCCGGACCGCGTGTCGCCGTTCATCATCCCGATGATGATCCCCAATATCGCCAGCGGCCTGATCTCGATGGAGTACGGCCTCTGCGGGCCGAACATGTCGATCGTCACCGCCTGCGCCACCGCCAACAACAACATCGGCGAGGCCTGGCGCATGATCAAATTCGGCGATGCGGACATCTTCCTCGCCGGCGGCGCCGAGGCGTCGATGTCCGCGATGGGCCTCGCCGGCTTCGCCTCGATGCGGGCCTTGAGCACGCGCAACGACGAGCCGGAGAGGGCGTCGCGCCCCTTCGACCGCGACCGCGACGGTTTCGTGATGGGCGAGGGTGCCGGCGTGGTGGTGATCGAGGAGCTCGAGCACGCCAGGGCGCGGGGGGCGGAGATCTACTGCGAGCTCGCCGGCTACGGGGTCTCGGCGGACGCCCACCACATGACCTCGCCGCACCCCGACGGGCAGGGGGCGAGCCACTGCATGGACATGGCGATGGGCCACGCCGGGGTCGACGCCACCGACGTCGACTACATCAACGCCCACGGCACGTCGACCGGCCTCGGCGACGTCTGTGAGACCAAGGCGATCAAACGTTCGTTCGGGGACTATGCCAAGGACGGCCTCCTGGTGAGCTCGACCAAGTCGATGACCGGCCACCTGCTCGGCGCCGCCGGGGGGATCGAGCTGGCCGCCTGCGTCAAGGCCATCCAGACCGGCGTCGTGCCCCCCACCATCAACCTCGACAACCCCGACCCGGAGTGCGACCTCGACTACGTGGCGCACCAGGCGCGGGAGGCCAAGGTCGACGTCGCGGTCAGCAACAGCTTCGGCTTCGGTGGCCACAACGCCACCCTGGTCGTGAAGCGCCTCGCGTAGCACCACCCGCGGCGGTGCGGCCCGACCTGTCGCTCAGTACGTCAGCAGCGCCTGCACCGGCGCGTCGCCGAGCCGCTCCCGCCCGTCGAGGAACGCGAGCTCGATCAGGAACGACACCGACACCACCTCGCCACCGATGCGGTCGATGAGCTTGAGGGCGGCGGCGGCGGTGCCGCCGGTGGCCAGCAGGTCGTCGACGACGAGGATCTTCTCCCCCGGGCCGACGGCGTCCTTGTGGATCTCGATCTCTGCCTCGCCGTATTCGAGCGAGTAGGATTCGATCTCGGTCGCCCAGGGGAGCTTGCCCTTCTTCCGGATCGGTACGAAGCCCGCCCCCAGCAGGTGGGCGACGGCGGCGCCGAAGATGAAACCGCGCGCGTCGATGCCGACGATCTTGTCGATCCGCGCGCCGCCGGCGGTCTCGGCGAGGCCGCGGGTGGCGATCTCGAACAGCTCGCCGTCGCCGAGGGCGGGGGTGATGTCCTTGAACAGGATCCCGGGTTTCGGGAAGTCCTGGACGTCGCGGATGCCGTCGGCCAGGCGCTGGATCTCGTCGGGTCGCATCGGCGCCAACCCTCCCAGATCACCGCCTGGCGGTCAATCGCGGGGTGCGCCTTTTGCATTGCCGCGGCGCCCGGGGTAGCGTTCATTCGCCCCCCCGTCTCCATGGACCGTCTCTACATCGGCATCGCCACCCTGTTCTTCGCGGGCGGGTTCTTCTACGCGGTCGCCTGCCTGCGTAGCGGGACCCACCGGCACTCGTCGTGGAACTATGCGTCCATGGCGGCCGGGCTGGTGTTCCAGACACTGTTCCTCTACGAGCGGGGGGCGGTGCACGGGAGCTGTCCGGTGTACGGCCTGGTGGAGAAACTGGTGTTCGTCGGCTGGTCGATGGTGATCATCTACCTGTTGGTGGGGCGGACCTACAGGCTCTCGCTGATGGGGGTGTTCACCTCGCCGCTGGTCTTCGCGAGCTGCCTGCTGGCGCTGCTGCTCCCCTTCGACCGCGAGGCCGCCCTGGCGCTGGCGGAGCTGCGCGGCCCCGCCGACCGCTGGGGGGAGATGCACAAGGGGCTGTCGCTGCTGGCCTACGGGGCGTTCGGCATGTCGGCGGTGGCGGGCCTGATGTTCCTGATTCAGGAGCGGCAGGTGAGGGCGGGCACCCTGCGGACGCTGTTCTACAACCTGCCGCCGATGCAACACCTCGCCGTGGCGACCTTCCGGCTGGCGCTCGTCGGCACCCTCCTGCTGAGCGGCGGCATCCTCTCGGCCTACGGCATGCCCAGCACGGGCGGCGCGCACCCGCTGTGGCCGATGTATCTCGTCTGGGCGGCATACGCCGCCCTCTGCCTCTACTCGATCGCCCGCGGCGTACACCCGAGGTCGCTCGCCCGCGGCGTGCTCTGCGCCTTCGCCCTTCCGCTCATGAGCCTGTGGATGATCGCCGCCACCAGCTGACCGGTGCGGCAACACGACATGGAGATCCTCTGCCTAGGCCTGAACCACGAGAGCGCACCGGTCGCGGTGCGCGAGCGGTTGTCGGTGGGCGAGGCGCACCTCGGGGAGCACTGCGCCGGGGTGGCGGGGCTGCCGGGGTTCGGCGGCGCCGTATTCCTATCGACCTGCAACCGCATCGAGGTCTACGCGGCGGCGGAGCCCGACCGCGGCGGGGTCCTCGAGGGGCATCTCGGGGAGACCTTCGACCTCGGCGGGGCCGGCCCGCTGCCGTTCTACAGCCACCGCGGCCCGGCGGCGGCGCGCCACCTTTTCCGGGTGGCCAGCGGCCTGGATTCGATGGTGCTCGGCGAGACGGAGATCTTCGGCCAGGTGAAGCGGGCCTACGCGGCGGCGCACGGCGCCGGGCAGACCGGCAAGGTCTTAAACCAGCTTTTCCAGAACGCCTTCCAGGTGGCCAAGCACGTGCGCACCAACTCCTCGATCACCCGCGGCGCCACCTCGGTCGGCGCGGTGGGGGTCGACCTCGCGGAGAAGATCTTCGGGGATCTCTCGCGCTGCACGGTGATGGTGTTGGGGGCGGGCGAGATGGGGCAGATGGTCGCCAGGACGCTGGCCTCGCGCGGGGTCCACGGGCTGGTCGTCTCCAACCGCTCCTACGACAAGGCGGTCGAGCTGGCGGAGGAGATGAGCGGCCGCGCCATGCACCTTGAGGAGGGCGTGGCGGAGCTGGCCTGCGCCGACATCGTCATCACCTCGACCGGTGCCCCGCACGCCATCCTCGGCAAGGCCGAGGTGGCGCCCGCCCTGCGCCGGCGGCGCGGCAGGCCGCTGTTCCTGATCGACATCGCTGTCCCGCGCGACGTCGAGGAGGGGGTCGGCGAGCTCTCCGGCGTCTACCTCTACGACATCGACGCCCTGCAGAACATCGCGGCCGACGGCCGGGCGCGGCGCGAGGAGCAGATCCACCATTGCGATCTGCTGATCGCGCGGCAGATGGAGAAGCTAGGTATCGTCGCCCCGCCCGCTGGGGGCGACCGGCGGTCTACG
>JANQMB010000051.1 GCA_028280355.1 Verrucomicrobiales bacterium
TGGCGCAGCGGGGGCAGAAGGTGGTGGCGGAGCCGGGCGCCAGGCCGCGGGTGACGGGGGAGATCGACGCCCCGGGGGCGCCCGACCTCTCCGACTGGAACGAGTTCACCGTGGTGGCGCGCGGCAACCATCTCGTGCACAAGGTCAACGGCGAGGTGGTCGCCGAGATCACCGACAACGATCCGGGCAAGCGCGCCGCGAAGGGGATCATCGCGCTGCAGCTGCACGCGGGGGCGCCGATGCGGATCGAGGCGAAAGACATCACTTTGCGGAAGCTGCCGGCGGGGGCCGCCGCGGCGGGGGGCGGGGAGGTCCCGGCCCCGCAGTGGGTCTGGCTGCGGAAGACCGCCTCGGACGAGACCGTCTACGCGCGCCGCCAGTGGACGCTGCGCGAGCCGATGAAGTCGGCCAAGCTCACCATCACCTGCGACAACGGCTTCACCGCCTTCATCAACGGCAAGCGGCTCGGGTCGGGCGGAGACTGGGCGCAGCTACACGAGTTCGACCTCAAGCCGCACCTGCGCAACGGCGACAACGTGCTCGCGGTCGAGGCCACCAACCAGGGCAACCTGGCCGGGCTGGCGGCGCGCGTGGAGCTGGTGCGGGAGGGCGGCGGGCGCGCCTACATCGTCACCGACCGGGACTGGCTGTTCGCGTCGGAGAAGCGCGAGGGCTGGATGGCGCCGAGCGTCAATACCGCGGGCTGGTCGGCGGCCGTGGTCACCGGCCAGATGGGCGCGCAGCCCTGGGGCAACGTGTTCGCCGGCCCGGCGAAGAAAGGCGGGGACGCCGCCCCGGGGGGGGCGCCCGAGGTGCTCCCGGAGGGCTTCGAGATCGAGAAGATCTACGACGTGCCAAAAGGCTCCCAGGGGTCCTGGGTGTCGATGGCGGTCGACGACAAGGGCCGCCTCTACTGTGGCGACCAGGGCGGCGCGGGGATCTACCGGGTGACGCCCGGGACAGGCGCGCCGAAGGTGGAGCGGATCCCCGCCGACATCTCCGGCGCCCAGGGTCTGCTGTGGGCCTTCGATTCGCTCTACGTCTGCCTCAACGGCGGCAAGCCCGGTTCCGGCCTCTACCGGGTCACCGACTCGGACGGCGACGACCGGCTCGACAAGGTCGAGACCCTGCGCCGGTTCGCCGGCGGGGGCGAGCACGGCCCGCACGCCGTCGCCCTCTCGCCCGATGGCGAGAGCCTGTTCGTGCTCGGCGGCAACCACACCAAGATCCCGGAACCGGAGGCCTCCGCGGTGCCGCGCAACTACGGCGAGGACCAGCTGCTGCCGCGCATGACCGACTCGCGCGGCCACGCCCGCGGCGTCCTCGCCCCGGGCGGCTGGATCGCCCGCACCGACAGGGACGGGAAGTCCTTCGAGCTCTACGCGGCGGGCTTCCGCAACCAGTATGACATCGCCTTCAACGCCGACGGCGAGATGTTCACCTACGACTCTGACATGGAGTGGGACAGCGGCACGCCCTGGTATCGGCCGACGCGGATCTACCACGTCACCAGGGGGTCGGAGTTCGGCTGGCGGAACGGGACCGGCAAGTTCCCCGCCTGGTACCCGGACACCCTGCCGCCGGCGCTCGACGTCGGCCCGGGCTCGCCGACCGGCGTCGTGTCGGGGCTCGGCGCCAAGTTCCCGGCGAAGTACCAGGATGCGATCTACGCCTTCGACTGGACGTATGGGACGATCTACGCGATGCACCTGACCCCGATGGGCGCCAGCTACGCGGTGACCAAGGAGGAGTTCGTCACCGGCGTCCCGCTCAACGTCAGCGACGGCGTCATCGGCAAGGACGGGAACTTCTATTTCGCCGTCGGCGGCCGCGGCACGGTGTCGGCGCTCTACCGGGTACGGTACACCGGGTCCGAGCCGACCAACTGGCGCCCGCGCGGCAACAAGCTCGCCTCGCACCTCCGCGGTCTGCGCAAGCAGATGGAGGCGTTCCACGGCAAGGCGGTCGAGGGCGCGGTGGCGAAGATCTGGCCGAACCTCGGCCACGAAGACCGCTTCGTCCGCTACGCCGCCCGCGTCGCCCTCGAGCACCAGCCGGCCGAGAGGTGGGCGGACAGGGCGCTCGCCGAAGAGGGCGTGCAGGCCTCGCTCTCGGCCCTGCTGGCGCTCGCCCGCCAGGGCGACCCCTCGCGGCAGGCGCCGCTGCTGGGGGCGCTGAGGCGCCTGCCGATGTCGGAGATGGACGAGGCCCAGAAGTTGGAGGCGCTGCGGGTGCTCGGCCTCTGTTTCATCCGCATGGGCAAGCCCGACGAGGACGCCGCCGCGGAGGTCATCGCCGCGCTTTCGCCGCTCTACCCGGGGCCGACCGACGCCCTGAACCGCGAGCTGGTGGCCTTGCTCGTCTCCCTGGGGGCGCCAGATGTGGTCGCCAAGACCGTGCCCCTCATGTCCCAGGAGGCGGCCGGCGCCGAGGAGATGGAGTTCGACGACCAGCTGCTGAAGCGTTCCGGGAAATACGGTGGCAGCTTCCTGAACCAGAAGGCGAACAACCCGCAGCGGCAGCAGATCTGGTACGCCTACGCGTTGAAGAACGTCGCTGACGGCTGGACGCCGGGGCTGCGCAGGGACTTCTTCACGTGGTTCGCCAAGGCGAGGAACTTCAAAGGCGGGGCGAGCTTCGGCGGCTTCATCGAGAACTTCCGCAAGGAGGCCCTGGCGAAAGTCCCGGACGGCGAGGAGCGCGCGGCGATGGACGCGCTGAGCAAGTCGAATGTGCGCCTGGTGCCGGAGGGATACGAGGGTGCCCGCGAGATCATCGTGGGGGTGAAGCCGGGGATGAAGTTCGACGTCGACCAGCTCGCGGCGAAGGCCGGCGAGAAACTCGCCATCGTGCTCAACAACAACGACCCTACCGGCCTGATGCACAACCTCGCGGTGGTCGCCCCCGGCTCGCGCCAGAAGGTGATCACCGCCGCGCTGACCATCGGCCCGAAAGCGATCGAGCAAAACTTTGTCCCCGATATTCCCGAGGTGCTCGCGTCGACGCCGCAGGTCGCGCCCGGGCGCAAGTTCACACTCTACATGACCGCCCCCGAGGAGCCCGGCGACTACCCATACGTCTGCACCTACCCCGGCCACGGGCAGGTGATGTTCGGGGTTCTGAAGGTGGCGAAATAATGTAACGTTTTGGCGTCCCGTGCGGTAATTAGCATTACCGCCTCGATCCACATCTCCGCCCTCGCCCTCGCCCTCACCGCCGCGCTGGCGGAGGAGGGGCATTGGTCGTACCTGGCGCCGGTCAAACCCGCCCCCCCCGAGGTGTCGGATGCCGGTTGGCCGGAGAACGCGATCGACCGGTTCACGCTGGCGAAGATCGAGGCGGCCGGCCTCGCGCCAGAACCGCGGGCTGAACCCGCCCGGCTGCTGCGCCGCCTCTACCTCGACCTGATCGGCCTGCCTCCGCCAGTCCCCGAGGCGGAGGCCTTCCTCGCCGACCCCTCGGACGCCCGCTATGCGGCGACCGTCGACCGCCTGCTCGCCTCGGGGCACTTCGGCGAGAAGTGGGCCATCGGCTGGCTCGACCTCGCGCGCCACGCCGACTCCGACGGATACCAGCGCGACGGCTTCCGCAACGTCTGGCCATACCGCGACTGGGTGATCCGCGCCTTCAACGCCGACATGCCCTTCGACCAGTTCACCGTCGAACAGCTCGCCGGCGACCTCCTGCCCGACCCGACCCGGGAGCAGCTCATCGCCACCGGTTTCCACCGCGGGCCGATCCTCAACCTCGAAGCGGGCACCGACCCGGAGGAGGACCGCGTCAAACAGGTCGCCGACCGGGTCAACACCACCGGCACCGTCTGGTTGGGCACGTCGTTGGAGTGCGCCCAGTGCCACGACCACAAATACGACCCGTTTTCGATCGAGGACTACTACGCGCTGTTCGCCTTCTTCAACAACACGCCGATCGAGGGCAGGCGCGTCCCCGGGGGCAACGACGCGAGGATGGACTACATCGGCGCCGACCTCGAGCTGCCGCTGCCGCCGGAGGAGGAGAGGCGCCGCGCCGAGGCGCGGCGGGCGATGGCCGCGGCGCAGGGGGAGTTCGTGGCCAAGGTCGAGGAACTCTGCGGCCAGCTGCCCGCCGGGGAGCTGGCCGCGCTGGAGAAGAAGCACCCGGCGGCCGCGGAGTTGATCGGCAAGGACAAGCGCGCCTACGAGGACGCGATGGCGATCAAGAAGGTCGCCTTCAAAGGGGGCGAGGCGGCGAAGGTGCTGGGGGCGTTGGAGAGGCGGGTGGACGCGCATCGGAAGCGCGCCGTCGGCGACCGGTTCCAGATCGGATACGCGGCGCGGATCATGAGGGAGATGCCCGTTCCCCGGGAGACCTTCGTGATGCAGCGGGGCGACTTCCTGACCCCCGGCCGGAAGGTCGCCGCCGCGACACCCGCCGCGCTGAACCCGTTCCCGGAGGACGCGCCGCGCGACCGCCTCGGCCTGGCGCGCTGGATCGTCGCGCCGGAGAACCCGCTCACCGCGCGCGTCGCCGCCAACCGCATCTGGGCCGAGTTGTTCGGCCGCGGCCTGGTGACGACGATGGAGGACTTCGGCCGGCAGGGGGCCAGGCCGACCCACCCGGGGCTGCTCGACTGGCTGGCGGTCAGCTTCCGCGACGACGACGCCTGGTCGGTGAAGGCGGCGGTGCGCCGTATCGTCCTCTCCGCCACCTACCGGCAGGGTGCCGCGGCGGCGGCCGCGAAGCGCGCGATCGATCCCGACAACGCCCTCTACGCCCGCGGGCCGCGCGCCCGGCTGGCCGCCGAGCTGGTGCGCGACAACGCGCTGGCGATCTCCGGCCTGCTCTCCCGCAAGAGCTTCGGCCCGCCGGTGCGCCCGGTCCAGCCGCCGAAGATCTGGCGCGTCACCGGCGAGGTCGACAACACCTATTACGCCTCGGAGGGGGAGGACCTCCACCGCCGCGGGGTCTACACCATCTGGCGCCGGTCTGCCCACTACCCGAGCTTCGCCAACTTCGACGCCCCCAACCGCGGCGCCTGCACCGTGCGGCGCGAGTCCAGCAACACGCCGCTGCAGGCGCTCACGCTGATGAACGACCCCGCCTACGTCGAGATGGCGGTGGCCTTCGCGGAGAGGATCCGGCGCGAGGCCGCCGAGGCCGACGCCGTCGGGAAGCTCGAGCACGCCTTCCGCCTGGCGCTCACCCGGGGCCCCACCGCGGGCGAGCTCGGGGCGCTGCAGAAGATCTACTTCACCTCCCTCGACACCGGCGGCTCGGAGAGAGACGCCTGGTTCGATGTGGCGACCGTTTTGCTCAACCTGCACGAGACGATCACCAAATGAGCCCTCGCCGCCCCACGCCGGTGGGCGGGGCGCGAACATCCCCATAGAGGCGGCGTGAACCCGCGACCGAGCCCGATGCCCGACGACACCACCAGGACCCTCCTCGCCCGCCGCGCCTTCCTGCGCGGGGCCGGGGCGATGGGCGTCGGCGGGCTGGCGGTCAACCACCTCCTCTCCCGCGAGGCGGGCGCGGGCGCCGGCGGGCCGAACAGCCCCGCCCCAGGGCATTTCGCGCCGCACGCGAAGTCGGTCATCTTCCTGCACATGGTCGGCGCCCCCTCCCAGCTCGACCTCTTCGACCCGAAGCCGAAGCTGCGCGACTTCCACGGCGAGCCGGCCCCGGACGAGTTCGTCGAGGGCAAGCGCTTCGCCTTCCTGCGCGGCCACCCGAAGATGATGGCCTCGCCCTTCGCGTTCGAGACCCTGAACGAGGGCCAGCAGATCTCCGAGCTGCTGCCGCACCTGAAGGGCGTCGCCGACCGGATCGCGGTGGTGCGCTCGATGTGCACCCAGGACTTCAACCACGCGCCGGCGCAGATGTTCTTCCACTCCGGCCTCAACCGTATCGGCCGGCCGAGCCTCGGCTCCTGGGTCACCTACGGCCTCGGCTCCGAGTGCAGCGACCTGCCCGCATACGTGGTCATGGTTTCCGGCAAGGTCCCCGGCGCCGGCGCCAGCCTGTGGAGCAACGGGTTCCTGCCCAGCGTTTACCAGGGGATCGAGTTCCGCAGCGACGGCGACCCGGTGCTGTTCCTCTCCGACCCGCAGGGCGTCGACCGCGCCCGTCGCCGCCGGATCCTCGACGGCATCAACGAGCTTAACGCGCTCGAGCTGGAGAACACCGGCGACCCGGAGGTCCGCACCCGGATGGCGCAGTACGAACTCGCCTTCAAGATGCAGGCCTCGGTGCCGGAGCTCACCGACCTGGGGTCGGAGCCGGCCGCCGTGCGGGAGATGTACGGCGGCGGCGCCTTCGCGAACCACTGCATCCAGGCGCGGCGGCTGGTCGAGCGCGGGGTGCGCTTCGTCGAGCTGTTCAACGCCGACTGGGACCACCACGACCGCATCGAGAAGAACCTCCGGAAGAAGTGCAAGGAGACCGACCGGCCGGTCGCCGCCCTGATCCGGGACCTGGAGATGCGCGGCCTGCTCGACCAGACCCTGGTCGTCTGGGGCGCCGAGTTCGGCCGCACCCCGATGTTCCAGGGTGCGAAACTGGGGGGCGCGGGCCGCGACCACCACAAGGAGGCCTACAGCATCTGGATGGCCGGCGGCGGCGTGCGTGGCGGCATCAGCTACGGCGCCACCGACGCGTTCGGATACAATGTCACCGACAGGCCGGTCCTCGTCCGCGACCTGCACGCCACGATCCTGCACGCCCTGGGCATGGACCACGAGCAGGTCACCTTCCGCTTCCAGGGGCTCGACCAGCGGCTGACCGGGACCGAGGACAGCTTCGTGCAACACGAGCTGTTCGGTTAGGCGCCGGGGCTGCGGGAACTGGGGGCTTGATTTGTGTGGGGCGGATGGGTGGGATATGGATGCCTAGATGGAGAACTAGATGGAGAAGCTGCGTCATCGCCGAGTCTTGATCGAGGTCGAGACCTCGCTCGCCCCGGGGCGCGACATGGTGCGCGGTATCGCCAAGTTCGTGCGCGAGATCCGGCGCTGGGACCTCCACCACAACGCGGGCCGGTGGGCGCTCCACGACGGGGCCTCCGGGCCGTCGCGGATCGGCCCGCTGCCAGCGGAGACCGACGTCGACGGCATCATCACCCGGATCTACGACGAGGCCAGCGAGCTGAAGGCGCTCGCCCTGATGGAGCGCGGCATCCCGGTGGTGGACGTGCTCGGGGAGGAGACCGGGGCGCGGGTGCCGCTGGTCCACACCGACGACGCCGCCATCGCCGCGATGGCGGTGAGGCATCTGCGCGAACAGGGCTTCCGCGACTTCGCCTTCTGCGGGATCGCCAGCACCAGGTGGTCGGCCAACCGGCGCGAGGCCTTCCAGGGGGCGGTGGCCGAGCCCGGCCAGCCGCTGCCGGCCATCGAGCTCGACCAGGCGGGCGACACCGGCGCGGAGGTGGACATCGCGCGGGTCGAGGCCTGGCTCGCCGGGCTGCCGAAGCCGACGGGCATCTTCGTGTCCTGCGACCATATCGCCCCCGTCCTGCTCAAGGCCTGCGCCCACCTCGGGATCACCGTGCCGGAACAGGTCTCGGTGGTGGGCGTCAACAACGACACCGTCGCCTGCAACGTCTGCAGCCCGACGCTGTCGAGCATCGACGCGAACCACTTCCTAATCGGATACCGCGCGGCACGGCGGCTGGAGGGGATGATGGACGGGGAGCCGCCGCCGGGGGAGCCCCTGCTGGTCCCGCCGCGGGGGCTCGTCGTGCGCGGCTCCTCGGGCGAGCCGATGATCGAGGACGCGCTGATCGCCCGCGCCGTGCGGTTCATCGACCGCAACGCGGCGAGCCTGGGCGGGGTCGACGACGTCGCCGCGCTGCTCCCCGTCTCCCGGCGGGAGCTGCAGAGGCGGTTCCGCCACGTGACCGGGCGCACCGTCCACTCGGCCATCATCGACGCCCGGCTCAACATCGCCAAGGAGCTGTTGGCGTCCACCGACTACACCGTCGACGCCATCGCCGAGATGTCGGGTTTCGGCAGCCGGCAACACTTCGCCAAGACCTTCCGGACCCACGTGGGGTCGACGCCCGCCAAGTTCAGGGACGACCCGGACAGGGCATGACCCCGATCGCCCGCCGTTGCCGACCGGCCCTCAGCGGGGGACGAAGAGATCGCGGATGGTGCCGTCCTCGACCTTCCCGTCGAAGATATAGAGCTCGTCGATCTCCCCGGGGAACGGCGCGCTCCTGCCGCTGCGGGAGATCGCGACCCCCAGCGGGCGGGCACCGGCCACGCCGACTTCCGTGTCGATGGGGACGGGCGGCCGCGGGGAGATATAGCTCGTCTGTTCCCGGCGGCCATCGACGAAGATCGCCACGACGGGGGCCCCGCGGGCATCGGTGACCCCGTTGTAGCGGACGGCGATGTGGTGCCACTCGCCGTCGGCGATTTCCGTGGAACCGTTGAACCAGCCTGACCCGAGGTAGAGGTTGATGCGGGTGGTGTCGCCGGGCGTATAGAGGTCATCCGCGGCGTACTTCTCGTTCGTCGCACGCACCGCCCATTCGGTATTTCCACCCCGCAGAAATGTACCCCAGTGGACGAGGGTGAAGCTGTAGTTTTTGTCTCCAGGGTCTCCGGCCGGGGCGGGGGGGAGCTTGAGCCAGAACGCCACCGTTCGGGGGTTGCCGCCGGCGATGCCAGGCCAGTCGGTGTGGAGCTGGGCCCCGAGGCCATCGAAGGAGACCGCCTCACCGACTTTGCCAGCCACCGTCCCGAGGGAACCGTTGACCGACGAAGCGGAGATGCGCTGGCGGTCGGGGTGGGTCCCCCCGGCCGGTAGCCCCGGTCCTTTGTCGCGGTCGAAGGACCAGTACAGGTAAGGGGGCAGGGGGGTGTCTGGCGGCAGCGAATCGAAGAACGCCTCCGGGTCGAGGTCGGCCGTCTGCCATCGTCCGTCGGTCTCGGCGACACGGGCGTCGCCCGCGGCGAGCAGTACCTGCTCCTCGATCCCGCGGTGGTTCTGGACCTTCACCTGCCCGTCGAACACGTGCACCTCGTCGGGGTCCCGGACGTTCGAGATGACCCCGAACTCGGTGCCCAGGTCGGTGAGCAGGAACTCGGGCGTGTCGACCCGGAAACCGGACGCCCCACCGGGGACGGAGAACCAGGCGGTTCCGTGGCGTAGGTCGACGAGATCCTCCCGGCGCAGGGTGAGGTCGGCGGGAGCCCGGACGATGCCTTCGACACCCGAGCGGAAATCGAGCCTGACGCTGCCGCGGGTGAGCCTCAAACGAGAGCCGATCTGCAACTCCTGGCCATCCCCAGGTCCGGTGCCGTCCGGGGTGTCGTGGGTCAGTTCGAACTGCGCTAGCGACGAGGCCTTAAAGCGCGCCAGCGGGGCTTCGGGCAGCATGATGTAGGTCGAGACCAGCGCGGCCACAAAGATGGCCGCGGCGCCCGCGACGACGGCGAGACGGAGCGCCCTGCGTTTCTGGCGGGCAAGGATGCGCCCCATCGGGATCACCGTCGAGGCGCCGCTCTGCAGGGGGTGGGGGCCGAGCTCCAGGGACAGCACAGCGTGGGTCTCGACATAGTCCAGGTATTGCCACTGCGCCTCGTCCGATCCAACCAGGTGGTCCCGGAGTCTCTGGAACAGACCGGGGGAGATCTCGTCGTCGATCAGTAGCGACAGGGCCTCGTCGAACTCCCCTGGGCTCATGCCCCCCCCCTCTCCATCGCCAGGCGCTGTTGGATACAGCGTCGGAGCACCGCCCGCAGGCGGCTGAGGGCAACCCGCAACGCCGGCCTGCTGCGCCCGCTCTCATGGGCGAGGCGGTCCATCTCCTCGCGGGACGTATAGCGGGCGACGAGCAGGTCCTGGTCCGGTGCCCGCAGTTTCTTCATGCAATATTTCAGCGCGTCGCGTTTGGGCTCGAGCAGGTCCGGCCTGCGCCCCGCGCTCTTCTCGGCGAGGGCGTTCACCAGCTCGTCGTCGAAGATGAGCTTCTTGGCGCGTTGCAGCTTCCTCCGCTCGTTCATCGCCTTGAAACGCGCCACCGTGCACGCCCAGTTGACGAAGCTCGTCCCCATTTCGAAAGTGTCCCGCTTCTCCCAGAGGACGATGTTGATCTCCTGCAGGAGGTCCCGGATATCGGGGTGGTTTGGGATGAGCGAAAGGGTGAAACACCGGAGCATCTCCTGGCTGTCGATCAGGAGATTGACGAATTCTTGGTCGGTCTGGGGGCTCTTTGACAAAGTGACAAGACGCGAAGTCGCTGAGGGCGCCGCGGGTCGCGCTCCCTCCTTTAAGAATGTCTTCCGGGGGCTTGGGCGTAAACAGTTATTCCGGGTACAATCGCGCCCGGCTTCTCTTTCCCGGCGCCGCTGAACCCGTATAAGAGGGAGCCCATAGGAAGCCGGACGGGCGTCAACCTCCACGGGGACAGGGGTCTCTGAAAAGAGTTTCAATTCCCCCCTTACGCCAAAGGGGGGGGCAGACATTCTTAAGATGGGGTCGATCTCTCCGGGTGCCGGGGGGATCGCCAGCCGCGACCCGAGCGACCGGGCCTGCGGACGACCAGACCACAATGACGCCCGATTCGCCCCGCCGCCGAGTGCTGCTGGAGATCGAAACCTCGATCGCCCCGGGGCGGGATATGTTGCGCGGGATCGCCAAGTTCGTACGCGAGGCGCGCTCCTGGGACACCCACCACGATGCGGGGAACTGGTCGCTGCGCGGCGTCGAGCCCGGCCCGTCATACATCGAGCCCCTACCGAAGAATAGCAGGCTCGACGGGATCATCACTCGCATCTACGACCCCGCCAGCGAACGCGCTGCGTTGAGGTCGATCGAGGCGGGGAGGGCGGTGGTCGATGTGCTCGGCGAGGGGGTCGGGAGCGGGGTTCCGCTAGTGCATTGCGATGACTCGGCGATCGCGAAGATGGCGTTGGACCATCTGCGCGAACGGGGTTTCAGGAAGTTCGCGTTCTGTGGGATCGGCGGGACGTCGTGGTCGGCGCGGCGTCGCGATGCGTTCCGGGAGGAGGTGGGGAAACTCGGGGAGGACCTGTCGGAGATCGAGGTCTCCAAGGCGCCGGTCCGGACCGGCGAGGGCGATGCCCCCCGGGTGAAAAGATGGCTTGCGACGCTGCCGAGGCCCGTCGCGCTATTCGTGTCCTGCGACCATATCGCGCCCCTGGTGTTTGAGGGTTGCAGGCGCCTCGGTATCGCGGTCCCCGAGCAGGCGGCGATCGTCGGGGTGAACAACGACACGGTCGCCTGCAACCTCTGCAGCCCGACCCTCTCCAGCGTCGACGCCAGCCATTTCGACATCGGCTATCGCGCCGCCCGGCTGCTCGACAGCATGATGCGCGGCGAGGATCCGCCCGAAGCCCCGATCTATATCCCCCCGCGGGGGCTGGTGGTGCGCGGTTCGTCGGGCGCGTCGGTGATCGAGGATCCCCTGATCGCGCGGGCGGTCCGCTACATCGCGCGCAACGCCGGCAGCCCGATCGGTGTCGCCGACGTCGTGGGGGTCGTCCCGATCTCCCGGCGCGAACTGCAGAGGCGCTTCCGGGACGCCACCGGGTCCACCATCCACTCGGCGATCCTAGACGCGCGGATGAACCTTGCGAAGCGGTTGCTCGGCGCCCACAACTACACCATCGACGCGATTGCCGAGATGTCGGGGTTCGGGAGCAGGCAGCATTTCGCGAAAACCTTCAAGGCGCATACCGGGACCTCCCCGTCGGAGTATGGGAAGGACCTGGCGGTGGTATGAGGGGGCGACATGTCCAAATAATAATACAATTTCCGTATGCCATTTATCCAATTATCTGTCGACTGGCATAATGTATTCCCGTCCGGGCGTAAAATCGCCCGACGTCTCTCCGGGGTTAAATTATTTAACTGTATTCATATCAACAGGTTATGTGGAATGCGTGAGGAACGTGTGGGTTTGACGGCCTCTGGAATATCATATCACGATTTCAATATGAGATAGTGATACAGATCGCCCGGCGGACATCCCGGGCGATGCGAAACGATCCACCTCACCACAACTAGAACACCAAAATGCAACTGAAAACAAAAACACTACTCGCCGTATCAACCCTCGGCGCTTTGACATTGGGCCAGGCGGGGGCCGCGGTCTACTTCTACGACTTCGGCAGCCAGAACCATGGGGGGGGGACTAACGCCCCGGCGGCTACCGGGGCGACGGGGATCTACTACAATATCGCGGGCCCCCCGAACGTCTATACACCTCAGACTGTGAACTTCGCCGAGGGCACCCTGGAGATATCGGCGATAAACAGTTGGAGCACGGACTCCGGTATGATCGTCGGCAACGACTATATATTTATCGCGGCGGACTCGGGGCTATCGACGATCACCTTCACCATCAATCTGAACGACACGTCTGGCAACACCACCGCCACGGCGGAGCTTTGGCACGGCGGCCTGAATACGAGTGGGCAAGACCATTTCTATTCTGGCAATGATGTCGGGGGGAACCCCTTCACCCTGCAGACGACGACCAACGGTAACGCCGCGGTCGACCAGAGCAGCGGCGTCACTCCAGCGCTGGGCCACGGGGCCGTGATCACCGTGACGAGTAGCGACACCGACCTTAGGGTCGGGGGCATACGCATCACCACCACCACAATCCCGGAACCATCGACAGGCGTCCTGTTGGGTCTGATCGGATGCCTTGCTGCCGCGAGGCGCCGTCGGAGATGATCTCGCGGCTTTTCGAGGACGCTGCACACGTCTGAGAGAGTCAGGTATGTATAGGAAGCCCCGCCCCAGTTTTCTGGGGCGGGGCGTTTCTCTGTGCTAGTCTTACCTCAATCTCACTGTCTCCGAACTGACTTTACGTGACCGGAGAAGATGATATACCGCCGACCGCGATGTGGTGTCGCGGCCGGCGCTGGCTGCTCCTCTGCGCCTTGCTGGTGTCATGTGCAAGGCCGGGGGAACAGGATCCGGGGGGGGCGGCAGGTGGCGAGGACGGGCCTGGTGGGCTGACGGCCTCATTGTTCAGAACCCTGCCGCCATCCGAGTCGGGGATCGACTTCGTCAGCCCCATCGACGAGTCCCACCCGCGCCGGGCGCTGTACGCTTCCGGGTACGCCTGTGGCGGGGTCGCGGTCGGGGACTTCGACGGCGACGGCCGGCCGGACCTCTTCTTCACCGGCGGGCCGGTGCCGAACGCCCTCTACCTCCAAGATCGCGGCGGCGGCCCGTTGCGCTTCTCGCGGCAGGTGGGCTGCGGCGCCGAGTCCCCCGAGACGTGGGCGGCCGGGGCGGCGGTGGTGGACATCGAGGGTGACGGGGACCTCGACATCTACGTCGCCAACTACGACGCGCCCAACCAGCTGTTCGTCAACCGCGGCGCGGGCCCCGATGGGGGGGTGCGCTTCGCCGACGCCGCGGCGGCGTTCGGGCTCGATTTCTCCGGCGCCTCCTACATGCCGGCGTTCAACGACTACGACCTCGACGGCGACCTCGACCTGTTCCTTCTCACCAACCGCTTCACGCTCGAGGCGGGCTGGCCGGACCGCGTCCCCGGCAGGCTCTCGGGTGGGGAGATCGTCGTCGAGGAGGAGTGGGAGCGCTACTTCGAGGGCAGGCGGATGGCGGACGGGAAGCACAAGCTCGACGAGGCGGGGATGCCCGACCTGCTGTTCCGCAACGAGGGGCCGGACGCCTCCGGCCAGGTCCGGTTCGCCGACGTGACCCGCCAGGCCGGCATCGCCGGGCGGACCTTCGGCCTCTCTTCGGTCTGGTTCGACTACAACCACGACGGTCTCCCGGACATCTACGTCGCCAGTGACTACGCCGTGCCGGACCAGCTGTGGAGGAACAACGGCGACGGGACGTTCACCGACGTCCACACCGAGGTGATGCCGTACTGTTCCTGGTCGTCGATGGGGTCGGCGCTCGCCGATATGGACGGCAACGGGCTGGTCGATCTGATGGTGGCCGACATGGGCGGGTCGACCCACTTCAAGGCGAAGTTGAACGCGGGCATCCTCACCGACGAGCGCCGCCATTTCTTCACGGAGGTCTGGCCGCGGCAGACGATGCGCAACGTCCTGTTGCTCGATTCAGGGCAGGGGAAGTTTTGCGAGGCGGCGGAGATGGCGGGCCTGGCCAACACCGACTGGACATGGAACCTCAAGTCCGGGGACTTCGACAACGACGGCAGGGTCGACCTGTTCGTCACCAACGGCCTGGCGCGCAACTTCGGCCACTCGGACGTGCCGTTCTCGCGCGCCGACCGGGTCGGGGTCTCCGACTGGGACCACTACAGGCACCTTCCGCCAGAGAGGGACACCAACCGCGCCTTCCGCAACCTGGGCGACCTGGAGTTCGACGAGGTGGGGAAGGTCTGGGGGCTGGACCATCTCGGCATGACTTTTGGGGCGGCGACCGCGGACCTCGACCTCGACGGGGACCTCGACCTCGTCACCTGCAGCCTGGACGAGCCGGTCCAGGTCCTGGTCAACCAGGGGGAGGACAACCACGGGTTGTTGCTGCAGCTGCACGGGGACGCGGGGAACCGCCGCGGCATCGGCGCCAAGGTCACCGTGGAGTCCGGATCCACGGGGCGGCAGGTGCGGCTGGTGCAGCCGGCGACCGGGCTGCTCGCCTTCGACTGCACCCGGATCCACTTCGGGCTCGGCGCCGACGCCGCGGCCGACCGCGTCATCGTCGACTGGCCGGACGGGACCCGCCAGGTCGCCGGACCGCTCCCCGCGGGGACTTTGCACCGGATCGAGAAGGCGGGCGCCGCTCGAGAACCTGCCCCGCCAGAGCCGGACGAACCCCTGTTCGCCGCCAGCCGGCGCGGCCCGCAGTTCAACCACCGGGAGAACGGTCTGGACGACTACGACGACTTCGCCATCCAGCCTCTCCTGCCGTGGCGGATGTCGCGGCTCGGGCCGGCGCTCGCCTGGGGGGACGCCGATGGCGATGGCGACGACGACCTGTTCACCGGCGGGGCGCGCTACCAGGCGGGCGCCCTCCACCTGAACCGGGGAGATGGCACCTTCGAGGTCGTCGACGGGCCTTGGCAGGACGACGCTGGGGTGGAGGACATGGGGGTCCTATGGGTCGATGCGGACCGCGACAGGGACCTCGACCTGATCGTCGCCTCCGGGACGGCGGAGAGCTTCGAGGGGGGATCCGCGCAGAGGGACCGACTCTACATCAACCGGGGCAACGCCGTGTTCGTCAGGGCGGGGGAGGGCGCCCTGCCCCCGTTGAAAGTGTCGTCGGGTCCGGTGGCCGCGGCGGATTTCGATCGGGATGGGGATCTGGATGTCTTCATCGGCGGTCGTTGCACCCCCGGGCGCTATCCGCTAGTCCCCCGGAGCAGGCTGTTGCGCAACGACGGGACCCCGGGGGCACCCGCCTTCGTCGATGTCACCGCCGCGACCTGTCCGGGGCTCGCCCGCCCCGGGATGGTGACCGGGGCCACGTGGGCGGACCTGGACAACGACGGCTGGCCAGATCTCGCGCTCTCGATCGACTACGGCCCGATCAAGGTGTTCCGCAACGAGGCGGGGGAGATGCGCGACGTCTCGGGGGGGGCGGGCACCTCGGTACGCTCGGGCTGGTGGCACTCGGTCACCGCCGCCGACGTCAACGGCGACGGGCTGATCGACCTCGTCTGTGGGAACATCGGCCTCAACACCAAATACGGAAAGCTCGATTCCGGGAAGACGGTCTCCATCTACTACGGCGAGATGGACGACAGCGGGGTCCCGCGCATCGTCGAATCGAAACGCAAGAAGTCCAAGTACGAACTCCCCGTCAGGGGCAAGGGGTGAACCTGCCAGGCGATGCCCTCGGTCGGGGAGCGTATCACGACGTTCAAGCAGTTCGCGGAGTCCTCCCTCGAGGAGATCTACGGGGAGCGGTTGGGCGAGGCTTACAAGGTCACCGCCAACCACAGCGAGTCGGGCGTCTGGATCAACCGCAGCCAGGGGGGCGAACTCGCCTTCGAGTGGCGCCCCTTCCCGCGGCTGGCGCAGATCGCCCCCGTCTACGGGGTCACCGCCTGCGACTTCGACGCCGACGGGCACCTCGATCTCCACCTGGTACAGAACTTCTACTCCAACCAGGTCGAGACCGGGCTGTGGCGGAGCGGGCTCAGCCAACTTCTGAAGGGCGCGGGCGACGGGTCTTTCCGATGTGTCCCGCCGGCGGAGTCCGGGCTGGTGATCGCCGACGACGGCAAGGCGTCCACGCTATGTGACTTCGACGGCGACGGGCAACCCGATATCGTCGCGTCCCAGAACGATGGTCCGATCCGGTCGTTCGCCCTCGATCGCATGCGGGGGGGCGTCTCCGATGGGGTCGCCTTGCGTCTCGTCGGGAGGGCGGGCAACCCGCAGGCGGTGGGGGCCCGGATCTCGGCCGACTACGGGTCGGGGGGACGGGTGCACCGGGCGATTGTGGCAGGGGGCGGATATCTCTCCCAGGGGAGCAGCCTGGTGTTCCTCCCGCTCCGGGGGCTCGAGAGTTTCAGCATCGCCTGGCCCGATGGTGGGGAGACCCGACATTCTCCCGGCAAAGGGGAATCCCCCACGATGTCGGTCGCGCAACCGGCCGCCGAGAGATGATCGAGCACTGGATCATCGGGATTCGATGGGCGGTGCGGACCCGGCGAAAGGGGGGCGTGCGCAATATGTTCCCGGTCTGGCACGAAATCGGCCAGATCCGGCCAGGAGGAAGTCCTGTTAAATTTATCATTATAAACGGTTTATGAAGGAGATGAGGTAACCTCAGGACGTTGACCGAAGGCTGGTCTTCGGGCATCGTATCTAGGTTCCCCCACCCCCCTTTCCTCACCCTCTCTACCCCCAGTAGATGGAAATCCCCCAAGAAGAAACCCGACATCTGGCAGGGGTCGTGACGGTTGGTCGCGGGTGGCGGGAGATCGCCTTGGCAGCCGCCGTTGTTTTATTGTTAGGCCACTTCCTGGCGCGCCCCTCGTCGGCCGCGGGGGTGGACGATTTGCAGATCAGCGAGTTCATGGCCGCGAACGGCACGACCCTCACCGATGAGGACGGTGACACCCCGGACTGGATCGAGATCTTCAACCCCTCCAGCGCCGCGGTCGACCTCGCCGGCTGGCGCCTCACCGACGATCCCTCGGATCCCGCCAAGTGGATATTCCCCGCGCTCGTGTTGGGCGCGGGGGAATACCTGGTCGTCTTCGCCTCGGACAAGAACCGCAACGATCCGGCTGGGGAACTGCACTGCAACTTCAAGCTCTCCGCGGGCGGCGAGTACCTCGCGCTGGTCAAACCGGATGGGGTGACGGTCACCTCGTCGTTCGCGCCGGCCTACCCGCCCCAGGTCGCGGACGTCTCTTACGGCCACTATGTCGCCGGGGCGACCGTCGAGAACCTGGTAGGCGGTTCGGACGCGCGCGTCCTCGTCCCGGAGGACGGCGGCCTGGGGCTGAGCTGGACGCAGGCTGGTTTCGTGACCACCCCGCCGTGGCTCTCCGGGAGCGGCCAGGGGGTCGGGTATGACACGACCCCGAAATACGATGTGCACATCACCACGGATATCCAGGCGGAGATGTACACGCAGAACCCGAGCGCCTACATCCGGCTGCCCTTCACGATCGATGACGCCACGCGCTACCAGGATCTGGCCCTGCATATACGCTGGGAGGACGGCTTCGTCGCCTACCTCAACGGGGTGCAGGTGGCGAGCCGGGCTGCGCCGGCCTCGCCGGTCTGGGACAGCACCTCCCTCGATGGAATCGACCGGTTCCCGGAGAGCGAGGTGCTCGTCCCCGAGGTGATCGACCTCGGCGCCTCGCTCGGCGAACTGCAGGACGGCGACAACGTGCTTGCGGTTCACGCCCTCAACTCGATGGCCAACAGCTCCGACCTGCTGATCGAGTGCGAGCTGCGCTCGACCCGCTCCGGCGATGGTGAGCTCGCCGTCGGCTACCTCACCGTCCCCAGCCCCGGGGCGGCTGGCGGCCCTGGCGAGGCCGGGCTCGCCGCGCTGATCGGGGACGCCGCCCACTCGCCGGCGGCGCCGGGCGGCTCCGACCCGGTCACGGTGACCGCAGCCGTGGCGCCCGCCCTCGTAACCCTCGATTCGGTCACCCTCCACTACCGCGCCATGTTCGGCAGCGAGGCGAGCCTCCCCATGTTCGACGACGGCAACCACGGCGACGGCGCGGCCGGTGACGGGGTCTTCGGCGGCACCATCCCCGCCGGCACGGCGGCGGCGGGCGAAATGCTGCGCTGGTATATCACCGCCCGCGACGTCGGCGGTGCCAGCTCGCGCTGGCCGGTCTACTCTCCCGGCGCGCGCACCGCCGAGTACCTCGGCACCGTGGTGGCCGACCCGACGATCACCAGCCAGCTGCCGCTGTTCCAATACTTCATCGAGGACACCGACTGGTATATCGAACCTGGGGCCGGCCTCTACAACAAGGACTACACCGCCGCGAGCGTCTACTACCTGGGCCGCTTCTACGACAACGTCCGGGTCAAGATACGCGGTGCCTCGTCGGTGTTTTTGCGCTTCCCGAAGCAGAGCCTACATTTCGATTTCCCCTCCAACAACCGCCTCCACCGCGGCGAGGGCCTCCCGCCCGTCGACGAGATCAATACCAACCAGCTGTGGACGGACAAGGCCTACGTCCGCTACATTCTCTCGATGATGTCGGTCTACCGGGTGGCGGGCGTCGCCTATTCGGAGGTCTTCCCGCTGCTGACCTATCGCAACGGCGACTTCTTTAGCGTCGCCCTCTACATCGAGGAACCGGACACGGACTACCTCGAGCGCCACGGCCTCGACCCGGACGGGGCGTTCTACAAGATGCACTCGCCGCTGACCAGCGCGGCGGTGTTCCCGGAGTTCTTCCCCGGCATGAACAACAACAATTTCCCCGGCGCCAAGAAACGCACCCGCCAGCACGAGGACCACAGCGACCTGCAGGCCATCGTCGACGGCACCGCCCCGGGGGCGCCGGGGCGCAACGCCTTCCTCTACGACAACTTCGACGTCCCGCAGATCATCAACTACGTCGCCGCCAGCATCCTCACCCAAGACTCGGACCGCTACGGGAAGAACCACTTCATGTACCGCGACAGCGACGGCACCGGACTGTGGCAGATGCACCCCTGGGACCCCGACCTCTCGTGGGGTTACGCCGGCTGGATGACGGACAGCACCTCCGCGTCCACGGGCACCATGAGCCATCCCCTCTACGGGGAGGCGAGTTACCCGAGCGTCTTCGGCCAGACCCACCGCCTGGTCGATGCCTTCCACGACCAGCCGCCCCTGCGCGAGATGTTCCTGCGCCGGCTGCGCACCTTGATGGACGAGATCCTCCAACCGCCGGGGACGCCGGTCGCCGAGCGGGTTCTCGAGACCGAGGTCGAACGCCTCTACGACCTGATGCATGCCGAGGTCGACGCGGACAAGGCCAAGTGGGGCAACCCCTTCGGCACGCCACAGACCCTGCGGCAGGCGGTCGACTCGGTACTCAACAACTACATCGCCCCGCGTCGAAACAACCTCTACAACCCCGCCAACTACGGCGGGATCATCCCGGGTCCACAGCCGGCCGCCCCGGTGATCAACTTCGGCCCCGTGATCGCCAACCCGGGGGGCGACCAGGGTGGTGAGTACGCGGTGGTCCAGAATCCCAACAGCTACGCCGTCGACATCAGCGGCTGGCGCGTCGACGGCGGCATCCGATTCACTTTCGCCCCCGGGACGGTCATCCACTCTGGGGGTTCCGCATACCTGACCCCCGACGTCCCCGCGTTCCAGGCGCGCGCCAGCTCCCCGAAAGGCGGCGAGGGGAGGCTCGTGCTCGGCGAATACCGCGGCCAGCTCTCCGCCCGCGGTGAGACCCTGACCCTGTTGCGCCCAGACGCGTCAGTGGCGGCGACGGTCTCCTACCCCGGAAACCCCAGCCCCGCCCAGGATTACCTGCGCGTGGGCGAGGTCCACTTCGCCCCCCCGCCGCCGACCGCGGCGGAGAGCGCCGCCCTCCCGGGCGCCGGCGCGTCGGACTTCGAGTTCATCGAGCTGGTGAACATCGGCCCGGCGGCCCTCGACCTGGGGGGATGCCGGTTCGTCGATGGCGTCACCTTCCCCTTCCCCGCGTCGACGGACCTCCCTCCCGGTGCCAGGTTGGTGGTCGCCGCCAACCCGGCCGCCTTCGCCCTGCGCTACCCCGGGGTCACCCCCGCGGCGCTCGGCCCGTGGACCGGCAGGCTCGACAACGACGGCGAGACGATCGAGCTGGTCGACGCGGGCGGCGAACGCGTCCTGCAGTTCTCCTACAACGATTCCTGGTACCCGGCCGCCGAGGACCTCGGCCACTCGCTGGTCGTCCGCGATGCGGCCAACACCCCGTTCGACGCCTGGGGCGAGGTCGGCAACTGGGCGGTCAGCGCCTCGGCCGGCGGCACCCCGGGCGCCGGAGACACCGCATTCGGCCGCAACTACGACGACTGGGTCTACGAACACTTCACCGCCGCCGAACAGCTGCTGGCGGGGTTTGCCTCCCCCCTCGGGGATGCGGATTCCGATGGCCACCTGAACGTGATCGAGTTCGCCCTCGGCGGCGATCCGAGGTCGGCGGGTTCGACGCCGGAATGGGACCTGGTCGGCGGCGGTGGTGAGGTCGAGATATCCTTCCGGTCTTTCCCCTCGACGGTCGATTATTCGACGGCGCTCGAGTCCTCCCTAGACTTCGACGTCTGGCAGCCGGTCACCGATAGCCCAGTGTCCGAGGAGCCCGCCGCCGACGGGTCGATCAGGCACACCTTCCGCTTCGCCTCAGGGGTCGGGCGACGTGTGTTCCGGGTCAGGATATCACCGGTCTCCAGCTGACACGGGATCGGACCGAAACCGACCTTTGCTCCTCCACCGGCCCAGATGCGGAATGGTGAAGGGTCCGCCGGGTGCACGGCGCGCCGAGTATGGCCAGCTACGGTCCGCGGGCGACCCGGCGCGATATATTGCGACCATTGCGCGATAGCTCCCAATCCCAGCCTGGGTTGGCCGCCATATCTTGTTTATTGTCAGGCAGATGCTTGGGGGAAAGTGCGGGTCGACCCATCGAGCAGCAAGCGGAGGGCGGATGAATTCCTAACCAACACACCACGATGAAAACTGGATATATTGTCACAGCATTGGCGGTCGCTTTGGCTATCGCCCCGCGAGCTAGAGCGGCCGTCTACTTCTTCGATCTCGGGACCTTGACCCCGGGTCACGGTAGCGCGATCAACGCCGCCCCCGCTGACGGTGCGGTGGGGGTCTATATCGACGTGCCCGGCACCGGTCTGAACTCGAACGAATACATCTCGCAGTCGATCACCTTCGCGGAGGGGACGCTCGAGTTTTCAGAGGTCAACGGTTGGAGCAACAGCGCCGAGCCGCCGGTGGGGAACGACTACTGGTTCACCGCGCCCGATGGGCCAGCCGATATCACGGTGACGTTGAACCTGAACGACGCCTCGGGCGACACGACGGCGACCTTGGAGTTCTGGACGGGGTGCCCCGACCGTACTCAGATCGTCCAGACCTATGCCGGGGTGGATGCGTCTGGCAGCGCCTACAGCGTCACCACCACCAACACCGATCCCGGGGAGGAGGAGAGCGTGGTCACCCCGACCCTCGGCCCGGGGGCGGTCGTCACGGCGACCTCCTCGGAGAACGATCTCCCACACGGCGACATCCGCATCGCGGGCGTCAGGATTACTACGACGACCGTGCCCGGATCTGGGGGGGCGTTTGTGATCACGGACTTCAACTACGAGGGGGGCACGCGCACCGCGACGGTCACCTGGGCCTCGCAGGCCGGGCGCACCTATGCGATCGATGTCTCCGGAGACCTGCAGTCGTGGCTCGAAATCTCCGACGAGGAGATTGCGGATAGCGGGTCGACCACCTTCACTGAAGTGGTGCCAGAGGGGGTCCTGCGTCGCCTCTACCGGGTGCGGGATGTCACCCCCGCCGCACCATAGGCGTCCGGGGGGGGGCTACAGGTCGATCGCCGCCTCCGGCTCGGCCAGGTCGATGCCGAACAGTTCGGCGAGCTCTCCGGCGGCGAGGACTCCGGCGCCAGCGCCGCCGGTCGACAGGTCGGGCCCCTCGCCGGCGGCGTCGACCAGTTCGGTGTGGTCGACCTCGCGCAGCTTGAACAGCAGTTCGGGCTCGCTGTCGAGCTTGACGCCCACCGCATACATCACCGCGGCCACGTGTTTGCAGCAATCCGCCCAGTCCGGGCAGCTGCAGTTGAGGGTGATCTGTTCGGGTGAAGGGAACAGCCCGGACTGGCGGTCGGTCACCGCCGCCATCACCCCGTCCCCGAGCCGGCCGGAGAGCAGGTCGACGAGGTTGCCCACCTCCCCGGCGACGGAGCCTTTGAGAGCCCTCCAGCGCGCCTTCGCGAGGGTTGCGATCGAGATCTCGACATCGTATATCGCGCTGCCGGCCACGTAGGCGAAGATGCTGCCGCCGTCGATCTCGAGGTCGAAAACGTTGCCCTGGCGCAGGTAGCTGCGACCGCGGGGCAGGCGGTATTCGTAGTCGCTGTAGGATTCGATGTTCTCGCACCAGGCCTTGCCCCAGAATGTCTTCGCGGGCACGCCCCGCGCGACCTCTGTCCGGATCGCGACGAAGGGCTCCCCCTTCTTCCGGCGCCTGGCGATCTCCGACGACACCCGCGCCCGCCTTTCGGCGGGGGATTCGTCGTCGTATTCGTACCAGGGCATGGTCAGTGATCGGTGGTCGGTGGTCAGTGTGTGCAGTGTAGACCTCTTGCTGAACACTGAAAACTGAACACTAGCAAACTCCGTTAGAATACCGCCTGGTCGATGTTGACGGTGACCATGTCGAGGAGCTCGTCGTCGCGCATCTGGGTGAGCAGTTTCTCGGCGCCGTCTTTCCCGAGCAGCTCGCTGGCAAGCTCGCGTTTCTCGGCGATGATGGCGTCGATCTTCTCCTCTACGGTGCCGCGGCAGACGAACTTGTGGACGAGCACGTTGCGCCTCTGCCCGATGCGGAAGGCGCGGTCGGTGGCCTGGTCCTCGACCGCGGGGTTCCACCAGCGGTCGAAGTGCACCACGTGCGAGGCGGCGGTGAGGTTCAGGCCGGTGCCGCCGGCCTTCAGTGAGACGACGAAGAACGGCGGCCCGGTCTCCCCCTGGAACTGTTCGACGAGCTTCTGCCGGCGTTTCACGGCGGTGCCCCCATGCAGGACGAGCCCGTCGCGGCCGAACGTGCCAGCGAGGTGCTCCGCCAGCGGCGCGGTCATCTCGCGGAACTGGGTGAAGACGAGCATCTTTTCCCCGCGCGCGGCCACCTCCGATGCGATGGCGGACAGCCGGCGGTATTTGCCGCTGTCCTTGGCGGCGAAGTTGCCGCTGCCAGTCCACAGTGCGGGGTGGTTGCAGATCTGCTTGAGGCGCATCAGGTACGTCAGCACCAGCCCTGCGCGTTCGAAGGGTTCGAGGTCGCCGCGCCCCAGGTCCTTTCTGAGCGATTCGACCGACTTCCGGTAGAGCGCGGCCTGACCCCTGGTGAGCGGGCAGTCGGTGCGCAGCTCGGTCTTGTCGGGCAGGTCGTCGATGACGCCCCTGTCGGTCTTCAGCCGCCGCAAGATGTAGGGCGCCACGAGCCGGCGCACCTTCGGGTAGGCGCCCTCCGACTTCAGCGCCTCGGCGAAGCGCGAGGAGGTGCCGAGCAGACCGGGGTTGAGGAAGTCGAACAGCGACCAGAGGTCGGCGGCGCTGTTCTCCACTGGTGTCCCGGTGAGGGCGATTTTCGCCCGAGCGGGGATCGCCTTGACCCTTCTGGTCTGTGCGGTACGCGGGTTCTTGATCGCTTGCGCCTCGTCGAGGACGAGGTGGTCCCAGGCCGCATCGGCGATGCCGTCGAGGCGGCCGAGCATCGAATAGGTGGTGACCACGGCGTGGTGCCCGGCCGCGGCGGCCGCGACGTCGGCGAGCACCTCGCGCGGGGACTGTGAGGGGTGGGCGTAGAGGACCCTCAGCGAGGGTGCGAACTTCTCGAACTCGGCCTTCCAGTTGCCCACCAGGGAGGCCGGCACGACCAGCAGCGAGGGCGGTCGCCGCTTGCGCCGCGCCCCGACAAGGAGGGCGATGACCTGTAGGGTTTTGCCGAGGCCCATGTCGTCGGCGAGACATGCGCCGAGGCCGAGGCCCCCGAGCAGCGATAGCCATTGGTATCCGATCTTCTGATAGGGCCGCAGCTCGGCATCCAGCCCGGCGGGCGGCCCCCCTCCGCCGGGGGCGTGCAACTCGTCGAGCAGCGTCCTCAGGCGCCCCCCGGCGGAGACGGACAGCCAGTCTCCGCCGCCCTCGGGTGCGCCTTCGAGGGGCTCCCCCGGGGCGGCGTCCTGGAAACCGGCCAGCAGGCGCATGGCTTCGAGGAAGGTGAGCCCGGAGAGCCCCGCGGCTTCCGCGTGCCGCCAGTGGGCGAGCATCTGCCCGAGTTTCTCCTTGTCCACCTCGACCCAGCGCCCCTTGAGGCGCACCAGGTTGTCAGGTGCGTCGAGGATCTTCTGCCACTCCGCCTCGCTGATCGTCTCCCCCTCTAGGGCGAGCCCGGCTTTGAACGACAGGAGCGAGTCGGCCCCCAATCTGGTCCTGCCGCCGCCACCGATGTTCAGGTCGACGGTCACCCGGGAAGGGCGCCCCGTCTTCCACCAGTCCGGCACCTTGACCACCAGCCCGGCTTCTTCAAAGGCGGCCGCCTCCTGGATGAAGCGCAGCGCCTCGGCGGGGCGCCAGGCCAGGGCGCTGAACACGCGTTTGGAGTCGAGCAGCTCGCGGGCGAAGGGGCTCGCCTCTGCGGCGGCCTGCACCGGCGCGAGGAGCGACTCCAGGGCGCGGGCATCGCGTTCGCCGGCGTATTGTTTGAGCGCCTTGCCGAGCGGCAGGTACTGCAGCGCCCCGGTGGCGGAGACGCGGTGGGTGTAGGTGGCGAGGAAGGCGAAGGGGAACTCCTCGCTGCGTTTGTTCTCCGCGAGATGGAAGGTCACCCGCCCGACCAGCCGCCAGAGCGGATGCGCCTCGCGCAGCGTCTTCTCCAACGCCACCCCACCGGTGGCGAGGTGGCGGTCGATCTGTCCCCAGAGTTTGGCCAGTAGCTCGGCGGAGATATACTCCGAGCCCGCGGATGGGGGCGCCGCTGCCGCCAGCGTCCTCAGCTCGTCGCCCCCCGGCGGCGGTAGGGCTGCGCGTTCCGCCCCCACTTGCTTGCACATGGTGGTGAGGAACTTGCGCGCGAAGGCCCGCCAGTATTGGAGGCCGGGCGGCAGGGGTTCCTCGCCGAGGGCGTCGGCGGCCAGCGACAGGAGGCCGGTTGCGGAGGACTCGCCGAAGGCCCGGGCGACCTTGCCGGGTAGGCCAGCCGCCCTTCCGCCCTCGGGCGTCAGCCAGAGGCGCCCGTTGGGGAGGACCTGCAGATCGTGGGGCATTGGGTGGGGGGCGGCTGGTGGTGGAGGGCGAATGGTGGGGCGCTTGGTATCGGTATGCACCTCCTATTTCGAGGATCGGGAACGGCGAGATAGGGGTATTCCGCATGCATTTTCATCGGTATGATCGATTTTCGATTAAAAAATAATCGATTCGATGGATGGTTCGACCGGTCTACCGTGCTGCCGTGAAAAAGTTGCTCTACCTGCTCCCGTGCATCCCTGCGGTGTTTGGGGTGTTCTGTTTCCTCGACGCGGCGCCCCCTGAGCCGGCCGGGCGGGATGCGGTGGTCGGCCCGGGGTTGACCTTCGTCTATCTCCACGGTTTCGGTGGGATCAAGGAGGACCCCGAGTTCTGCGAGAACATGCGCGAGTTTTTGGCGGAGGCCGGCAATGCCTCGCGGGTGGTCAACTACGAGTGGGAATCAGTGCGGGTGGACCCGCTGCAGGCCGGGGCGTCGTGGTTGGAGTCGCAACGCCGGGCCGACATGGAGGCGGGGCGGTTCAAGGAGGAGATCATCGACCCCCTGGAGGCGGAGCGATCCCCGTACGTCCTGGTCGGGTTCAGCGTCGGGTCGCGGGTCGTGCTGCGCGCCCTGGAGCAGGTGGACGGCGAGCTCGAGTCGCTGCGGGGTGTCTACTTCCTCGGCCCCGCCATGACCAAGGACACCACCCTCGCCGACCGCGGTGTCCTCCCCGGCGACATGAAGATCACCAACTACCACTCCCCGCTGCACGACGTGGTACACAAGGTGGCGTTCGACTTCATGAGCGAGGTGCCCGCCGGCGGACAGGTCGGTTTCGACGACGAGGCGGTGTTCGAGAACCTCCCCGTCTCCTGTAGCCACGTCCACAAGGGCGTGGGGGTCCACATCGACTACTCCGGCCTCGCCGGGGCGATCGCCGCGATCGAGCTCTATCGCAGCGGTGTCCGCATCCCGGGCGATACGAAGTTCAACCTCGAGACCGGGGTCGGCGACGGCGAGGTCTGGTGGAACAAGGTCGCCCGGGTCGGCGCGAGGCTCGACGGCGAGGCCGCCGAGGTCGAGATCGAACAGCACAACATGCGGGCCGGCTATTACCGCGCGCTGCGGGTCGATCCGGACGGTGGCCGCACGCGGGTCGCCCGCGGCGGGAACCTCCACGCGATCCTCGACGAGATCGGCGCCACCTTCGACCGTTGAGGGCGCGTCCGGAAACCGCGGGGGGGCGTTTGCCGCAAGGCCGACTTGCCCCATGTTTGGCGATGCTGGAGAGAGCCGCCCACCGCCCGCCACTGGGGGCGCCCCTGAGGGGCCGATACCCGGGGCGCCGATCCATCAGAAAAGTCTAGAGATGTCGTTGCGCGGATGGACCAGACAACTGCTCCGGCAGGTCAGGGGCGAGAACCCGTTTGGTGGGGATTGCCCCCCGACCCGTGTCCGGCTTTTCGGTGACGGGAGGCCGACGACGCCGGTCCCCCTGCCGTGGAACTACAAGGAGCCTATCCGGATCTTCGAGGCCTTCTACTCCGAGGCCGACCAGGAGGACGGCTGGGGGAGGCACAACCGCTACCTCTATGCCGGGGGGTTGCCCCCCGTCCTGGTCAGCCGCGACCCGGGCATCATCAGGGCGATCCAGGCCGCCACCGGCGACAAACCCGGGCAGTTCGACCGCGACACGAGCCCGACGGCCGGGATCGCCCGCGCCACCGGCGAGGACTCCCTGCTCTATGCCAACGGCTCCGTCTGGCGCCGCCAGAAGAGCCTGGTGGCGAAGCCGTTCAGCCGTTCGAACCTGTTCCAACCGCATCGCTTCCGCGGCTTCGAGCGTACCTTCCGGGCGACCGTCGCGAAGCGGATCGACGCCCTGCGCGCCCTGCAGGTGGCCACTGGGGAAACGCGGACGAGGGTCGAACTGGAGCCGGAGATCAAGGCCATCATGTTGGAGATGCTGGTGAGCAACTTCTTCGGTGGGAGCGTCTCTTACCAGGCGCTGCGGGAGCGCTTCGTCCCCGCCCTCGTGTATATGATCGACCACATGGTCCGCGACACCGTCGCGCCGAGGGCCCAGGCCATCGCCAGGGCTTTCACGGGTGGCAACCGGGTCCTGCGACAGCATGCGGCCGATTTCGAGGAGCTGACGGACATCGCCCTCTCGGGGCGCGCACGGGGTCTCGGCCTGTGGGGGGAGTTCGAGTCGGACGCCCCGGACGAGGCCCTCCGCAGCAACATCCGGGTGTTCCTCGCCGGCGCGATGGAGGCCACCACCTCGTTCGCGAGCTGGGCGATCTCCCACCTGTCGCACCACCCGGAGTGGCAGGCGAAGGTCTACGAGGAGGTCAGGGAGATGGAGGTCTACGACCCGGACGACTTCACCGGCTCGCCCGACCTCAACCGCGTCCTCGAGGAGACCTTGCGCCTGACCCCCGCGCTCTACTTCCTCCCCCGTCGCGCGACGGTCGACACGACCGTCGAAACTCCAGACGGACGGAAGATGGTCATCCCCGAGGGCACCCACATCCGGTTGGACGTCTGGCACGCCAACCGCTGTGAGGACTTTTGGGGGGAGGCGGTGACCGGGTATCCCGCGGACCGTTTCTTCCCCGAGCGATGGGAGAACATCGAGCGGCGGGGGATCGCGGCGAAGGACATGCTCCACTTCGGGTTCGGGCACGGGCCCCGCTTCTGCCCGGGGAGGTCCCTCGGGCTCCTCGAGGTCGGCCTCGTCGTGGGCGCCCTGGTCAAGATATTCAAGTTCGATGCGGTCGCGGACGAGACGGGGGTCAGGGCGGGTGTCTCCACCAAGCCGGCAGATGGGGTGGTGGTGGATCTGGAGCTGCGGTCTGGTACGGCGTCGAGCTGAGAGGGGAGGGACTGACCTTCGCCCTGTGACGGGGTCGCTCTCGGTCGCTCGCAAGCGACGGTATGTATGCCTCGCAGCCGGCGCTGGCGCACCCTGGTCGGCTAACTGCTGCAGGCCTGTAACTTTATCGTCATCGCGGATTGCGTGGATCTCTTCGACGGCGGGCTGAGCCTTGTGGGGCACTGTGGAGATGACCGTCCTCTGGTTCACGCCACCGGTGATCCTCTGCGGGTTCGGGGCTGCTGCCAGGTTCTTCACCAAGACGCTGGATCATGAAAGGGTAGAATGGGACGACTCCTAGTGGCTGGTTTGGGCGGCTCCGGTTCCGAGGGGCTACCCCGCCGCAGTTCGGTAGAAGGGGGTAATCCGGCCGGAAAGCCCTTGCGCTCCGCCTCCTGCGGTGGTTCCATGGCGCCCGATGAGAGTGATGGCAGGTGCCGTAGCGGCGCTGCTCACGGTTGGAGGTTCCCTTGCGCAGGACTTGGACGTAGTCAGCGATTCAGGGCTGGTCTCGGTGGAGTGGGACTCCGTCCCCGGAGTGGCCTACCGGCTGCAGAACAACGCCGACCTCGCCTCCGGGTGGACGAACGTCGATGGTGGGGCGTGGAGCTACGGGCTCGGCCAGCAGTTCTCTTATGGCGTCTACGCCTACGACGCGGGTTCCGGCACGCCGCCGGTACCCAACCCGCCGAGTTCCGCCCACACTTTCGCCATCACCGGGTTTGCAGCGCAGGGGAAGATCCTGGCCTCATGGCAAGGAGACAACGGCGGACAAGCTCTGATTGATAGCTCACAGCTCCCGGCTAGCCTCCCCCCGGCGCTGGCGCTGCAAGTTCCAGACGGCCAGGGCGGGTTCTACGCCCTGACCGTCGTTCAGGTGAGTGTCACGTGGCAGCCCGCCTTCCTGACGGATGCCTTTTTGGTGGAGGCAAACCTGTCACCCGATCAGCTCCTTGAGCTGGCAAAACTGACCGGCGCATATTCGGAGATCCAATCTGCGATCAATGGCGGAGGCGGCAGCTCGCAGACATCGGTCGCCGCCCAGGCCGGCGACCGGTTTTTCTTCCAGCTGGAGATCGCCCACCCAGACTCTGACGGTGATGGCCTGGTTGACTCCGAAGAACTCGCCCTCGGTATTGACGCCTTCCACCCGGACAGCGACAGGGACGGGTTTCTCGACTCCGCCGAGACCCAGCTTGGGACTGACCCCTCAGACCCCGCCAGCGCCCCCAGCATGGCGACCCCTGGCGCGGGTGACCTTCTGCAGGAGGGGATTGTCAAACTCACAGGAGGGAGTTCGAGTTTGACGATCTGCTGCACATACGGAGGGGCAACCTGGGAG
>JANQMB010000071.1 GCA_028280355.1 Verrucomicrobiales bacterium
GCCCAGCCCGGCGGGCGCCCAACTCCCCGCGCCCGATCGACCTCGACCTCCTATACGCAGGCGGACGAACCTGCACCACGGAGACCCTACAACTCCCCCACCCCAGGCTGGCCGACCGCCGGTTCGTCCTCGAACCGCTGGCGGCCATCCGGCCGGCGCTGGTCATCCCCGGCACCGGGCGGACCGTCCGGGGGCTCCTCCGAGACTTGACTTCCGACGAGCCGCCGCTCCGTATGTTGGCAGACCTTTGGTGATGGAGACGACGATCCCGAAATCGGCCCCGGAGAAGCTCGCCAGCCTGGGCAAGACCGGCGGCGACCGCCCCCCGTTCTGCGCCCTGACCGCCTACGACTATCCGGTGGCACGGCTGCTCGACGAGGCTGACATCGATTTGATATTGGTCGGGGACTCTCTGGGGATGGTGGTCCTCGGCCACGACGACACCACCGAGGTGACCGTCGAGATGATGATCCACCACACGGTGGCCTGCAGGCGCGGCGTACACCGCGCGCCGCTCGTCGCCGACCTCCCCTACCGGAGCTACGAGTCCCCCTCCGAGGCCGTCAAGAACGCCAGGTTGCTCGTCGGCGCCGGGGCGGACGCCGTGAAACTGGAGGGCGGCGAGGCGATCCTGCCGCAGGTCGAGGCGCTCCTCTCCGACGGTATCGCCGTGATCGGGCATGTCGGCATGCTCCCCCAGCACGTCAAGGAGGAGGGGGGCTATAGCAAGAAGGGCAAGACCGAGGAGGGTGCGGCGCGCCTGTTGGCGGCGGCGCTCGCGCTGGAGGAGGCGGGGGTCGCCGCGATCGTGCTGGAGAGCATGGTCCACGAGGTCGCGGAGAAAATCACCGCCGCGGTGGGCGTCCCCACCATCGGCATCGGCGCCGGCCCCGGGTGCGACGGCCAGATCCTCGTCGTGCACGACCTGCTCGGGGCCTTCCCCTGGTTCCGACCGAGCTTCGCCACCGCGCGCGCCGACCTCGCCGGCGAGACGGGGCGGGCGGTTCGCGAATACATCGCGGCGGTGCGCGGCGGACGGACCTAGCGCCCCCCAATACGCCGTGCGGCGGCGCCGCTACCGGTCAGGACGCCCCTTCCGCGGCGACGCCGAACTCCCCCATCTTGCGGAACTTCGCATAGCGCGCGGCGAGCAACTCGTCGCAGGGCACCTTCTCCAGCTCCCCGAGGTGTTTGACGATCGCCTTCTTCAAGAGGGCCGCGGCGGCGCCCGCGTCCTCGTGCGCGCCCCCTTTGGGCTCCGGGACGACGGCGTCGATGACGCCCAGCTTCTTGAGGTTGGCGGCGTCGAGCTTCATCGCCTCGGCGGCCTCCGGCGCATGCTTGCGGTCTTTCCAGAGGATGGCCGCGCAGCCCTCCGGGCTGATCACCGAATAGTAGGCGTTCTCCATCATCAGCACCCGGTCGGCGACGCCGATGCCGAGCGCGCCGCCCGAACCGCCCTCCCCGATCACCACCGCCACCACCGGCGTCCGCAGCAGCATCATCTCGCGCAGATTGAACGCGATCGCCTCGGCGATGTTGCGCTCCTCCGCACCGACGCCCGGGTAGGCGCCGGGCGTGTCGATGATGGCGACCACCGGCATCTCGAACTTCTCCGCGAGGCGCATCATCCGCAGGGCCTTCCGGTACCCCTCGGGGTTGGCGCTCCCGAAGTTGCGCTCCAGCTTCTCGCGCGTCTCGCGCCCCTTCTGGTGCCCGACGACGACGCATCGCCTCCCGCCGATCCTCGCGAACGCGGCCGGCATCGCCCCGTCGTCGCCGATGTGCCTGTCCCCGTGGAGTTCGAGAAACTCGTCGAAGCAGGACGCGGCATAGTCCAACATCATCGGCCTCAGCGGGTGACGGGCGACCTGCACCCGGTCCCATGGGCTCGCTGCGGCGGCCTTCTCGCCCGAAGCCTTCTTCCGGGCGGCTTTCTTGGTAGCTTTCTTGGCGCTCATCTTACCGGCGGCAAGGGGCCGCCAGCCCGAGGTAACCCCACAATAGCCGCCCGCGCAAGCCCGCCAGCGGGCTACTTGCGAACGTGCACCTTCGTCCCAGGCCGGATGATGAGGGCGAGCTCCTCGATGTCCTCCCGGGGTAGGATAAAGCCGGTCGCATAGCGGTCCTTCTCCTCGTCGCCGCTGAGCGCCCGCAGCGGCACCCCGCGGCGCCTGCAGCGCAGCTCCTTCGGGGCGGCGATGTACTGCGGCGTCCCGACCGGGATCAACCTGGCGCCGGTCGACACGACCAGCGACTTGATCTCGGAGTCGAAGGACGACGGGGTGGACGGCGGGAGCTTGTAGCTGGCGAGCTGGTACTCCTTGAAGAACTTGTCCTCCGCACTCCGCAGGGTGAGCGTCTTGTCGGAGAGGTTGATGAGGATGCTGAACTCCAGCGGGGAGACGATCAGCTGGTCGCCGCGCTGGAGCCCCGAGCCCATGCGGCCGTTGACGTGCATGATGTATCCCACGGTCGACTTGGCCTTCTGGGCGATGCGCGTCAGGACGTCGCCGGGCTGGACGATGTAGTCCCCCTTCCCCGGCGCCGGCGCCTTGGAGAGCAGGCGGTCGATGTTGACCTCCCCCACGATCCGCTTCGCCTCGCCATAGCGGGCGGAGTCCCTATAGGTGCGCATCAGCTCGTGGAGCTTGTCGACCGCCCGGGAGAGCTCGTCGGCGGAGAGCAGCGAGAGCGCCTCCTGGTAGACCTTGTCGCCGTAGTCGACTTTGACCTTCGTCCTCTTGCGGATGTCGGCGATCTCGGCCTCGATCGCCCTGCGCGGGGCGATGAGGTTCTCCCACACGTAGAGCACGCCCACCACGGCAGCCGCCACCAGCCCGAGGGCGAGGAAGGCGAACAGGAGTCTGAAATAGGCTTTCACCGTTCCCGCCTGGTCCGCGCCTGCCGCCTACAACAGGCCACGGCGCTTGAAGTCGAATACGTTGATACCCTGAGACTTGCCGATCATGTCGACGGTGAACTTCAACAGGCAGATCTCCCACGCGTCATCGACGCCGTGGATCACCGCGCTGAGGGGGTTGGACGTCTGTCGCGCCCGCGCGAGAACCCGGTCGCGGACGGGTTCGAAGGGCTCGTTCACGAGGTCCTCGCGGACACCGTCCTTCCGGAAATTGAACCCGTACCTCAACACCGAGAGGTCGCTGGCGTTCTCGTGCAACCACTGCGAAAACGCCTCCGCCTGTTCCCCGAAACCCTCGTAGGCGAACTCCGAATAGGCCTCCGGTTTGATGATGGTCGGCCGCTCGGCGTGCAGCTGCCCCTCGCGCACGCGGGTCTCGCCGACGCTGTCCATCGGCTCGGTGATGAGATGGAACTCGAACGATGTGGTACCGAAGGTATCGATCCGCCGGTCGGGCTCGAGCAAGATCGCGGTGGATTCCAGCGCGTATTGTATGTCGTCCTGGGAGTACAAAACGAGGGGAGTCACTAACCATAGGATCACGGCCGCACCCCCGCCAGCGCAAGTTTCAGAAGCCGGGCAGAAGCTCGGAAGCCCAATCTTCCGAGAGACAGGCGCGTCGCCCCAACCCGAAAGGGAGCCGGGCGCCACAGAACATCCCCCCCCGGCGGGAGAAGCCGCCGGCTGACCCAAAGATTGGTGATCCCTTCTAGGGTCCGACCGGGTCGCCCCTAGAGCCGCTTCTAGAGCCGCTTCTAGAGCCGCCCCTATTCGCCCTTGTTGTTCCCCTCGATGTAGCGAGTGACGTCGCCGACCGTCTGCAGCTTCTCCGCCTCTTCGTCGGGAACCTCGATCCCGAACTCCTCCTCGAAGGCCATCACCAGCTCGACGGTGTCGAGCGAGTCGGCTCCGAGATCCTCGATGAACTTCGCATCAGGGTTCACCTGATCAGGGTTCACGCCGAGCTGCTCGACGATGATATCTTTGACTTTACTCTCAGTGCTATCGGCCATGGGAAATTAGTTTGGGTCTGTTAACCTCCGGGGTATACCGCCGAGAACTCGGTTTGGCAAACGTTTTTGGAACCGATTTTGGACGGCGGCGGGGGCATCCGTGGCCTCCCTCCGCCATCGCCTCACACGGGCTGCGGGCCGTCCCCCTCCGCCCCCCCGTCGCGATCGTCCCCCCCATCCTGATCACCCGCCGAGACGCGCTCGATGAGCTCCCCCTCGAAGTTGTCCAGGATACGCGCGAGCACCTGGTCGGCCCCGATATACTTCAGGTCGTCGATCACCGCCCGCTTCTCGCCACCACCCTCCGACTTGTAGCGGGCGTATGCTAGCCCCTTGTTGTCCCACTTCCGTTTGTCGATGCTGAAAACCTGGTCGAAGGGGACGCGGACACCGGTCTCCGTGGTGAAAGACTCCCCGTCGGCGCGCAGGACGCGGCGACTGTTGACGACCGCCCAGACCAGCATCACCGCGGCGATGGCCCACAGGCCGTAGGCGAAGGCGAACTGCCCGGTGATCTCGGACTGGGAGTGGTACTTCGGCTCCTTCGAGCCCCACCCCTTGCGCCCGCTAGCCGGCCCGTAGATGGCCCAGTCGCGCCTCTTGGTCGCCGAGTCGAAGGCGCCTTTGATCGCCACGAACCCGTCGATGCCGACCTCCGTGTCCCCCTCGGCCGCCCGCTTGTCGACCGGCAACCCGTTGTCGCGGGCATAGCCCGCCCAGGCGAGATCCGGGTCACCGCCCGCCTCGAAGGCCTTCTTCACCGCGCCCTCCCCGGCTTTGGAAAGGACGTCCTTCCCCGCCGGGGAAACGACGAACTCCCCCCAGGGCATCGGCTCCCCGCCGTCCGCATGCGCGGCGCGGATCAACTCGATCTGGCCCGCGTCGTCCAGGGCAGCATCTAGGTAGTCCGAGTTCTCCGTCGAGAACTCCCCCCAGGTCTTCCCCTTCGCGGCGGCCTCGAACGCCTGTTTGGCGAGCGCCACGACGTTTTTCTTCGGCCAGCCGCTCGCACCGTCGTAGAGGAACCACAGCCCGGCGGCCGTGATGAGACCGATGATGAGGGCCATCCGGCGATAGTACCAGAAGGCGATTTTGCAGATGATCTCTCCCGATGCAGCCATCTCCCCGCTTGTTAGCGCCAACCGGCGCGCGAGGCAAGCCCACAGTCGCTTGCGCCGCCACCCGCGGGCAGCTAAGTAGGTCAGACCCGAGATGTCGATGACCGAGACGCTAGACCGCCTGCCGGCCGGCCCCGAGACCGTCGAGCGCTTCGCCGGGTTGCTCGAGCCGGTGGACGACGCGACCCTCGAGCAGATGGCGAGCCGCGCCGCCGCCCAGACCCGGCGGCACTTCGGCAGGACGATGCGGCTGTTCGCCCCCCTCTACCTCTCCAACGAGTGCGTCAACAACTGCTCCTACTGCGGGTTCTCCCGCGATAACCCCATCCTGCGCGTCACGCTCGACGTGCAGCAGGTGGTGAAGGAGGCGCGCCACCTCGCGGGCCAGGGTTTCCGGAGCATCCTGCTGGTCGCCGGGGAGCACCCGCGCTTCGTCTCGGAGGGGTACCTCGAGGAGTGCATATCGGCGATCCGCGGGTTCGTCCCGTCGGTGTCCCTCGAGGTCGGGCCGATGGAGGAGCCCGAATACGCCCGCATGGTCCGCGCCGGATGCGAGGCGCTGGTCGTCTACCAGGAGACCTACGACCGCGACGCCTACGCCGAACTCCACACAGCCGGCCCCAAGAAGGACTTCGACTGGCGGCTCGCCTGCCCGGAGCGCGCCTACGCCGGCGGGTTCCGGAGGATCGGCATCGGCGCCCTCTTCGGCCTCTCCGACTGGCGGCGTGAGGCGCTCGCCCTCGCCGGCCACCTCGACTATCTCCAGCGGCACTGCTGGCGGGCGAGCTACACGGTGAGCTTCCCGCGCATCCGCCCCGCGGCCGGCGGGTTCCTCCCCAGACACCCGTTCGGCGACCGCGATTTCGTACAGCTGGTCTGCGCGTTCAGGCTCTGCTTCCCCGGGGTCGGCATCGTCTTGAGCACCCGCGAGAGCTCCGCCTTTAGGGATGGCACCGCATTGTTAGGCGTGACCTCCATGAGCGCCGGCAGCCACACCGAACCCGGCGGCTACACAGGGGAGGGGGGCGACG
>JANQMB010000095.1 GCA_028280355.1 Verrucomicrobiales bacterium
CGATCCAGAACCTCACCAAGCGCTTCGGCGAGACCCTCGCCCTGGACGACGTCTCCCTCGAGATCGGTGCCGGGGAGCTATTCTTCCTGCTCGGGCCCAGCGGCTGTGGGAAGACCACCCTGCTGCGGCACGTGGCCGGTTTCTACACCCCCGACGCGGGCCGCATCCTGTTCGGGGGCGAGGAGGTGACCGGCACCCCACCGCACCGGCGCAACACGGCGATGATGTTCCAGAGCTACGCCCTCTGGCCACACATGAGCGTCGCCAAAAACGTCGCCTTCGGCCTCGAGGAGCGCAAGGTCGCGCGGCCCGAGATCGACGAGCGCGTCGGGGCGGCGCTGGAGACGGTGAAGATGTCGGGCTATGCGGGCCGCAAGATCAACCAGCTCTCCGGGGGCCAGCAACAGCGCGTCGCCCTGGCGCGGGCGCTGGTCGTCCGCCCGCAGTGCCTGATGCTCGACGAGCCGCTGTCCAACCTCGACGCCAAGCTCCGGCTCGAGATGCGCTCCGAGATCCGCCGCATCTGCAAGGGGTCTGGCCTCACCGCGGTCTACGTCACCCACGACCAGAAAGAGGCGCTGTCGATCGCCGACCGGATGGCGATCCTGGATTCCGGCAAGATCGCGCAGGTCGGCACGCCCGGTGAGGTCTACCGCTCGCCGCGCACCAGGGTGGTCGCCGACTTCATCGGCGAAGCGAACTTCGTCGACGGCACGGTGAGCGGTCCGGGGGGGGACGGGGAGTGGCTGGTGGAGACGCCCCACGGCCGCTTCGCGGGGCGGGTCGCGGACGCCGGCTGGACACCCGCCGGCGGCGAGGGCGTCACCCTCTGCATCCGCCCGGAGGCCCTCTCGCTCACCGGGACCCGCCCGGAGATCAACGGCGTCGCCGGCCGGCTCGCGGAGTCGACCTACCTCGGCGAGATCGCGCAGTACGCCCTGCAGCCGGACGCCGGCGACCGACTCCGCCTCGCCGAGCTGAACCCGGCCCAGATGCACCAACAGGGCGAGGCCCAGCTGTACGCCAGCGTCGCGGCGCGGGACGTCGTCCTTATCCGCGGGGGCGGCAACGGCCGATGACCCGCAGCCTCGCCGTCGTCGCGCTCGCGCTCGCCGCCACCCTGGCGGCCCCCTTCCTGCTGCGCCCCGAGGGGGCGACCTCGCGCCGCTCGGCGGACGCGGTGGTCGCCGTGCTCACCCCCCACAACGAGAGCATCCGCGGCGAGTTCGCCCGCGCTTTCGCCAGGCATATGCGCGAGACCGAGGGCATCGAGGTCCACGTCGACTGGCGCACTCCCGGGGCCGGCACCAACGACCTGGAGCGGTTCCTGCAGTCCGAATACCGCTCGCGCTTCGAGCTCTACTGGCGACGCCTCGGGCAGCCCTGGAGCGACGGCGTGATCGGTTCCAGCTTCGACAACCGCCGCCTCGAACTCCCTGCCGACCCGGGAGACGACGACCCCGGGCAGGCGGCGCGGCGCCGCTTCCTCGCCTCCGAGGTGGGTTGTGGGGTCGACGTGTTCTTCGGCGGCGGCGACTACCCGTTCAAGAAGTTCGCGGCCATGGGGTACCTCGTCGACTCGGGCGTCGCCCGGCGCCACCCGGGGTGGTTCACCGACGCGGTGATCCCCGCCCGCTTCAGCGGCGAGACCTACTACGACCCGGAGTGGCGATGGGTGGGCGCCAGCCTCTCCGCCTTCGGGATCTGCTACAACCCCCTCGTCCTCGAGCGCCTGGGGGTCGCCTCCCCGCCGGCACGGTGGGACGACCTGGGCGACCCGGTCTACTTCCGCAACATCGCCCTCGCCGACCCGACCAAGAGCGGCTCGGTGACCAAGGCGCTGGAGATGCTCGTCCAGCAGAAGATCCGCGCCGCCGCCGGCGGGTCCGACGCGACCGGGGAGGACATGGAGGAGGGCTGGGCCGCCGGCCTGCGGCTCATCCGCCGCATCGGCGCCAACGCCCGCTACTTCACCGACTCGGCGACCAAGATCCCCTTCGACGTCGCGCAGGGCAACGCCGCCGCCGGGATGTGCATCGACTTCTACGGCCGCACCTACAACGAGGTCACCCGCCGCGCCGACGGCACCTCGCGGGTGCATTACCTCACCCCGCAGGGCGGCTCGTCGGTCAGCGTCGACCCGATCGCCATGCTGCGCGGCGCGCCGAACACCGAGATGGCGCAGGCGTTCATCGACTTCGTCCTGTCGCGGGAGGGGCAAAAGATCTGGGCGCTGAAACCCGGCGCGCCGGGCGGCCCGGCCGACAAGGCGCTGCGGCGCCTGCCGATCCGCAAGGACAGCTACTCCCCGGAGGACGCGGCCTGGGCCTCCGACCCCGAGGTGCGGCCGTTCGATGGTGGCGGCGACTTCGAATACGTCTCCGCCTGGACGGGGCGCCACTTCGGCGCCCTGCGCTTCATCGTGCGCGCCATGTGCATCGACCCGCACGAGGAGCTGCGCGCCGCCTGGCGGGAGCTCGCCGCCGCCGGTTTCCCGGAGCGGGCCACCGCCGCCTTCGACGCGCTCGACCGCATCGGCTACACCGAGGCCGCCGAGCTGCTCTCCGGCAAGAGCAAACTCGAGCAGTCGCGGCTCGCACAGGAGCTGGCCTCCCAGTTCAGGGAGCAATACGAACACGCGAGACGGCTCGCCGCCGAGGCCCGCGCCCACCGACCATGAGCAGGGGCTTCGCCTACACCACGTTCTTCGTGACCGCGGCGTTCTTCTGCCTGTTCTTCCTGTGGCCGATACTCACCACCGTCAAGGAGGCCTTCGTCTACGACGGCGAGTTCACCCTCGATTTCGTCCTCCAGATCTTCCGCGACCCGCTCTACCTCGAGGGCCTCGCCAACGCCTTCATGCTCGCGGTCTGCAGCACGATCGGCGCGCTCCTCATCGCCATGCCGCTGGCGATCGTGTCCAACCGCTACCTGTTCCCCGGCAAGGCGCTGTTGGGGTCGCTCGTCCTGGTGCCGCTGATCCTGCCCCCCTTCGTCGGCGCCATCGGCGTCAAACAGATCCTCGGGCAGGAGGGGGCGCTCAACATCCTGCTCTCCAGGGTCGGGCTGGTCGACATGGCGACGCCCCCGGACTGGCTTGGCGAGGGCCGGTTCTGGGGGGTCGTGGTGATGAACGCGCTGCACCTCTACCCCATCCTCTACCTCAACATCACCGCGGCGCTGGCCAACCTCGACCCGGCGATGGAGGAGGCGGCACAGAACCTCGGCGCGTCCCCGGCGCGGCGCTTCCGGCGGGTCACCCTGCCGCTCACCATGCCCGGCATCTTCGCCGGTGCCACCATCGTCTTCATCTGGTCGTTCACCGAGCTCGGCGTGCCGCTGATGTTCGACTACAACCGGGTCACCTCCGTGCAGATCTTCAACGGCATCAAGGACCTGGGCGGCAACCCCCTACCCTACGCCCTGGTCGCGGTGATGCTGGTCTTCTCGATCCTGCTCTACGCCTGCGGCAAGTTCCTTTTCGGCCGCAACAGCTACTCCATGGCCGGCAGGGCGGCGGTGGGCGCCACCCAGAAGAGGGCCTCGGCGCTCGGCGGCCTGCTGTGCTGCGGGCTCTTCGTCTCCGTCATCGGGCTGGCGGTCATCCCCCACCTCGGCGTGTTCCTGATGTCCTTCGCCACCGACTGGTATGGCTCCGTCCTCCCCGAGGCCTTCACGCTCGCCCACTACTCCGACGCGCTCGGCAACGAGCTCACCGTCCCATCGATCGCCAACAGCCTGAAATACGCCTCCTTCTCCACCCTGTTCGACGTCGTCCTCGGCATCTCGCTCGCCTACGTCATCGTGCGCACCAAGATCCCGGGCCGCGGGGTGCTCGACGCCCTCGCCATGCTGCCGCTCGCCGTGCCCGGCCTGGTGCTCGCCTTCGGCTACCTGGCGATGACCCGCGAGGGGCAGCCGCTCCACTTCCTGCTGCCGGCCGGCGACCCGACGCTGATCCTCATCATCGCCTACGCCGTGCGCCGCCTGCCCTACGTCGTGCGCTCGGCCGTCGCCGGCTTCCAGCAGACCTCCCCCG
>JANQMB010000118.1 GCA_028280355.1 Verrucomicrobiales bacterium
TCAACGTGGCGGCGGGGAAGCCCAACGGCACGGTCTGGAGGCGCCGGCGATCCGACGGGTAGGGGGCGGCGAGCCCGGAGAAGGGGCGGTGGCGCCCCAGCTAGATCTTGAAGTAGAACACCGCGTAGGAGGTCGCCTCGAGTTCCTCGGCGCGCATGCGTTTGTCGCGGGCGTGTTCGCCCCAGCTCTCGCTGAAGATGACCTCGCCGGTGTCGGCGTTGAAGCCGGTGACCACCGAGGCGTGGCCGGGCGCCTCCTTTGAGGTAGGCCAGGTCGAGCGGTCGTCGTCCCCGATGGTGGGCAGTGGTTCGCCCCGGGCGGCGGCGCGGTGCAGGCGGTCGCGTTCCTCGCTGTAGCGCCGCCAGACGACGATGGGGAAGCCCTTCTCGAGGTAGGTCTTCGCCCGCCGCAGGTCGAACTTGCCGCCGCGCTGGACGACCGCGTCCGACTCCTCGGCGGCGGCGCGGTAGAGGTCGAGCAATTTCGCCCCCTTCGCGCTGCCGGTGCTCCGGAAGCGGGCGCCGGCGGCGAGCGCGTCGGTGCCCATGCGCAGGCCGAGGTAGTGGGTGGCCATGCCGAGGGTGCTCACCGCACAGTATGGGCGCTGCCCCTGCTGGAACATCGGGATGCCGGCGATCAGGGTGTCGCCGTTGTCACGCCGCTCGACGTTCGCCTGCAGGCGCTCGCGCCGCTCGCGCTTGCCGAGCGAGGCGACGTCGCCGTCGAGGTAGTGGGTCGACGCGTCGGCGGCGCGCAAGATCGTCAGGCTGACCGAGTGTCCCTCGATGGCCGAGAGGCGCAGGAGGAGGTCGCCGAGCGGGAAGTCGCGGTAGGAGGAGCGCAGGAACGCGGTGCGGCCGACGTTGGTGTGTCGCGGCGAGTTCCTGCTGCGCTTGGCCAGGGTCTTGCCGAGATCCTTTTCGAGCTCGGCGTAGCGGTTCTTGAATTCGCGCTGGCGCGCCCGGAGCTCGTCCCTCGGGACCTCCTCCCCCGGCCGGGGGTTGTAGAAACGTCCGGCGTCGAGGTAGAGGACGGAGATCGACCGGAGTTCGCTGCCATGGCGGTTGGCGAACACCGCGGCCGGCCGGTGGCCGAAGACGTAGGGGTTCACGGTCAACTGCCCGACCCCGTCGCCATCGACCGAGGGAAGCGCCCGCCAGTCGCCGGGCAGCTCACCGTCCTCCCAGGCCGCGGTGGCGACCAGCGCCTCGGTGAAATCGTCCTCGACAGGGTTCGGGGTGAAGTTGATCCCGAAGAAGGCGCCGCCGAAGTTCTGTGGGATGCCGCTCGCCGGGCCGGCCAGCAGGGCACAGGCCGCGAGCGTGGGGAGGAGCTCTCTCATGGCATGGGGAATGAATAGCCGGAAGGGGCTCGGCGCCATCGTTTTTGTGGGGCGCGGCGGGAGAGGGGGGGTGGGGTTGGCATCCGATCTGCTCTTCCAGTAGGGTGATAGTAAGAGCAATACGCCCGCCGGGGCGGACTTCGCTCCCCTGCAACTGCGGTCCCGTCTCGTGGGGTGATAGGATCGTGGGATCGGGGGATGTGGGGCTGTCCCGGCGGCACCTTGCCCGGCCGGGCTGGCCTATCTCCCGATCCGGTGGGCCGGCGCCCGCCACCTGGGCTTCTCGAGTCTACGGTCGTAGCCGAAGGGCGGGTTCGCATCGGGGTCGACGGTGATCTGTACCGGCGGGAACTTCGGGTCGAGGCGGTCGACCTGGATGCGGGTGATGTTCGGGACGTCCTCCCACGGTTTGTCGTAGATCCACCGGTGGCCGTCGGCGTGCAGGAACAGCACCGGTTTGCCGAACTTCGCCGCCAGGGTCCCGAAGCGGTTCCGGAAGCCGCTAAACAGGAGGTTCACCACCGGCTTGACCTTGCCCTGGCCGACGACGTTCGCCTGGGCGCAGACGACGGCGGCGCCCACCGCGTCCCGGTGGGCGGCGAACTGTGCATCGATCCAATCGTTGTTCTCGCGGAAGCGGCGGACCCACTCCTCGTGGTCGTGGACGCGGCCGCCGGGGAGGTTGATGCCGACCACCAGGATCCCCTTGTGCACGAAGGCGAAGTTCTCGGGCCGGGCCTCCTGCCGCGCGGTGTCCCATGGGGTGTCGAAGTGTTCCTCGAGGCGGAGGAGGTGCTTGCTCCAGTGTTCCCAGCCGACCTCCGGGTCCGGCCGGTCGTTCCACTCGTTGTCGCCGGGGACGATGTAGGTCGGGATGCGGTTGCCGCGGGTGAGCAGGGTTTTGATGCCGGCGTAGTAGGCCTCGGTCAGGCTGCCGTCGCGCGCGGTCTTGCCGGAGTTGATGTCGCCGAGATGGACCAGAAACTGGGAGCTCGCGGCCTTGTTCTCTTGGGCGAGGTAGTGCTTGGCGGCATCGGCGTCCTCGTCGCTGTACGGCCCGCAGCCCATGGCGGAGAAGACGAGGCGCGGCGCCCCGGGCGCGGCGGTGGCCGTGGCGAGGGCGGCGGCGATGTGAAAGCTGGCGGCGAGGTGGGGCGGTCGCATCGATTGCGCGGCGGTGGTGAGTGCGGATAGTGGACGCTCACCCATGCCGCAGACCGACCCCATCCGCTATTACAATCGCCAGACCGGCGAGATCGAGGAGGAGGCGGTATACGGCGAGGGTTTCCTGCGCTTCGCGTACGGCAACCCCCTCGGGCGGCTGACGCTGTGGGCAGCGGTGCGCCGGGCGTGGTTCTCGAAGTGGTACGGCTGGCGCATGCGGCGGCCGGGGTCGGCCGCGAAGGTGAGGCCGTTCGTCGACCGATACGGGCTCGACCCGGAGGAGTTCGCGACGCCGATGCGCAGGTTTGAGCACTTCGACGCCTTCTTCGTGCGCAAGCTGCGGCCGGGCAGGCGGCCGGTCGACCCCGACCCGGCCGCCCTGGCCTTCCCGGCCGACGGCCGGCACCTGGCGGTGGCGGACCTCTCGGGGTGCGATGGCCTATGGGTGAAGGGGCAGCGCTTCGACCTTCCGGCGCTGCTCGGCGACCCCGGGCTCGCCGCCCGCTACGAGGGGGGCTCGGCGCTGGTCTCGCGGCTGTGCCCGACCGACTACCACCGCTTCCATTTCCCCTGCGCCGGCGAGGCCGGGGCGCCGCGGCTGATCAACGGTTTCCTCTACTCGGTGAACCCGGTCGCGCTGGGGCGGAACGTCTCCTATATCTGGCGGAACAAGCGTGTCTGCACCCGGGTCGCCTCGGGCGCGTTCGGCGAGGTGGTCATGTTAGAAGTCGGCGCGACCTGCGTCGGGGGCATCGTGCAGACCTACAACCCGGGCGCGGTCGGGAAGGGGGACGAGAAGGGCTACTTCCATTTCGGCGGCTCGATGACGATCCTGCTGTTCGAGCCCGGGCGGGTGGTGTTCGACGCCGACCTCCTGGAGCACGCCGCCGAGGGGCGTGAAGTGTATGCGCGGGTGGGGGAGCGGTGCGGGATCGGGGTCGTCGAGGATGCCGCTAGAGCGTTCTAAAACGGGCTGTACCCCTTAGGCGAGATCGACGTCGCCCCCACTGCGCTCTCGGCGAGAGCGCCCTACCCGCGCTACGGCGCGAAGATCCAGTGGTAGAGACATCTCGCCGAGATGTCGGGGTCTGGTGTGGAAAGGGTATAGGTTCATCTATCATACGTAACGCGCTAGCTGAAGCGGAGCGTCGATTCGACGGCGCGGCGCCAGGCGTCGAGCAGGTCCATGCGATCGCGGGCGGGCATCGACGGCCCGAAGTCCCGGTCGGCGGTCCAGCGGCCGGCGACGTCGTCGAGGCCGGCGTAGAGGCCGGCGCCGAGCCCGGCGAGGTAGGCGGCGCCGAGCGCTGTGGTCTCGAGCACGGCCGGGCGGACGATGGGCAGGTCGAGGATATCGGCGAGGAAGCCCATCAGCCAGTCGTTGGCGGTCATGCCGCCGTCGACGCGCAGCTCGCGGACGGGCAGGCCGTCATCGCGCATGGCGTCGAGGAGGTCGGCGGTCTGGTAGGCGACCGACTCGAGGGCGGCGCGGGCGAACTGGGCGGGGCCGGTGTTGCGGCTCATGCCGAACACGGCGGCGCGCGCGTCCGGTGCCCAGTGCGGGGCGCCGAGGCCGGTGAAAGCGGGGACCAGGTAGACGCCACCGTTGTCCTCCAGGCCGGCGGCCAGCTCCTCGGTCTCGGGGGCGGAGCCGATCGTCCCCATCGAGTCGCGCAGCCATTGCACCGCCGCCCCGGCGATGAAGATCGACCCCTCCACGGCATAGGTCCGTTCCCCGCCGAGTTGGTAGGCCACGGTGGAGAGCAGGCCGCTGCCTGAACGGGCGACCTCGCCCCCGGTGTTGGCGAGGACGAAACAGCCGGTGCCGTAGGTGGCCTTGGCGCTACCCGGGGCGAAACAGGCCTGGCCGAAGGCGGCGGCCTGCTGGTCGCCGGCCATGCCGGTGATCGGGATCTCGGCGCCGAGGGCGTCCGCCGCGCTGCGCCCGAAGTCGCCGGCCGAATCGCGCACCTCCGGCAGCACGGCGCGGGGGACGCGGAAGGTCTCCAGGAGACCCTCGTCCCAGGCGCCTTCGTGGATGTCGTAGAGCAGGGTGCGCGAGGCGTTGGTGGCGTCGGTGGCGTGGACGGCCCCCCCGGTCAGGCGCCACAGCAGGAAGGTGTCGACCGTCCCGAAGGCGAGCTCCCCGCGCTCGGCGCGGGCGCGGGCGCCATCGACGTGGTCGAGGATCCAGGCGATTTTGGTGGCGGAGAAGTAGGGGTCGAGCACCAGCCCGGTCTTGGCCGCGACCTCGTCGGCGAGCGTCCTGTCGGCCTTGAGCTCCCCGGTGAGGCCGGCGGTCCTCCGGTCCTGCCAGACGATGGCGTTGTGGACCGGCTCCCCCGTCCCCCGGTCCCAGACGACGGTGGTCTCGCGCTGGTTGGTGATGCCGACCGCGTCGGCGGGGCCGGCTTCGGCGAGCGCCTCGCGGGCGGTGGCCAGGACGCCCTCCCAGATGGTCTCGGCGTCGTGTTCCACCCAGCCGGGTTGTGGGTAGATCTGGGGGAACTCGCGCTGGGCGGCGGCGAGGGCGTGGCCGGAGGCGTCGAAGACGATGGCGCGCGAGCTGGTGGTGCCTTGGTCGATGGCGAGGAGGCGCATGGGCGAATGACGAATTTTGCGTTGCGAATGTAGCGTACGGGGGTAGATCGGCGCGATGACGGATATCGACCTCGACAAGATTGCTGCGGCGGCGCGTGCGGCGGGTGCGGAGATCCTCGAGGTGTATGGGCGGGACTTCGAGGTGGAGACGAAGGCGGACGACTCGCCGCTCACCGAGGCCGACCGCCGCGGCAACGCGGTGATCATGGACGCCCTGGCCACCCACTACCCGGAGGTGCCGGTGATCTCGGAGGAGAACAGGGAGGTGCCGTACGAGGAACGCCGCGGGTGGCGCGAGTTCTGGCTGGTGGACCCGCTCGACGGCACGAAGGAGTTCGTGAAGAAGAACGGCGAGTTCACGGTCAACATCGCGCTCGTCAGGGACGGCGCGCCGGTGGCGGGGGTGGTCTACCGGCCGGTGGACGGGACTCTGTACTCGGCGGAGTCGGGGGCCGGGGCCTTCAAGATCACCGCGGGGGGGCGCGCGATGAAAATTTTCAACGACCGGCACTATTCGACCGAGGGCGAGGTGACGGTGGTCGCCAGCCGTTCGCACCTGACGCCGGAGGTGGAGTCCTTCGTCGCGGGGCTGCGTGGTGAGGGCAAGTCGGTAGAGTTTCTTTCGGCAGGCAGCTCGCTGAAGCTGTGCCTGGTGGCCGAGGGGGCGGCGACGGTCTACCCGCGCTTCGGGCCGACGATGGAGTGGGACACCGGCGCCGCGCACGCGGTGGTCTCCGAGGCCGGCAGGCGGGTGCTGGACCGCGAGACCGGGGAGGATCTCGCCTACAACAAGGAGTCCCTGCTGAACCCCTGGTTCATCGTCGAGTGAGCCCGGTTGCCCTGGTGGGGCGAAACGCGCCTCCCTCGGCGGGAGTTTGGTTGACCTGCGGTCCGCCCGCGGGTTAGCATCCCGACATGAAGTCGCTGGTGTCTGTCGCTTCCGCATGTGGTCTGACGTCGCTTCCGCTGATGGCGGCCGAGTTCGAGAAACCGGTGCGGCTGGAGGCCGGCGGCGAGGTGATCGGCGTCGAATCGCCGGGATACGCGGCGCCGTGCTGGGCGGACATGGACGGCGACGGGAGGAAGGACCTGCTGGTCGGCCAGTTCCGGGGGGGCAAGATCCAGGTCTTCCGCAACGAGGGGGAGGGCAAGCTGGCGGCGGGGGATTGGCTGAAGGTCGATGGTGAGGTCGCCGAGGTGCCTGGCGTGTGGTGATGCACCTCCTCGACTCCACAGGTGGTGGATCTCAACGGCGACGGGCACCCCGACATCCTCTCCGGCTCCTACTCGCGCAAGGGGAGGCCGATGGCTGGCCTCTTCCAGGTGCTCTGGGGGAAAGAGGGGGGCGGGTTCAAGAAGGCGGAACCGCTGAAGGGGACGGACGGCAAACCTTTGGAGATCGCCATCAACGACGAGGAGAAAGAGGTCACCAAGAAGATCTGCACGCGGCCGACCGCCGCCGACTGGGACGGGGACGGCGACCTCGACCTGGTCGTGGGGAACTTCGAAGGGACGTTCTACCTGTTCCGTGGGGAGGGGGGTGGCAAGTTCGCCCCGGGGGGTGAGGTGTTGAAGGTCGGCGGGGCCGACCTGAAGATCGACGGTTACCACAGCGACCCCTTCGTGGTCGACTGGGACGGGGATGGCGATCTCGATTTGCTCAGCGGCTCGTCGCAGGGCGGGGTGCAGTGGGCGGAGAACGGGGCGGGCCCCGGCGAGGAACCTTCGCTCGGGCCGTTCGAGATCCTGGTCGCTGGCGTGGAGGGTCAGCCGAGGACCTTCGTCGCCGGTGGGGGCAAAGAGCCTTCCCCATCGGGGTCGACCCGGGTCTGGGCGGACGATGTCGACGGCGATGGGAAACTCGACCTGCTGGTCGGCGACGACGCGACGGTCGAGATCCCCGCGGAGGGCCTAGACCCGGAGGAGGTCGAGGAGAAGCTGGCGGCCTGGCAGAACACCATGGACTCGCTGCTCAAGAACCTGCAGGGTGGGGCGGACAAGGATGCCCTCGAGGCCGCGATGCGGAAATACCGCGAGCACGAGGGGAAACGGGCGGAGATCGTGCGCCGTGAGCGCACCGGTTTCGTCTGGTTGTACGTGCAGAAGTAGCGTCGCAGCGCGAGGTGTCGGTGGTGGTGTGGCGCGGCCGGCGGCGGCCGGTGTCCATCGGCAGCTTTGTCGATTCGGTGTTATTCTAACGCCATGAGAGTTCTAGTCATCGGGGCGGGTTACGTGGGGCGGGTGCTGTGTCAGCTGCTCGAGGGCGGTGGCCATCGTCCGGTGCCAGTGAATCGCGGGGGTGGAGGGGGGGCGCGGGCGGCCGACGTGACGGACCGGGGTTCGCTGGACGTTTTGCGAGCCGAGGTCGGGGGGGTGGATGCGGTGGTGCACTGCGCGAGTGCTGGCCGGGGTGGCGATCGGGTAGGGCGCTACCGGGCGGTCTATCGGGACGGCTGTCGGAACCTGGTGGAAACCTTTGCACCCGGGTGCCTCGTCTTTGTCAGCAGCACGAGCGTCTACGGGCAGACGGACGGCTCGGTGGTCGATGAGGGCTCCGCGACCGAGCCTGCGGCCGAGACGGGGAAAGTCCTGTTGGAGGCTGAGGCTCTCGCTTTGGGGGCGGGCGGCAGCGTGGCGCGGCTGGCCGGGATCTATGGGCCGGGGCGATCGTATTTGCTGAAGGGATATCTCGCGGGGGAGGGGGCGATCGATGGGGATTCGGCGGATGCCGAGGGTCGCTGGTTGAACCAGATCCACCGCGACGATGTCGCCTCGGCCTTAGCACACCTCCTGCTCGGGGATGTGAGGGCGGGGATCTACAATGTGGTGGACGACGGGGATCTCACCCAGCGGGGTTGTTACCGGGAGCTCGATCGGCGGTTCGGCAAGGGGACCCCGGCGGTGCGCCCGCCGGATGGCGAGAGGGCGAGGGGCTGGTCGGACAAGCGGGTGTCGAACGCGAAGCTGCGCGCGTCAGGCTGGTCCCCGAAGTACCCGAGCTACCTCGATGCTCTCGGCGGCGACCCGGAGCTGGTGCCGTCGATCGTGTAGCGACGAGCGTGAGCGAGTCGACGGGAAGGCTCGCCCATACCCCTGCCGACTCGCTCACGCTCGTCGCTACGGGCTCGGGGTCGCCTTGTGTTAGGCGAGGATCGGTTTGATGACCTCGGCCGGCTCGACGCCGGTGAGGCGGAAGTCGAGGCCCTGGAACTTGTGGCTGAAGCGGCGGTGGTCGATGCCGAACAGGTGCAGGAGCGTGGCGTGGAAGTCGCGCACGTGGACGACGTCCTGCACCGCGTTGTACCCCAGGTCGTCGGTGGCGCCGTGGCTGACGCCGCCCTGGATGCCGCCGCCGGCCATCCACATCGAGAAGCCCTTGATGTGGTGGTCGCGGCCGTTGCCCTGGGCCATCGGCGTGCGGCCGAACTCCCCGCCCCAGACGATCAGGGTGTCCTTCAGCATGTCGCGCTGCTTGAGGTCCTTGATCAGCGCGGCGCTGGCCCGGTCGACCAGCCCGCAGGTCTTCTGGGTGCCGGCCTTGACGCCGCCGTGGTGGTCCCAGCCCCGGTGGTAGAGCTGGATGAAGCGCACGCCGCGCTCCGCCAGCCTCCTCGCCAGCAGGCAGTTCGAAGCGAAGGAGCCGTCGCCGGGTTTGGCGCCGTAGAGGTCGAGGACGTGCTGCGGTTCGCCCGATACGTCCATCAGGCCGGGGACGGACGCCTGCATCTTGAAGGCCATCTCATACTGGCTGATGCGGGCGGCGATCTCGGGGTCGTCCACCTGGCTGTCGTGGATGTGGTTGAGGGCGTTGACGGTGTCGACGACCTGCCGCTGGTCGTCGCGCGAGACGCCCTTCGGGTTCCCGACGTAGAGCACGGGGTCGCCCTTGGAATGGAACGGGACGCCCTGGAAGCGGCTGGGCAGGAACCCGCTGTGCCACTGGCGGGCGGCGATGGGTTGGTTCTGGCCGCCGCCCACCGAGGTGAGCACGACGTACCCCGGCAGGTCGTCGGTCTCGGCGCCGAGGCCGTAGAGCAGCCAGGAGCCCATGCAGGGTCGTCCGGAGATCTGCGTGCCGGTGTTCATGAAGGTGTGCGCCGGGTCGTGGTTGATCTGCTCGGTGACCATCGAGCGCACGATGGCGATCTCGTCGGCCACCGAGCCGGTATGCGGCAGGACGCTGGAGATCTGCTGGCCGGACTTCCCCCATCTTTTGAACTCGTGCTGCGGACCGAAGCAGTTGAGCTTCTTGCCCTGCAGCTGGGCGATGGGTTGCCCTTTGGTGAAGGACTCCGGCATCGGTTTGCCGTGCATCTTCGCCAGCTCGGGCTTGTAGTCGAGGGTCTCGAGGTGGGACGGGCCGCCGGCCATGCACAGGTGGATGACCCGTTTCGCCCTCGGCGGGTGGTGGGGTTTCTCGATGACGCCGGTCCACTTGTCGTCACCGGCGGGCGCGGCCGCGCTTTCGCCGAGCATCGCGGCGAGCGCGACAGAACCGATGCCGGTGCTGGACCGGTTGAGGAAGGTGCGGCGGTTGATCTGGGTCGGAGTGTCCATGGTTGTCGGTGATCAGTGATCAGTGATCAGTAATCAGTAATCAGTAATCAGTGGTCAGTGGTCAGTGGTCGGTGTGGAAGGCAGTGGGAGCACAAACTGATTACTGCCTTCTGATCACTGATTACCGGATCAGGGTCTGGTGATGGTCTCGTGGAGGTTGAGGATGCCCCGGGCGACGGCCGCCCAGCTGGCGAGCTCCGCCGCGGGGATGTCGGAAGGCGCCTCGCGCAGCCCGACGGAGAGCGCCTCGGCGGCGGCTTTGCCGTCCGCGGTGTAGCGTTCGAGCTGGGCGGTATAGAGGTCGGTGAGGAGTTTGAGCTCAGCCTCCCCCGGCGCGCGCGACAGGGTCTCGCGGAACGCCCACCGGACCTTCGCCGCGGGGTCGGCGCCACCCTGCTTCACGATCCGCTCGGCGAAGGCCCGCGCGGCCTCGACGTAGGTGGGGTCGTTGAGCAGGACCAGCGCCTGCAGGGGGGTGTTCGACCGCGGGCGTTCGGCGGTGCATTCCTCCCGGGTCGGGGCGTCGAAGGCGAGCAGGCTGGGGTGCAGGAAGCTGCGCTGCCAGTGGGTGTAGAGGGCGCGGCGGTATTGGCTCTCGCCGGCGTCGGCGCTGTATCTGCGGGCGGGGAAGTTGAGGTGTTGCCAGTACCCCTCCGGCTGGTAGGGCTTGGCGCTGCGCCCGCCGACCTGCTCGACGAGGATGCCGCCGACCGCGAGGGCGTTGTCGCGCACCATCTCGGCGTCGAGCCGGAAGCGCGACTGGTGGGCGAGCAGCCGGTTGGCGGGGTCCCGCTCGCGCGAGCTCGGCGTCGGGTCGGCGGCGCGCGCGTAGGCGTCCGAGGTGACGATCAGTTCGACTATGTGTTTGATGTCCCAGCCGCTGGCCACGAACTCGACGGCCAGCCAGTCGAGCAGCTCCGGGTGGCTGGGCCACTGGCCCTGCGAGCCGAGGTCGTCGACGTTGCGCGAGAGGCCGGCGCCGAAGAACAGCCGCCACAGCCGGTTGACGAAGGTGCGCGCGGTGAGCGGGTTGTCGGGCGAGGCGATCCACTCGGCGAGGTCGAGGCGGGTGGCGCGCCGGTCGCCGGTGTCGAGCTTGCCGAGGAAGGTCGGGACCGCCGGGGCGACGACCTCGCCGGAGTCGTCGAGCCAGTTCCCCCGCGGCAGGATGCGGACGTCGCGCGGGTTTCCGGCCATGCTCACCAGCGTGGTCGGCAGGTCCTTGGCGAACTCCGCCTTCTCCTTCTGTGCGGCGGCGAGCTCGGCGCGCGCCCCGGCCAGGGCGGGGGCGATCGTGAGGTAGTAGCTGGCGAGTTCGGCCCTCTGTTTGTCGTCGCGCTCGCCGGCGGGGGTGGCGACGATCGCCGCGATGTTGGGCGGGAGGTTGTCGTCGCCCGCGCTGAAGTAGAAGCCGGAACCGCCACCGTGGTTGACGATCTTCATCAGGAACTGGTTGTTCCCGGGCTTCAGGTCGAGGGTGATCTTCTCCTGGCCGGGCGCCGCGCCGCGGGGGCTGTTGTTCTTGAGCTTCTCCTCCCCGTTCAGCCAGACGCGGATGCCGTCGTCGGAGCCGAGCGAGAGCGCCAGCTGGGCCGCGGCGGTGGCCTTGATGGTGCGGTAGAGGTACCAGGCGGAGTTCGCCTCGCTCCCCAGCGCGTGGACTTTCCCGTCAGTGAGTTCGGGGCGTTTGTTCCACTTCTTGCCGCCGACGGCAGCGTTCGGGTCGATGCCTTTCTCCGGGCCGAACGGGGTCTCGAAGGCCTTCGTCGCGTCGCCGCCGGCGAGCGGGCCGAGGAGATGCCACTCGCCGAGCGAGGGCGTGGCCGAGGTGGCGAGGCCCTTCTCCCATTCCGCCTGGGCGGCGGCGGTGGCCCCTGTGGGCGTGACCGTGGTTTTGGTCAGCGCGGCGATCTTCGCGTCGAGTTCCGCCGAACGCCTCTTGAACTTCTCGTCGGGGACCTGCATGCCCGCCTCGCGCTTGCCGACCGCCGGCTCCCTGATGTCGGCGAAGAAGGCCGCCATCGAGTAGAAGTCGCGCGCGGTGAAGGGGTCGTATTTGTGATCGTGGCACTGCGCGCAGCCCAGGGTGCTGCCCATCCACGCGCTGGAGATGTTGCGGACGCGGTCGGCCGCGTAGATCGCGATGTACTCTTTGGCCTGGGCGCCGCCCTCCTCAGTCGTCTGCAGCAGGCGGTTGTAGCCCGAGGCGACCTTCTGTTCGACGGTAGAGCCGGGGAGCAGGTCGCCGGCGATCTGCTCGCGGGTGAAGTCGTCGAAGGGCTGGTTGGCGTTGAAGGCACCGATGACCCACTGTCGGTAGAGGTAGACGTTCATCGGGTTGTCGGAGTGGTAGCCGATGGTGTCGGCGTAGCGGACGAGGTCGAGCCAGTAGCTGGCCATGCGCTCGCCGTAGCGCGGCGAGGCGAGCAGGCGCCGGGCGGCGGCCGAGATCGCCCCCCGGGGGTCGGCGGCGTGGGCGGCGAGGAACTCGTCGACCTCCTTCGAGGTCGGCGGCATGCCGGTGAGGTCGAAGCTGAGGCGCCGGATCAGCGTGTGGGGTGCCGCTGCGGGTGCTGCGGTGACACCCGCCTGCTCGAGGCGGGCGTCGACCAACTGGTCGACCGGGCCGCGGCGGTCGGCGTCGTCGAGCCCGAGCCTGACCGGGGCCTGGTATGCCCAGTGGCCCTCGTATCCGGCGCCCGCGGCGATCCAGCGTTTGACGAGCTCGACCTCCGCGGGGCTCATCGTCTTCTCCGTCTCCGGGGGCGGCATGATCTCGTCCCCGTCCTCGGTGGTGATGCGGTAGAACAGCTCGCTCTCGTCCGGCTTGCCCGGGACGATAGCGGTGATGCCGTCGTGGCTCTCGAAGGCGCTGGGGTCTTTGACGTCGAGGCGCAGCTTGGCTTTCCGGTCGTGCTCGTCCGGGCCGTGGCAGGCGAAGCAGTATTCGGAGAGGATGGGGCGGATATCGCGGTTGAAGCGGATCTCGTCGTCGGCGCCGGCCGGTATCAGGGTAGCTGCGAGAAAGACGAACGGATGAATCTTGTACATCGTGAAATAGGAGGATCCCGTGAACCCCGGGATCCCCGGAGGGTTTTCGTACATGGTATTACCGTTGACCCGGGCGATCTCTCCCACAATTTTCCGAGATATCGCCCCTTGTTTGGCCGGGGGCGCCACTTTTGGCCGAATACCACTCCGCCTTGGCCGGATATCTTCCCATCCGCCGGGCGGAGGTGCTGCGGGGGCAGGGGCGTAGCGGGTCTGTTACTCGATGAGCCAGGCGGTCTCCCACCTCACCCCCGTCCGGCGCAGGCCGATCTCCCGGAGGATCCGCTCCTCGAGATCGGGGAGGTGCGCGCCGCCGTAGAAGACGCCGATATGTTTCTCGCCCGCCGAGAGGCGTTCGCGCAGGACCTCGATCGCCTTCTTGTTGCGTTCGATCAGGATGACCGACTCCTCGCCGCCGATGCCCTTCTCGAGACCTGCCATCACCTCCTCGATGTCCTGTAGCTCCCGCGCGAAGAGGTATTTCAGCCGCCGCGCGCGTTCCTTCGAAAACATGGCGGCCAGCATCTTCAGCTCCAGCATGGGGTCGCCCTTCCGCCCGCCCCCGTCCTTGAAGGTGCTCAGGAACTCCTGCACCGCCGACTGCAGGAGCAGCTTCGGGAGCGTCTGCCCGCGCTCCTTGCTCATCTCGCGGAAGGTCTCCGCATCGAGGTCGGCGTGGACGAAATTCTCGGCGCCGTAATCGATGGCCTCGATCTGGTAGGCGAGCTCGAGCCCGCCACCCATGCCGCGCTGGAGGAGGGAGATCAGGCTACCGCCCCGGTCGCCCGGCCCGGGCGGGGCGGCGCCGTCGGGTTTGATCATCTCGTAGAGCAGCGAGTCGTATGTGGTGAACCGTTCGGCGAGCCGGGCGTAGTATCCGGCATCCGCGATATGGACGGCACCGACGAGCTCGACCTTCTCGCCACCCTCCCCCTCGTAGACGGCGATGGCAGTCTCCAACCTCCCGGTGTTGTCGCCGCCGTCGATGAAACGGATGAACTTGGGCTGTGGTTCCTGCGCCGTGTTGGGCGGGTAGTGGCCGAGCTGGCCCCCTCCCCCGGGCGCCTGCGGCCTATCGCAGGCGGCGGCGAAGAGGCAGGCGGCCAACACCACCAGGACCGGGCTCCGGGGGGCGCGTGGTGTCGGTTCGTCCGGCATCGCGACGTATGGTAGCGGTGGCGGATCGGGGGAGGAAGCCCGTTTTTGACGCGCCCGGTGCCGAGGTGGGACGGGTGTGCCGGTCCGATCGATGGAATAGGGGTGGAGGCCCGCCCGTCCGATCCTTATGATTGCCCGCCTCCTCCCCACCCTCCTCGCTGGCCTGGTTCATGTGTCCGTCCATCCCGCATCTGCCGGCGGTTCTCCGCGCAGCGCTTCGGGGGTGGAGTTCGAGGCGGGGGAGGTTCGCGCGGCGACCTTCTCGGTCTGGTGATACGATGTCGGCGCGGCTGCGGTGCGCGGCCGGGAGGGTGTGGTGGACACGACGCGCCTGCTCCGCAACCGCCCCTTCGGCGAGTGGGTGACGGTCTACTACCGGCCGGGGGACACCGGTGAGGCGGAGCTGTTGGCGTGGATGAAGAAGGCGGGGTGTCCGCGTGCGACGCTGGTCCGCGACCGCGGGAGGTCGGTGGTGTTGAACCCGGTGGTCGCCCCCGGCGACGCGGTCCAGGTGAGGGTCGGTGCTGCGGCGGCGACCACGTTGCGGGCGGCCTCCCTGCCGGAGGGATGGAGGTTGTTGGCGCCGCCCCGCGGCGGGGACGTCGCGGCGGGGGGGAGCTACATCTGGGTGCAGGTCCCCCGTTCCGCGGCGCGGGGCCATGTGGCGGTAGAGTTTACGTTAGGGGACGGCACGCGGGTAAAGGGGGCGCTGGCGGTCGTCCGTCAGGTGGGGAAGCACTAGGGCGCGTTTACGCAGATCGTGTTTGGGCATCTTCGTAGCCACGAGCGTGAGCGAGTGGTGAGCCGGATCGCAAGAGGGGAGCCCGCCCGTAGGCTACCCCCTCGGCACCTCCGCCTTTTGTGTTAACACGCCCTAGGGTGTCTCACGGCGAACCGTAGCCCCCAAGGGCGACCCGCCATCGCTCGCAAGCGACCTTCCTACGGGGTGGCTTCGCCACCTACGATGTGCGGTCGTCGGCGCGCCTCTCCTCCAAGGTCTTCGGGACTGTCTCGTCTGGGTGCACGAACATCGCCTTGATGGCCGGGATGATCTGGCGGTACTCCTCCCGCAGCCGGGTGGTGATGTCGACCTTCGGCGCGGGTTCGTCGGCCCCGCTGGCGGCCTCCTCGAGCCGCTCCACCAGCTGTGTCCGCTCGGCGCCGAACTCCCTCTCGGCCGTGTCCGCCTCGCCGGCGAGGTGCTTGCGCACCGAGTCTAGCCGCCGCGACAGCTGGCGCCATGCGCCATCGATATCCTTCTCGTGGCGGCTCCATTCCCTGCCGCGGGCCTTGAGCCGGGACAGGTCGTCCTTCGCGTCGCGCAGCGCGCGGAGGATCCGATCCCGGTATCGGTCGAACATCTCGAGGCTGTCCATCTCCTCCTCGGCGAGGATGTAGTTGAGTTCGCCGAGCCGGCCCTGCACGAGCCGGAGGTCCTCGTCGGCCTCCCTGGCGATGGAGAGGATCTCCTCGGCGGCCCTCCCCCCGAGGATGCCCAGCGAGTCGCGGTGGGCGTCTAGTTCGCCGATGGCCGCATCGCGGCCGAGTTCGAGTTCGCGTCGCGCCTCCAGCAGGTCCGCCTCCAGATCGCGCTCCAGTTCCACCAGGTGTTCGTTCGTCGTCATCTCTCTATAGGGTCGCCCGCATGGGCATTGGGTAGTTGTATTACTAATACACTACCAAAAGAAGATAAATTCGACGAAAATTCCAAACCGGTGGTGGAGGGCGCATCCGGGCCCGCGCGCGCGCCCTCTGTGTCCCGGCGCGGACCTGGCGGCCTACTCCTACTCCCCCCGCGGGATCTCGTTGAGGGTGTAGTAGGCGTCGCGGTGCAGGGGCTCCTCGCCGGAGGCCGAGCGCAGGGCGCCGACGTCGAAGCTGTGGACGTGGCCCTGGACGAGCCCGTCGACCCCGAGCTTCACCTGCAGCCCGTCCCCCGAAACCTCTGCGGACTTCACCGCCGGCGTCGTCCCGTCGACCTCGGGGCTCCCGTACCCGCTCTGGTAGATGTGGGTGAAGGTCTCCAGTTTGTAGCTGGCGGGGTCGGCGCCGAGCCGGGGGTCGACCGGCTTGGTGAAGGTGAGGGCGAAACCGTCGGGGCGGGCGTTGATCTCCTTGAGCTCGAAGGGGGTGACGCCGGTCCAGTCGAGGCGTTCGAGGACGTTCGACTTGGCGCCGCGCACCGGCCAGCCGCGGTTGGTGCCGCCGGTGAGGAGCTGTCCGCCTGGGGTGAAGTGGCAGTTGAGGATCCCGGTCGACAGGCCTTCGCGGAAGGGGTAGCAGGCCCCCTGCCAGACGCCGTTCACCTCCTCCATGGTGGCGCGCATCACGATGCTCAGGGTGTAGTCGCCGATGAAGATCTGGCCTGCGAAGGGGCCGAACTTGCCGCCGGACCGGTCGACGGTGAAGCCGCTGATCGAGCGGCCCATGCGGCGGAAGGGGAACACCACCGAGTAGGGGACGAGCTCCTTCACGCGCGCGCGCTCGACCTCCAGCCGCGAGGGGGTGTTCGGCTCGACGGGCGCCGGCCCCATGTTCGGGGCGAACTCGTACCAGTTGTAGCTGATCGGGTGCCCCATGAAGCCGCCGGGCTTGAGGTGCTTGAGCGAACACGAGCCGTTCCAGGGGCCCTGGCTCTCGGCATAGATCATGGCGCCGTGGCCGTTGTCGCCGACGCCCAGCGGGCTGCGCAGGCCGCTGCAGACCGGCACGGCCTCGCCGTCCGGCGTGATCTTCAACGCCCAGCCGCGGAAGAGTTCGTAAGAATGATAGGATTTCGAGAGGCCGAGGGTCACCCAGATGTTGCCCTCGGCGTCGAACTTCGAACCGATCGCGAACTCGTGGTAGTGCGCGAAGCCCCACGAGTCGTTGACGGTGTCGTACCGGTCGGCCCGCCCGTCGCCGTCGGTGTCGGAGACCCTGGTGAGCTCGGTGGCGTGGGTGGCGTAGAGGGCGCCGTCCCCCCGGTTGTATGCGAGCCCGAGCAGCTCGTCGAAACCGGCGGCGTATTTGTGGAAGGTCGGGCGCGGGTGCTCGTCGGAGATGCCGTCGATGAGGAAGATGTCGCCGCGCCGGGTGCCGACGGCGACCCGGCCGTCCGGCAGGGTCTCGAAGCAGCCGGCCTCGATGTAGTGTGGTTCGGGGACGGCGATCTCGACGATCTCGTAGAACTCCGCCTCGCGCTCGGCGGTCCCCCACTCGTCGCCGAGGGGTTCGGCGGGGGCTGCGCAGGAGAGGGATGCGAGACAGAGGGCGGCGCGGACCGGCGTGGACGTTCTCATTTGCTGTCGAAGGCGTAGACGATGGTGGCCGAGGTCTCCCCGCCCAGGGGCAGGAGGATCTCCCCGGTGTCGCCCGAGCGGCGGAGGAAGGCGGCCGCCGGGGTTTTCAGGGACAGGTTGTGGGGCAGCTGGAAGGTGCCGGCTTCGGCGGTGGCCTCGGGGTCCTCCGCGGCGGCGAGGCGGAGGTAGAGCCCGGCGGGCGCCGGTTTGTCGAAGGTGAGGGTGCGGGTCAGCGACGGGCCTTCGGGGTCGTCGACGAACCGGTCGGCGATGGCCAGCCCGGCGAAGGTGTAGCGGAAGGTGGGGCGCTGTTGCCGGTCGAGGGTGTAGCCTTGGAACTGGAAGCCCTCCGGGCGTTTGGATTCTGCGAGCTCGGGCCAGGCGGCCGCGCGGTCGGCGAGCGTCGCGAGGGCGGGGCCGGCCGGGAAGCGGACGACGCCGCGCCCGCGCTCGTGGACGCTCCCCGAGCCCTGGCCGCGCCAGACCCCGGACATCTCGCCGAAGCCCCCGGCCCAGACCGAACCGAGGCGCAGCTGGCCGGCGTCGAAGGCGATGTTGATGCCGGAGGGGTAGCCGACGCCGATGCCGCGCTTGCCGATGCCGCGGTATTGCCTGCGCAGCATCACCGCCTCTCCCCCGGCCGGGCCATATTCGATCGGCTCGCGCTTGATCCCCGCGGGGGTGGGCGCCTCGCGGCCCCGTTTGAGGTACTGCCAGATGGCGTCGATCTGGCGCCCCGGGTCGCCGTCGAGCAGCTCCGGGCGCACCGCCTTCCCGGCCGGCCAGAAGCTGGGCATGATGGTGCTCGGGTGGAAGCGCTGCGGCTCCCGCATGAAGTGGTGGAACCAGTCCTCGCGCAGGCGCGCCGCCATGGTGGTGAGTTCGACCGCGTCGAGGGTGGTGGCGCTCTCGCCCTTGAAGGTGTGGCAGGCGACACAGCTCAGGTTTTTGTTCCCGACCAGCTGGTGGCCCGCGGCCTGCGCCGCCCGTTCGTCGGCGGTGCGCTCGAACGCCGCGGGCGGGAGAGAGTCCGCCTCCGGCAGCAGTTCGAGCAGGCGCCCGACGTTGGCCGCGCCGAAGGCCGGCATGCGCGTGTGCATGTAGGGTCGCGCCCGCCCGTCGCCGAGGGCCACCTTGCGCAGCCACTTGGGGTCGAGCTTGGCGCCGACCCCGGTCAGGGGCGGCGGGATGCGGGCCTGTTCGCCGAGGTTGAGGTTGGAGGTGGTGAAGAAGGGGTCGCGCCCGGGGGGCACACCGCCGTAGCTGTCGCGGCGATGGCAGGCGATGCAGTTGAGGCGGGTGAGCGCCAGCTGGATCTCCACCTCGGGGCTGGGGTCGCGATCCGGCGTCGCCAGCGCGGCGGCGATCTGTGCGCCCTGCGTCTCGGAGAGCGGGTAGCGGGCGCTGCCGCATGTCGCCCCGGGGGCGAGCCCGGCCAGAGGGGGCGCGAAGGTCTCCACGGCGGTGCCCGGCGCGTGGCACTGTGCGCAGCCGAACTCCCGGAACAGCGCTTTGCCCCTGGCGACGTTCTCCGGCCGGCGCACCCGGCGGGGTGGTGTCGGCTTCTGGTCGCGCAGCAGGTAGCTGGCGATGTCGGCCGCCTCGAAGTGGTCGAGGTGGAGGTCGGGCATACGGCCGCCGGGTCGGACGGCGAGCGGGTCCTCTAGGAAGGCGGTGAGGCCGGCCAGCCCGTATTTGTCCTCGATCCGGTGGAGGGGCGGCGACCCCCGGATCGCTGTCCCCTCCGGGGAGTGGCAGGCCGCGCAGCCGACCTGGTGGAAGAGTTTCTCCCCGCGGCCAACCGCCTCCCGGTCGACCGGCCCGGCCGTGAAGAGCCCGTCGCCGAGCGTCCCCAGATAGTCGGCGATGGCGCGGGCGGCGGCCGTGCGCTCGCCCTCGGGGAGCCCGCCCAGGACGTCCGGCATGGTGGTGCCGGGTTTGGTCGCGTGCGGGGCGGCGATGAACTCCTCGAGGTAGGCGGGGCTCACCCGGGTCGCGACGGCGGAGAGGTCGGGTGCGCCCTTCGCCGGGAGGTCCCCGCCGCGGTGGCAGGCGACGCAGTTGAGCTCGGTCAGCAGAACCTCCCCGGCGAGGCCGGCGGCCATCTCGGGGTGGTTGTGTGGACCGGGGACGGCGGGCGGGGCCGCCGGCAGGGTCGCGGGGACGGCGAGCAGGGCGAGCGCGGCGGCGGTGGATCTCATGTTGCTAGCGCGGTCGGCGTCTTTCTCGCCATCCGCTGGATCGAGCCCTCGTCCGTGTACTCGCCGATGGCGTCGAGCGGGACCCAGGCGAGGTCATGGGACTCGTCGCCCACCGTGAACTCCTCGTCGACGGTGGCGCGGAACAGGAAGCGGACATCGTAGTGGAGGTGTGCGGGCTCGTCGCCGCGGGCCGGGATGGGGTGGATGTCGAGGTCGAAGATCTCGTGCGACACGGGCTCCAGCGAGGTGATGCCGCTCTCCTCCGAGGCCTCGCGCGCCGCCGCGTCGAGCACCTCGGGCTGGCCGTCGACGTGGCCGCCGAGCTGCAGCCAGCGGCCGAGCTTGCGGTGGTGGGTGAGCAGGACCCTGTGCCCCTCCCGGTCCAACACCCAGGCCGAACCGGTGACGTGGCCGACCGCTAGCCCCCGCTCGAAACAGCGGGGCTGGGCTCTGACGAAATCGATATACTGTCCGCAGCGAACCCCCTCCTCCGGGTGCCGTGCCGCGTAGTTTTCCAGTGAGGCGAGAAAGGGGGCGCGGTGCATGCGCGCGATCAGTCCTTCTTCCAGCAGACGAAGGTCTGCCCTGTCTGGGCGGACATCGATTCGACGAAGGTGTCGGCGTCGAAGCCTTCGAGTTCGAACAGCCGCTCGCTGAGGTCGTCGGCGTTGGTGGAGCCCTCCGGGATCACCACCGCGGCGGTCGGGCCGTGGAGGGTGATGAAGGTCGCCGGCAGGGGGTCGTCCTCGGTCACGACGATCTCGACCCGCTGCAGGTTCTTCCAAGAGATGGAGTCGAGCGTGCCGTCCGGGCGGTGGCAGCGGATCTCCTTGTCGTTGACTTCCAGGATGTACTGTTCTTCGTCGGTCACGGGACGGGAACTATCAGGTAGCCCGGGGGAACTATCAAGCGGAGGGTGGCGGCCATGGCGCGCAAGCCCGGGCTGCTGTTCATCTTCATCACCCTATTCCTCGACATCCTCGGGATCGGGATCGTGGTGCCGATCCTGGCCAAGCTGGTCGAGCAGATCCACGGCGGGGGCGCCGGTGCGGCGGCGCCGGTCTACGGGCTCATGGTGGCAGTGTACTGCCTGATGCAGTTCCTCTGCGCGCCCCTGCTGGGCAGCCTGTCCGACCAGGTCGGGCGGCGGCCGGTGATCCTCTTCTCGCTGCTGGGTGCGGGGCTCGACTATTTCCTGTTGGCCTGGGCGCCGACGCTGGGCTGGTTCTTCGTCGGCCGGGTGATCGCCGGCATGACGGCGGCGAACTTCTCCGCCGCCACCGCCTACATCGCCGACGTCAGCCCGCCGGAGAAGCGGGCGGCGAACTTCGGGCTGATCGGTGCCGCCTTCGGGCTCGGTTTCATCGCCGGCCCGTACATCGGCGGCCAGCTGGGGGCGATCAGCCTGCGCCTGCCGTTCATCGTCGCCGGGGTCATCACCCTGCTGAACTGCCTCTACGGGCTGATCGTCCTCCCCGAATCGTTGGCGCCGAAGAACCGGCGCAAGTTCAGTTGGGCGGCGTCCAGCCCGCTCGCCTCGCTGAGGGGTCTGCGGCGCAACCGGCTGATCCTCGGGCTGGCGGTGGCGGTGTTCCTCCTGAACGTCGCGCACTACGTCTACCAGAGCGTCTGGGTTCTGTACACGGGCTACCGGTACGGGTGGGGGCCGCGGGAGGTGGCGAACTCGCTGGTCGTCGTCGGCATCATGTCGGTGATCGTCCAGGGCTTCTTGGCGCGCAAAGTGTTGCCCCGCTGGGGCGAGCGGAAGACGATCCTGGTTGGGTTCCTAGTGATGGCGGTCGAGATGGTCGGCTTCGGCTTGGCCGCCGAGCCCTGGCAGATCTACGCGCTGATCGTGTTTGGTTCGATCGGCGGGCTCGCCGGCCCCGCGACGCAGGGTCTGATGTCGCGGGAGGTCGGCGACGACGAACAGGGTTGGATCCACGGGGCGCTTACCGGCATCGCCAGCCTGGCGGGGATCTTCGCGCCCGTCGTCCTCACCGGGATCTTCTGGTTTTTCGTCCGCCCCGGGGCGTCGACGCCGGTGCCTGGGGCGCCGTTTTTCTTCAGCGCGGTGCTGATGGCGGCCGCGGCCGTGGTGGCGCTGGGCGTGACCCGGCGGCGGGTCGGGGAGGGGTGATCCGGGGGGCGAACGCCTCGGACAGACACTTTTTTGTCCGGTTCCGGCCTGCCGGTGGACAATAGTTCCCCGAATGGACGCGAGTGACTCCAGCCTCATCCGCGAGTTCCTGGAGGGCGGCCGAGAGGCGCCCTTCCGGCAGCTTGTCGAACGCTATCAGGACATGGTGTTCTCCACCGCCCTGCGCAGGACGGGTGATGCGGGTCTTGCCGAGGAGATCGCCCAAGACGTGTTCCTCGTCCTCGCCGCCCGCGCCCGGATGCTCGCCTCCTGCCCAAACCTGGCGGGGTGGCTCTACAAAACGGCACTCAAGAAATCGGCGAACAGGATGAAAAGCGACACCAGGAGGGAACGGCGTGAGGAGAAGTTCGCGACCGAGTCGATGGCCGCCGAGGGCGCCACCGACGTGGTTCCCCCGATGGCCTTCGCGCTCGTCGACGAGGCGCTCGCTTCCCTGCGCGCGAAAGATCGCGAGGCCTTGTTGCTGCGCTATTTCCAGGGGCTCGGCCTCGCCGAGGTGGGCAGCGCCCAAGGGGCGAGCGCCGACGCGGCGCGCAAGCGGGTGGGGCGGGCGCTGTCGAAGGTGGAGGGTTTCTTGAAGGGGCGCGGGGTGGTGGTCCCCTCCGCGGTGGCTGCCGCCGCCCTCCAACAGTCTACCCACGCGGCTCCGGCCGGGTTCGCCTCGGCCGCCGCCGGGGTCGCCGCGGCTCCCGCCACCTCCGCTCTATCAACCGCTTTCACCAGTATCATCACCATGACCAAGACACAGACCGCAATCGTCGCCACCCTCGTGGTGGCTACCCCGATCGTCGTCCAGCAGGCGGCCATCTCGAAGTTGGAGGACAGGAAGGAGGAACTGGTCAGCCAGGCCGAAGGCCGGCCGGCGGGTCTCTCGGCCAGCCGCTCTCATGGGGAGGGAGAGGGGGTACTGAGCGCGCTGACAAAAGGGGAGGGTGGGAAGTCTGCCCGCGAGGAGGGGGAGTGGGATTTCTTCGACGACATCAAGTCGATCATGGAGGACGAGGCGAGTATGGGGGCGATCATGTCGCTCGCGTCGCAGGGTCAGCGGGCGGAGGCCAACAAGCTGGTAGACAAGATCGTGGCGGAGCTGGCGCTCGACGAGGCCACCGCCGCGAAGGTCCGCGGGCAGGTGCTCAGAAACGTGGAACGTCAGCACGCTGCCATGGGGGCGATATGGAAAGCGTTCAACCCGTCCCTCAAGGGGGGGGCTGGTGATGGGGCGGCCGATGACCTGGAGGCAATGGATCTGGTGCAGATGGATCTGACGCCGGAGGAGATGTTGCGGGGCGGAGTCGAGATGCTCGACGGTGTAGAGGCGTTCCTCAGCGATGAGCAGATGGAGCAACTGGAGAAGTTGGAGGAGAAAGAAGAGGAGGCGGAAATGCAGAAGTTTGCGGAGAACATGGCCTATAGCGAGCTCGCCGATCTGCAGGAGCTACTGCAGCTCACCGACGAGCAGAAAGACCAGGCGCTGGCGGTGTTCCAGGAGGAATGGGCGTCGTGGGGGGACTGGGATGACGAAGACGGGGGTGAGACGGCCGAACCCGATGGGTCGGATCTCTCGCCCGCAGAGATCGATCGAAAGGAGTTAGAGGAGAAGCTGAAGAAGTTCTCCGAGTTCCTCGACAGCGACCAGCTGGGTGTCTACCGCAAGTACCTCGAAGAGGAGATGACGGAGTATTCCGGGGACGCGGAGGGGTCCGAGTAGAGAGAAGTTACCCCAGGTGCGAAGAACCATGTCCAGACTAGCGATCGCCATCGGGATCCTCGCCGCCGGCCTCCTGTTTGGCGTCCTTCAGAGGGGGCGCATCGGGGAGCTGCGCCGGGAGGTGGAGGGGCTCCAGCAGGAGGTCGGCGGCCAGGTGCCGCCGGCGGGCGGAGAGGTGTCACCTGTGGTGGCCGAATCGGGTCGGACACTGCCGCCGTCGCCGCCAGAGCGGTCGCCTGGGAAAGCTCGAGGATCCGGACCTGAAGAGCATCCGGGTGAGGGTGGGGCGAGTGCGGCTGCGAACGATCTCAAGGTGTCAGGTCTGATCGGGCGCATGGGGCTGACCGGGGAGCAGCGGGAGCGCCTCGAGCCGTTGCTGACCGAGTATGTCGCGGAAGAGCAGGTCGCGACGTCCCAGCTTCTAGAGGTGATGGAGGAGTTTTTGAGCGGTATCGGAGCGGGCTATGGCGAGCTTGCCGCCGCCCTCCGCCGTCGGGCCGGGCTGGGCAGCGGGTCGGGAGTCGCCGAGATCCGCGGCGCCTTGTCCACGGAACAGCAGGCCGAGCTCGCGAAGTTCAGCGGCGAGCGGATGGGCAACGTGTTGCAACTGCTCGCCGATGCAGAGTTCGGCGCCTGGCGACAGGTCGTTGACATCGGCAACCAGGAGATGGAACAGGCGATGTACAACGCGTTCTATCACGTATGGGAGAGGAGGATGGCATCGCCGCCCGCGGAAGGTATGGGCGCGGACGATCTCGCCGAATGGGGGTTGCGCGAGAACCGTGCCGCCCTGGATGCGGTGGCGGGGATCGTCCCGGAGGAGGATCTCGAGCTGATGAGGAGTGCACAGGAAACCCTGCACCAGATGAAACTTCGCAGGGGGCGATAGGCGACATGGCCACGACGGTTCAAGCGGCGAGTCGGGGTGGTGCCTTGGCGTCCCCGCGGGGGTGCCTCCGGGGTGCCTGGAGGGCGGTCACATTTCTGTCCCGCTTCGTTATCGCTATGTGTGGTGGCTGGGTGGACCTCATCGTCTTGGCGCTGGTGGTCGTCGTCGGGCGCGCCCTGGGGTATTCCGGGGAGACGGTCGCCTGTTGGGTCACCGTCGCCTTGGTGTCTTGGCTATATGTCCGGGACAAGTTCGATGTGCGAAGGTAGTGTTGATACAGATCGTAGTGAACACCCTGCGGGAAAGGGGGCTCGCATGAACCGCATCGGGGCCGGGATCCTCGTCGTCGTGTTCTGGTTCTGTCGCCGGGTGGTGTTCACGCGGGCCTTCTTGCTGTTGTTCGTTGCCGCCCACCTCTATCTCGGTTGTGCGTGGTTGGCCTTCCAGTGGCGGAACCCGACGTCGAACAGCATGAGCATCCTGCGCAACTTCGGGGACGTGGTGACGTGGAAGAAGCTGCCGATGTACCAGCCCAGAGCCTACGGTGACGGGCCGGGGACGGAAAACTGAAGGGTGCCGGCTGGTCGTGTCCCGGGTTGCGACAGGTTCCAGGTCGGCGAAACGCATCGGCAGATGTGGGGGGTAGCGACGAGCGTGAGCGAGTCGACAGGGGTCGACTCCCCCTCGCTCACGCTCGCGGCTACAGAGATGTCCGACACGCCTACCCTATGGGCGGCAGGATGCCGCCCCTCCTTTTAGGATCGACGGGTGGCATGAGAGGGTAGGCGCCTCAATCCTCGGCCTTGCGCAGCTCGATCTGCAGCCGACCGTCCGCCTGCCGGAGGGCGAGCTTGTCACCGTCCAGCCAGAGTTCGAACGCCGTCTTCCCCTCGTCGCCGTCCCACTGCAGGTAGGCGGTCCCGTCCTCGAAGAGGAGGCTGCCCTTCCGGGACTGCTTTTCGCCCTCCCGTTCGACCCAGCTGGTGACCGCACCGGCCGGTCCGAACGCGAAGCCCATCTCGTGCCCGGCCGCCAGGGCGGGGTCGGAGTCGAGGTCGGTGATCGACACCTTCCGCCAGGGTCCCGAGATCTGGTCTGCGCCGGTGACCCGGACGCCCCCGGGTTTGGGGATCGGCCGATCCGCCTGGCGTTTCGCCGAGCTGGCGATCGCCTTGAACTCTGGGATGAGCGCTTTGATCGACGTCTCGCCGCAGCGCAGTTTGAAGGTCACCGAACGCCCGTCCCCCCGCGGGTAGTAGAGCGACCAGAAGTAGAGCGGGGCGCCGAAGTCCGGGTGTTTCGCGGCGATCCGGAGCACCACGGACGTCCCCTCCAACCCGCTGTCTGTCAGGAGTTCGCTGCGGTTGACCAGCTTTATTGCGTCGGGGTTTCGCTCGGCGGACGCCGCCAGTTCCGCAGACTCCTCCTCGACCGTCTTGGACAAGGTGATCGCCATGGCGTCGGCGATCTTCTTCCCGTCGGCGTCGAAGCGCGCGGCCAACACGGGCGGCTCGTCTGGTTTTGGGGTTTGGAGTTTCCACCCGGCGGGGAGGCTTACGGAGACCCCGCCCCGGGACAGGGCGACGGGCTCGGGCGGCGCCCCGGCCGCTGGGACGACGAGGGGGTATCCGAGGAGGGCGGCGAGTAGCGGGGCGGTGGGTCGCATCGGGGACGGGGAGATCGCTACAGTGATTGCGGGGAAACGGGCCCGCGGACAAGACATTTCTCACTAGGGGGCGGCAAGGGAGGATGGGGGGGTGGCACCCTCGGACCGGCGACATTTGCGTCTTTTTGGCTTGTCGCCCCATGTCCGATACTTACAATCAAACTTATGAGTGATAGTATCGTGATTATCAACGATACCAGTGGAGATGATATCCAGTGGTGGTTGGGGTTGCCGGGTCCAGGTAGTGGGGTGGCTTCCGGAGTGTTGGGGAACTTGAACAACAAGACCGATCCACCCACGGTGACGGTCAGCGGCCTCGAGCCGGGTGTCGCCTACGAGGTGGCGCTGAGTTCGATCGGGAAGGGTTCATATGCCTCCGTCAATCCCGTCAAGCCGGGGCAGGAGGTGATCCTGAGCGTGGAGATCGACTAGGTCGATCCCAGGCGCACATCGGTAAGAGAGTGTAGAGAACAGAGAAGGAGGGAAGAGTTATGTCTGATACCATTACAGTCGTCAACGGGACCAACGCCAGCGGGGTCATCAGCTGGATCGTCGGCGGTCCGAGCGGTACGCCGGTCTTTGCATCCGGCACCATCGTCGGGCCGGGGTCCGGGTCGCCGGTCGCGGTCAGCGGCTACCTGGACTACCAGGTCGTCTTCGGGCCAGTCGGCTATCCGGAGAACTACATCGTCCTCGACGGTGTCGTGCCCGAACCGGAAGGCACCAGGGTGACCTTGGCCTTGACGGTGAACTAGAGCTGTTTGAAGGCGGCTTAGCGATCGGAGGGGCGGCATCCTGCCGCCCTGCTGGGGGCGCATCGACAGGCGGCAAGATGCCGCCCCTCCCCCTGGGCGCCTGCCGCCCTCGTATCCTCTACTATCCAGACCGCCGCGAGGGCTGTCAGACGGGGGGCCGCCGAGGTTGTCGGAGGGTCGTTCACGCCCCTTCCAGCACGTCCTGGAAGAGGGCGTCCCAGCGTTTGGAGATCTCCCCCCAGGAGAGCTCCGTGCGGGTGGCGTTGGCATAGGCGCGTTCGCCCATCTCCTCGAGCAACCCGCGGTCGCCGTAGAGTTTCTCGAGCGCCCCGGCGACCGTCTCCGGCGCGATCAGCCAGCCGTCGGTGAGGATCTGCTGGGTGGTGGTCTTCATGGCCGGCTCCAGCAGCAGGCCGGCGTCCCCCCACAGCTCGCCGGTCGGTCCCTTGGCGGGGACGACTTGGGCGGCGCGGGTGGCGGCGTGTTCGAAGCTCACCAGGCCCCAACCTTCGCCGATCGCCGTGTTGAGGCCGACGTCGCAAGCGTTGTAGACGTGGTTTAGGTGGTTCGTGGTGAAGGGGGGGAGCGCCGGTTCGAAGGTCGAGAGGATCAGCCGGTCCTCGATGCCGAGCCGGCGCCCCAGCTGGATCACGTTCCAGCCCTGGTCCTGCACGCCCATGTGCAGGTAGAGTTTGACGTTCTCGGGTTTGTCGCGGGCGAAGAGGGCGAACCCCTCCATGGTGATATCGATCCGTTTGCGCGGCTGGTTCCGGTTGGCGTTGAGGACGATGAAGGCGTCGTCCAGGTCCTCGCGGTCGGGGAACAGCACCCTGCGCGCCTGCCGCCGGCGGCAGGCGCCGTCGAGGGGGTGGAACACGTCCGCGTCGACGCCGTGCGGCAGGACCTCCACCTCAGGGAAGGCGAACCCCCCGTTGTTGCTTCGTGCCTCCGCGACCGCGGCCTCCACCTCGCGTCTGCCGAACTCGGTGTAGGTGACGAAGCGTTCGACGCCGCCGAGGGGCAGCATCGCCTCGCGCTCGATGGGGCCGGCGTCGACCGGACAATACAGCACCACCGGCGGCCGTTCCGCCAGGTTCGCGAGGGCGCCCAGGTAGTCCTTGGCGACCCAGATGTCGTTGACGACAAAGATCAGGCCCGGCTGGACCTTGTCGATCAGCATCTCCAGCCGGTGGGCGCCCCAGGTCCCGCCCCCGACGCTGGCGGGATAGACCTTCCACGGCAGCTGGTGTGGGTCCCCGTGGTAGTTGGTGCCGAGATGGTGGATCTCGTACTTCTCGTGCAGCGGGACGAAGATGCCCTCGTTGACGCGCGCGAAGCCGGTGGGCACCGCGGCATCGCCGGCGATGAGGATGGGGGGCCGTCGCTCTGACATCGCTACCCTCCGGGGGTGGTGGCTACGCGCTGTCGGAGCTGCCGGTGGAGCAACTGATGTGAACCCCGTGCCGATATCGCACCCGCTTCCGTGATCGTTGCCGCTATCTGCCTCCACCTCTCCGATAAGACCTCCTGACGGTAGAGAGTCTGGCCACCCGATAGCAAATCGAAAATCGAGACCCCACCCCAGAAGAGTCAGATGAGCTCGGGAGTGCGGGGGTAGAGAAAATTTATAAATTATCGCCCCTTTTCGAAGACGGTTGGTGTCGTTGCTGCCCGGCGTCGGCAACACCGGAACCCTCGACACCTGATTCGGACGCCACGTTTCGTGTTCTTCGGTTGCACTGGTCTCTATGCCGTTCTATGCGTGTCGAATATCAGTAAATTCTGATATCTAATTTTACTTAATTAACATCTAGGTGATCTGATGACGTTTTGGAGGTCTTCTGATTTGAGCGGCCGCCTTTCTGAAGGAGTGAGGTGGAGATCGGTTTTTATCGCCATCGTTTTGTTATCCGGGCTTGTCGCCTCTCCGGCGACCGGCCAGTTCACGGTGAACGAGGCGGGGCCGGTCGATTCGGTGGCGGGCGTCGGGAACCCGGGCAACGGGATGTTCACCGGCACCTATACCGGGGCGCCGACGATCTTTGGCAACCTCAGTTTCTCAGGGGATCTGACGAAGGTCATCGCGGCGAACACTTTTGCGAGCGAGGCTCGCTATTCGATCACCAATGGCCTGGGGGCTACGGTGACGTTCAGGCCATCGTCGACCAACGCCTTTGCGGGTACCATCAATGTGGCGCGGTCGCAGAACGGCCTGTTCTGGATGAACAACGGGGACACCCTGAACTTCGAGGCCTTCGAGGGTTTCGACGACGGGGCTGGTGCGGACTCGAGATGGACGGATGTGAGCTTCATGTACAGCGGGGCGCCGACGATCACGGACATCGGGTCTTTTCTGGAGGGGGCTTTGACCTTGAGCACCGTGGGGTCGGCCTTCGACACAGAGCTGGCCCTGTATACTGCTGCTGGCGTCGTGCTCGGCGACGACGATGACAGCGGATCGGGTAGCACGAGCCTCCTGACCCGGTCCTTAACCGCGGGCGATTACCTCGCCGTAGTCGCCGGGTTCAATTCGACTTTCGCCAACGGCAACGTTTTCCCGGGCACGAACGCCGGCGCCTACACCCTCAACGCGAACGGCGGGCAGGTCGCCTCGGGGAACATCGCCTCCGGCGAGCTTGCCGTCTACTCGTTCACCGTCATCCCGGAGCCGAGCAGCGCGGCGTTGCTGGGCTCGCTGGGGTGCTTCGCCCTCGCGTTTCGCCGTCGCCGGCGGTAGGCCATGTCACCCGCTGTGGGCCGGCGGGTGCCCTGGGGACGGCCGCCCGCA
>JANQMB010000182.1 GCA_028280355.1 Verrucomicrobiales bacterium
GAGATCGCCGGCCTGCAACCTCGGTTCTACGAAAAAGCGCCCCCCCCCATCCTCAACCAGAGATCACGCGATCAGGATCTTTGTCGCGATGCTCGCAGCGGCGGCGGACACGTCCAGCACGGCTTCTACCCACGCGTCCAGGCGAATGCGGCGGACCAGAGCTTCGTGTGCCCCCTCGATGATCTCCTTGTAGGTCTTGACCTCCTCGGGCGTCAGGATTGAGGCGAGTTGCGGGAGCGCGCCGAGCGTGGCTCCAGCAAGCTGGATCTTCTTCGTCCCCCGTTCGTCGATCGCCAGGAGCCGCACGTGGACGCTGTTGTCCGAATCCTTGATGATCGCATCGAGCTCCTTGATCCTGGCTTTATAATAGTCGATCTGAGGTGTCTTGGGCCGGGTCGTCTTGGCGTTCGCCTCTACAATCTCCGCTACCTTGGCGAGCGCCTTCAGGGCGTCAGTTTCGAGCTGCTGGGTCTTCTTGTCGTGTCCCGCCTCCCGGAGTTCACGGATCGAATCGAAGATCGTCGCCAAGTCTTCAGATATTCCCGAGATCGTATTGAGAGTGGATGACATCTTGTCTGACAGGGTGGAAACAACGGCCTGAAGAGGTTACGCGGCCGGGTCGGCGGGCGCGCCGCCCCCCTTTAGATCATGCGCAGATTTGCTGAGCCTCTGGATCGATCTGAGCGCGTCCTCTACCGCTTTCTTTCTCTTTTCTATCTCTTCCTCGCTCGATTTCTCCGCCGCCCGGAACGACTCGACGACCTTGACGGTCTCCGCGAAAGAGAGCCCGATCGCCGAAACGTCCAGTTCGCCCAATTTTCTGCTCAGGCTATCATCTTGGAGGTACTTGAGCAGCTTCTTATGCTCCGCCCTCGATCGCTTTAAAGTATTGATCGTGTTGGCCAACGCGCCACGTCTGGCCGCATCGAGAACGCGGAGATGATTGATCTCCGCCGCGACAAGGTCGTTGAATGCGATGTGGAGGCCGCTGGCCTTTGTGAGGATGGCCTCTTGGAGGTTCGGGACATCCGCTTGTCGCCAAAGCGTCAGCAGGAGCTCGGACTGCGCATCCGCCGTCCGCTCGAGGGCGATGGCGACCGCTTTGTCCGACGCCCCATCGATCATGGTCTTGAAACTCGAGTTGATCGTTTTCTCCTGCGCCGCAAGCTTCTCGATCAGCCGCGATTCGACATCGATCATCTGGGCCACCATCGCCTCGATGGCGGCCTCCCCCCTGGGCTCTGCGACCAAGTGGCCGCCACCCAAAAGCATGAGCGCATGCGCGAGAAAGACCGGGGCGGTGAAGAGGGTTTTGGTAGCCGTCATCCGTCTCGATCAGTTGAGTTCCTTCGCCAACGATTGCAGCTGCGCCGACAGATTCTCGACCGAGCCGCTCGACGGGCTCACATCTTGATCGAGGTAGGCACTAAGTATCGCTTGCTCTCTTTCGAGCAGCTCCAGGAACGCGATCAGCTGATCGATCGAAGCCAGGTGCGCCTTCATCCCAGAAGCGAGAGCGTCAAGCCCCTCGGGGCTTGCCCGTAGCTCGACGGCGTAAGTCTTGGAGACCTCGTTTATCGACTTCTGGAGATCCCCGAGGAGCCCCTTCTCATTCTTCTTCCCAAGCTCCTTTGTACGGGCTGCGGCGGCCTTTGTCGAAGCGTGCGCGTCTCGGAGTTTGGCGCCTACTCCCTGATAGACCTTTGAGGCCTGCCCCTTGTAGAGCTTCGCGCTCGCCTGCGCTTCAGCGATCGCTCTGCTTGCCCCGAGATCTTTCACCTCCGGCGGTGAAACGCAACCTGCCAGACAGGCGGATGCCAGAAAAATGAGAACCTTCGATCCCTGACTAGCTTGTCCTCCCGCCATTGCCCATATCTTTTCCCTTGTGCGCCTCCCGAGGCAGATCCCCGGGAATCGGATTCCGTTTCGTGGCAGGATCTCATCAAGTTTCGGCGGAGGGTTCAAGCCCATTTTCGTTTTTTTTATCTCTTCGATGCCGGCAGTCTCGGGGCACCGTTTGGCTGGCGTCTGTCTTGCGGGGGCGCCACCCGCTACGGGTTTCCCCAAGGGGGGCGCAGCTCCCAGCGGTCCGCGAGGCGCTCGGGGATCTCGAACATGTTCTCGCGCCACTCCGGCCCGACGGCCAACACGCGTTCGAGCAGGCGGCGGCTGATCCACTCGCGGTCCATGCGGATCGAGGGCATGAGATCATATAGGGTCCGCCTCCTGCGGTTGACGAACTTCAGGCCGAGGACCAGGGCGCCGTTGATCACCCAGCGGAGCGGGTTCGGGCGGCCGACGCCGAGCTGCGCCGCGGTCTGTTTCCCCACCAACCTGCGCAGCAGCACCGGGGGCAACCCGCGCAACGCGAAGGGCAACTGATCCTTGATGAAGCGGAGGAGGGCGGCCGTGAGCAACCGGCCGGCCTCCGTGTCCCCCTGCCAGCGCCCCTTGAGCTCGTCGAAGAGCAGCTCGCAGTCCCCGTAGCTCTCCGGCAGGGGTTCGAAGTCGATCCCCATGATGTGCCCGACCACGTTCCAGCAATGGATGTAGGCCTCCTCCTCGGCCGCATCCAGGCGGACGCCCAGCGCGCGCCACCCCCGCAGCACGACGAACGAGAAGGTGAGCAGGGTCCGCAACAGGTCGGCCTGGTTGATCGGCAGGCCACGCTCCCCGACATCCCAGCGCATCCCCAGCAACCCCCTCTGCATCGGGTGCATACCAGCCATCCGCTCCCCGTCCTCGGGCTCGTGGAGGATGAGGAAGCGGATCGACGCGTGCATCAGGCGGACTTTCTGCGCCATGCGGATCCCCCGCCCATCGCCGCCGGGTTCCAGGCCGCCCCCGCCCATCACGCCCAACACGAAATGCGAGGTCTCCAAAATCCGCCGGTGCGCCTGGTGGGTCATCCTCTGTGTCGTCGAGAGGGCCTCGGCGATACTCGGGGTCACGTAGCACTCCGGGAGGCTGGCGTGGGCGAGCACCCCGTATGCGGTGAGCCCGTAGAGCATGAAGACGTGCTCGGCGATCTCGATCTTGTCGGGGTCCGCCCAGTCCGGCAGGCGGGAGGACTCGTCCAGGTATTCCCGAACCGGGCGGGGCAGGTCGTCGGGCGGGGGCAAGTCCTCGTTCTTGACCAAGGTCCCCAGCACCCGGTTCACCGCATCCAGCCGCCCGGACTCATTGAGCCCCCGGATCACGGCGTCCGCCTCCGGGTCCCCCCTGGACCTCAGCTCCCCCAACTCGCCGCTCCCGTCACCCACAACTGTTGGAAGTCCACCACAGTCCGGCGGTCGCCCACAACAAAATTCGACCCCGCCCGGACACGCCGCCAGCAGCTCGAGGCGGGGAAGGGCCAGGCACCCGTCCGGGACCGGGGTCGGTGAGGGACGCCGGGTAGAGCCCCCCAGCCGCCTGGATCCCGCGCAGGCTAGCTCAGCTTCCGAAGTTTCGTCACCCGCCCGGTCGCCACCCACTCGGCCACGAAAATGTTCCCTTCCGCGTCGAAGCAGGCGTCGTGCGGGTGGATGAACTTCCCGGCCACCCACCGGTCCTGGTGGCTGCGCAGCGCCATGCCATCCTTCAACACCTCCTCGCGCCAGGCGGGGTCCTCGCCGAGGTGGGCGACCACCTTGTTGTCCTTGCCGAGAAGGGTCACCCGGGCGCTGAGGTCGGGGACGAGCATGAGCTCGCCGTGGGTGTCGATGTTGGCGGGCAAGATGAAACCGCCCAGGGTCTCCAGGTGCTTGCCCTCGAGGTCGAACCACTGCAGCCGCGCGTTCACCCGGTCGGCGACGGCGACTGAGGGCTCCCTGCCCGGACGCGCGTCGACCCACAGCCCGTGGGGCAGGTTGAACTGCCCGTCCCCCTCGCCGTGGGCACCGAACGCGCTGAGCCACTTCCCGTCCTTATCGTATCGGTGGATACAGTGCGCACCGTACCCGTCCGCCAGATAGAAGCCGCCGTCCTCGGGGTGGAAGGCGAAGTTCGTCGGCATGAAGCGGTCCCGGCCCCAGACGTTCTTCGGGTCGGTGTCCTCCCCCTCAGCGTAGCGCCCGGAGGCCATCGGCGCCCGCTTCTCCCAGACCTCCTCGCCGGTCAGCGTCAGCTTGGCGAAGTTCTTCAGGTGCAGGAACCCCGTGACATAGAGGAACTGCTCGCCGCCCTCGCTGCGCACCTCGAGGCCGTGCCCCCCGCCCTGGAACTGGCTCCCGAACGCGCGTACGAACTTCCCGTCCGGGTCGAAGACGAAGATCGAGGGATGGTCCTTCTGGTCCGCCCTGCCCTCGTGGATGACATACAGGTTGCCGTCCTTGTCGGCGGCGACGTTGTGCGAGGTCTGCCAGCGGTACCGGTCCGGGAGCCTCGCCCAGTCGTGGGTGACCTCGTACCGGTGCTCGCCTTCCCCGAGGACGATCGGCGCATCGCCCTTCTTGGCGGTGAGGACGTTCGGGGCGGCGACCGTCCCGGCGGCGGCAGTCATCGCCCGCCCGAGGAAAGTCCTGCGGGAGCCGGGCTGCGGGTAGCGGGTTTTCATCGCCGGCCAGCCTAGCAGGCCGGCGCCCGGATCACTAGCGCGACCTGCGCACCCGTGGATCCCCCCAAGAACCGTCGGTGCAAGCTGTCTAGGTGAGCTCGACGAGCCGCCCGCCGTCGCGGGCGGACTCAAGGCAAGCGTCGAGGACGCGCTGGGTCTTGAGGGAGATCTCCGGCCAGTGCGGGTCGGGTTCGCCGGAGCTGGCGAGAGCCGAGAACGTCCTGAACAGCTTCGTCTCCTGCGACCCCGGGTGGTTGGTGGCGTACTCCCGCACCGCCGACCGGCGCTTGTGGCGCTCCATGCTGAACTTGCAGATGTCGGTCTCGAAGACGGCGTTCGACACGTCGAAGCCCACCTCGCTATCGAAGTACGGCAGGACGAAATCCTCGATGGTGAGGTTGCCCTCCGTGCCGCTGATGTTCACCCACTGCTGGTGGGCGGTGAGGAACGAGTTGTAGAAGGTCGCCGTGACGCCGCCGGGGAAGAACAGCTCGCCGGAGAACTCGGAGGGGACAGCCGGCGCCTCGCCGTTGCCGCCCACGCCCGACAGCAGCCGCCCGCACACCGCCTCCGGCATCGTGTAGCGCATCGTCCACAGGGCGATGCGGGCGGTGTACCACCCCAGGTCGCCGAGGCACCCGGCAGGCTCCAGGCTCTGGTCGGCGCGGATGTTGTCGCCGAAGAAATCCTCGGGCGCGCGGAAACTGAACTGGGTGGCGATGCGCTTGATCTCTCCGACGCTGTGCCCGTCGTCCAGGGCATCGCGGACGGCCTGCATCCGCCCGCTGTGCATGAACATCACGCCGTCCATGAACTGGACCCCGGCCTCCTCACAGGCGGCGACCATCTCGGCGAGGTCGTCGCCGTGCACGGCGCAGGGTTTCTCGCACATGACGTGCTTCCCCGCACGCGCCGCCTTGACCACCCACTCCTTGCGCAGGCCGGTGGGCAGCGGGACATAGACCGCGTCGACGTCGTCGGCCGCGAGCAGCGCATCGTAGTCGCCGAACGCCCTGGGCGCCTGGGGGAAGGGGACCTGCGCCTGGCAGGTGTCGATGAACCGCTGCGCCTTCGCGAGGTCGCGGCTGGCGACCGCGACGAGGGTCGCGTTGCCCGTATTGCGGATGGCCTCCCAGTTCCTCTGGGCGATATCGGCGGTGCTGAGGATACCCCAGCGGCAAATCGTTTCACTCACGGCAGATCGATGGTCGAAGATTCTCAGGGAACCCCAAGCATACCCGATCAACGGGCGGGGCGCAGGCACCCGACCGCGGCGCCTCCATGGCGGTGTCCACTCGCCGGGGACGCGCCGCCGCCGCCATGAAGGCGGCCGCTAACCAGAGAAAGTGGAGGACATGGGTGCGGCATGGCTCGGGTCAAACGAACCCGACCCTGTCACGAGGGGGATAGGAATGCAAACACCCATCCGGCGCCAGCGGCCGCCGACGCCATCTCCCGCGAATCGACCCGGCTACCAGTTCTTGATCCAGCGCGCCTCTTCCTCCTTCGCCTTGTCGTCGCCGAAGGACCAGAGGTCGAAAGTCTTGTTGTTGGTCGCCTCCGGGTTATCCGGATCGTAGACGCGGTAGTAGAACGGGCGGTCGAAGCCGTCCTTGACGAAGTATTTGCTGCCGTCCTTGGCGACGTTGCCGTCGGACACGAGGTCGAAAATGCGGTTCTCGCCCGCCTCGCCGATCGAGGAGGTGCCGGTGCCGCCGACGATCTGGTCGTCCCCGTCGTCGTTCAGGGCCTGGTAGAGGCACATCGCGCCGCCGAGCCCCGTGCCGGTGTTGGTGGCCGGCTCGGGATACTCGCCGTACTTGTCATAGTACTTCTTGAGGCCGGCCACGATGGCGGCGTGGGTGGTCCTGGTCCGTTCCTCGGCGGACTTGTTCTGGGCGTATCCGATGACGGCCAGGGTCATCGCCAGCAGGATGGCGAGGATCGAGATGACGGTCAGCAGCTCGATCAGCGTGAAACCGCGGCGTTGCGCGCGGGCGGGGCGGCGCGAAGGCCGCCGGATGGAGTCTGGGGGCTCGGGGTGCATGGGGGTCTGGGGTCTATGGGTCTGTGGTTGATGGCGGCGCCCCGCACGAACCGGTCCCGGGCTGGGGTGCCCGGCATCAGTTCTTGTTGGCGACGCCCTGGATGATCTTCACCATCGGCAGGAACAGGGCCATGACGATCACGCCGACGACCACCGCCAGTATGACGATCATCAACGGCTCGAGCATGGCGGTCAGCGCGGCGACGGCGTTGTCCACCTCGTCGTCGTAGACATCGGCCACCTTGAGGAGCATCTCCGGCAGCTGGCCGGTCTCCTCGCCGACGTCGACCATGCTGATCACCATCGGCGGGAACACCTTGCTCGCCTCGAGCGGGTTGACGATCGACTCGCCCTCCTTGACGGCGTCGTGCACGTCCTGGATCGCGTCCCCGATGACGACGTTGCCCGCCGTCTCCTTGGTGATGTTCAGGGCCTGGAGGATGGGGACGCCGCTGGTGACCAGGGTCCCGAGGGTGCGGCTGAAACGGGCGATGGCGCTCTTGCGCTGCACCGAGCCGAACAGCGGCATCTTGAGTTTGATGCCGTCGATCGCCCTGCGCCCCCCCTTGGTGGCGGCCACCACCTTGAACCCGACGATGAAGGCGATCAGGCCGATGCCGATCGGGACGATGTTCCCCGCCAGGTTCTTGCTCAGATTGATGACGAACTTGGTCAGCTCCGGGAGCTGGTCCGCGGAGCCCAACATGTCGGTGAAGATCACCTCGAAACGCGGCACGATCACCACCAGCAGGAAGATCATGATCGCCACCGCGATCACCATGACGATCACCGGGTACACCATCGCGGCGATGATCTTGTTCTTCAGCTTCTGCGCCTTCTCGGAGTATTCGGCCAGCCTGATCAGCACCAGCTCTAACACACCACCAAGCTCGCCCGCCTTCACCATGTTGACGTAGAGCTTGTTGAAGATCTTGGGGTGCTGTGCGAGCGACTCGGAGAAGGTCGAGCCGGTCTGCACGGAGTCGGCCAGGTTGTTGATGGTGCGCTTGAGGACCGGGTTCGGCTCCTGTTTGCCGAGCACCGTGAGGCCGCGCAGCAGCGGCAGGCCGGAGTCGATCAGGGTGGCGAGCTGGCGGGTGAAGATCATCAGCACCTTGCCCTTCACCTTGCCCGAGGAGAACAGGCCGACCTCCCTGCTCTTGGACTTGGCCCGCGTGCGCCCCTTGGCCTTGCGCTTGCCCTTGGCGATGCTCAGCGAGCCCTTGCCCTCCTGGACCACCTGGGTGGGGTAGACCCCGGAGTGGCGGAGCTGGCCTATCGCCTCCGCCTCCGAACCCGCGTCGAGGCTCCCGGTCACTTCCTCGCCTTTGGCGTCGATGGCGATGTAGTTAAATAGCGGCATAGGGCGGGTGAGGTTGGGTTGGGCGCTGGGTGGGGTATTTAGGTAACTATGGGGATTGACGGCGCCGATGGCAACGCTCGAATCGCCCCCGGGGCCATATCTGGGGATCCGTCAATTAACAGAATTTCTTATATTTCGCCTGGATTCAGCAATTTATCAAATCCTGTCTGCCCGGCCGCGGGCCGCGGGGGCGCCTAGGTGTATTTCAGGACTTCCTCGATGGTGGTTTTGCCCCCGTAGATATTGCGCAGCCCGTCCTCGCGCAGGGTGGTCATGCCGAGCTCGATCGCCTTCTGGCGAAGGACGACGGTGGGGGCGCGTTCGGTGATCAGTTCGGCGATCGGGTCGTTGATATCGAGCAGCTCGAAGAGGCCCTGGCGGCCGCGGTAGCCGGTGTCCCCGCAGCTCTCGCAGCCCGCGCCGGTGTAGAACTGCTTCTCGCCGATGTCCTCCGGGCTGAGGCCGAGCTCCCCCAACAGGGCGGCGCTGGGGACGTACGGTTGCCGGCATTCCTCACAGATCGTCCGCAGCAGGCGCTGCCCGAGCACGCCCTCGAGGGAGGCGGCGACAAGGAACGGCTCGCAGCCCATGTCGATCATCCGGGTGACCGCGCCGGCGGCGTCGTTGGTGTGCAGGGTCGAGAAGACGAGGTGCCCCGTCAGCGAGGCCTGGATCGCGATCTGCGCCGTCTCGACGTCGCGCATCTCGCCGACGAGTATCTTGTCGGGGTCCTGGCGCAGGAAGGCGCGCAGGATCCGCGAGAAGTTGAGGCCGATGCTCTCGTTCACCGGGACCTGCATGATGCCGTCGATGTCGTACTCGACGGGGTCCTCCGCGGTCAGCAGCTTGCTGTCGATCGTGTTGATGCGGCGCAGGCAGGCGTAGAGCGTGGTGGTCTTCCCCGCCCCGGTCGGGCCGGTGACGATGAAGATCCCGTTCGGCTTGACGATGGTCTCCTCGATGTACTCGGCGATGTTGGGGGGCAGGCTCAGGTTCTCCAGGTCGAGGCTGACCGAGGAGCGGTCGAGCACCCTCAGCACGACGCTCTCGCCGAAGGTGGTCGGCAGCGTCGAGACGCGGAAGTCGACGTCGCGCCCGGCGAGGCTCATCACGATGCGGCCGTCCTGGGGGATGCGCCGCTCGGCGATGTTGAGGTTCGACATCACCTTGATGCGGGAGATGATGGTGTTCGCCAGGTGCAGCGGGGGCGGCGCCATCTCGTACAGGGCGCCATCGACGCGGTAGCGGATCTTGAAGTCGTCCTCGAAGGGCTCGAAGTGGATGTCCGAGGCCTGCTCCCGCATCGCCTGCTCCAGCACCAGGTCGACGTAGCGGACGATCGGTGCCGAGTTCGCCTCCGCGTCCGGGTCCTCGTCGCTCAGGGCGACCTTCTTCAGCTGGCCGAGGATGTCGTCCATCGCCCCGGCGCCCTCGCCGGCGGTGTAGACCCGCTCGATGAAGTCGGTCACCTGCCGGGTGTCCGCCACGCAGAACACCACCTCCTTGCCGAGGGCGAAGCGCAGGTCCTCGCCGGTCTGCGGGTTGAGCGGGTCGGCCAGGGCCACCGACAGGGCGTTGCCGTCGAAGCTCACCGGCACGGCCTGGTAGAGGCGCGCCGTGCCGGACGGGATGGCGGCGATGAGCTCCGGCTGGGGGTTGAAGCCGCGCAGGTCGATGTACTGGGCGCCGAGGTCTTCGGCGATCAGGCCGAACACGTGGTCGCGCTCCATCAGCCCGTAGTCGACCACCGCCTGGGCGACGTCCTTGCCGCTCTGCTGGATCTGCCCGAGCAGCTCCTCCTGTTGGGAGTCGTCGATGTATCCGCGCGACTTGAGGAGGTCGAGGACGGGTCCGGGGGTCATGGCAGGTGGGTAATGGGGGGCGGGGTTCGGGCGTCGTGGGGATCCTGTTAGTCCGAGTCGGCCATGGTGACGTGCAGCACCTCTTTGGCGGAGGTCATGCCGTTGAGGACCTTGCGGATCCCGTCCTCGCGCATGGTGCGCATGCCCAGCTCGCGCGCCTGCCGGCGCAGCTGCGGGGTGGACAGGTTCTCGTTCACCATGTGGCGCACCTCGTCGTCGATCTCGAAGATCTCGAAGATGCCGGCGCGCCCCTTGTAGCCGGTGGCCCGGCAGCGCACGCACCCGACGGGGGCGCTGACCGAGGACTCGGCCAGCTGCGCGGCGTCGATCCCCAGCGCGCGGAGCTCGCGCTCGGTGAGCTCGCCCGGCGTCTTGCACTCGTCGCACAGCTTGCGGACCAGCCGCTGGGCCATGATCGCGCGCACCGCCGAGGCGATCAGGAACCGCTTCACGCCGATGTCGGCGAGGCGGGCCACGGCGCTCGGGGCGTCGTTGGTGTGCAGGGTGGAGAAGACGAGGTGCCCCGTCAGCGAGGCGTTGATGGCGATGGAGGCGGTCTCGAGGTCGCGGATCTCCCCGATCATGATGATGTTGGGCGCCTGCCGCAGGATCGAACGCAGCGCGGCGGCGAAGGTCATGCCGACCTCCTCCTTCACCATCACCTGGTTGATGCCCGACATCTGATACTCGACCGGGTCCTCGACGGTGATGATCTTGCGGTCGGGTTTGTTGATATAGTTGAGGCAGGCGTACAGCGTCGTGGTCTTGCCGGACCCGGTCGGGCCGGTGACCAGCAGGATGCCGTCCGGCAGCGTGATGAGCCGCTCGAAGGTGGTCTGGTCGTCGCTGAGGAAGCCGAGCTGGGGGAGCCCCAGCTTCAGCGCCGATTTGTCGAGGATCCGCATCACCACCGACTCGCCGTGGTTGGTGGGGACGGTCGACACCCGGAGGTCGACGTCCTTCTCGCCGAGCTTGAGCTGGATCCGCGCGTCCTGGGGCATGCGCTTCTCGGCGATGCTCATGGCGCCGGTCATGATCTTGATGCGGGCGATCACCGCGCTCAGCAGGTTGCGCGGGTGGTTGCCCACCTCGTGCAGCATGCCGTCGATGCGGTAGCGGACGCGGACCGACTTCTCGAGCGGCTCGATGTGGATGTCGGAGGCGCCGGCCTTGAAGGACTCGCGGAGGATCTGGCCGACCAGTTTGATGATCGGCGCATCGCCCGCCTCCGCCTTGCCCGCCCCGACGCCACCGTCACCGGAGGTCTCGGAGACCACCACCATGTCGTCGGCGGCGGCGGCGCTGTCGATGCTCTCCCCATACCAGCGGGTGATGGCGTCTGCGACCTGCTCGGGCGAGGCGCAGACGGCATCCACGTCGTAGTTCAGTACGTGGTTGAGGCTATCCAGGGTCTCGAAGTCGAAGGGGTCGCTGACCGCGACCTGCAGGCGGCTCTGGTCGAAGCCGACCGGCACCACGCGATAGCGTTTCGCGTCCTCGAGGCTGACCAGCGAGACGATCTCCTCCGGGGGCGTGAAGCGGGTCAGGTCGACGAACTCCAGGCCGGCGTTGACGGAGAACACCCGGGCGGCGTCCACCTCTTTGACGTGCCCGACGCGGACAAGGGAATCGACGACCGTCTCCCTCGGTTGTCGCTGCCCGCGGGCGTCGTCGATTTGGGCGGGCGTGACCAGGTCCGCCTCCTGCAGGATCTCGAGAAGGTAGTCTTCGTTGGCGGAATACAATGTGCGCGGAGGGTATTGACCACGACCCGTGCCACCTTCGAGCGGCGCGAGCCCGGGAGGGGTTTTTGTAACGGCAAACTGACCCCCGTGACAAGCTTTTTCAAGCCCTTCGTCGGACCGCTCCGGCGATCCCTCCGGCCGGTGTGGTGACGATGGCGCAGGGCTAACCCCCTCCCCCGTCGCGGTCGATACGGATGATCGTCTCGCCGGGGAGCTGTAGGTTGAGCCGGTCGCGCGCGATCACTTCGAGGTACTCGCGATCGTCCGTGCCGCGCCGCTCCTCGTCGAGGTTCTCCGCCCGCCGTTCGAGCAGGGCATCGCGACGGCGTTCGAGCATCGCGTTGGTCTCGTCCATGCCCCGGAGCTCCTCCCACTCGGGGACGAAGAAGGAAAACACCAACACGCCCACCCCCACGAAGGCGGCCACCACCAGCAGACGCGTCAACCGTTGCCAGACGTCGAGCCCGGCAGGCTGGGTATTGAAACGGTCAGGTACGCGGCGCGCTCTCCTATTCCCCATAAAAAGTCTAGATTACTAGACTTTTAACTTACCACCATATACTGCCCTTGCACCTAGTTCTTCCTCGATGCGGAGGAGCTGATTGTACTTGGCGATCCGGTCGGAGCGGCTCAGGGAGCCGGTTTTGATCTGACCCGCGTTGGTCGCCACGGCGATATCGGCGATGGTGGCGTCCTCGGTCTCCCCGGAGCGGTGGGAGATCACCGCCGTGTAGTCGCTGTCCATCGCCAGCGCGACGGCGTCGAGCGTCTCGCTGAGGGATCCGATCTGGTTCACCTTGACCAAGATCGAGTTGGCGGTGCCGCTGTCGATGCCCTTCTGGAGAAACTGGACGTTGGTCACGAAGAGATCGTCGCCGACCAGCTGGGTGGTCCCGCCGATCCTGTCGGTGAGCACCTTCCAACCGTCCCAGTCGTTCTCGTCGCAGCCGTCCTCGATCGAGATGATCGGGAACTTCGCCTGCAGGGCGGCATAGTAATCGACCAGCTCCTCGGCGCTGCGCTCCGAGCCGTCGGACTTCTTGAACACATACTTCCCCTTCCCGGCGTCGTAGAACTCGCTCGAGGCGACGTCGAGGGCGATCCCGATCTGGTCGCCGAGCGAGTACCCGGCCTTCTCGACCGCCAGCGCGATCGCCTCGAGGGCGTCGTCGGCGGACTTCAAATTCGGCGCGAACCCACCCTCGTCGCCGACGGCGGTGGAGAGCCCGCGGTCGTGCAGGACGCCGGCCAGCGAGTGGAAGATCTCGGCCCCGTAGCGGAGCGCCTCCGAGAAGCTCGGCGCGCCCTTCGGCATGATCATGAACTCCTGGAAGTCGATCGGGGCGTCGGAGTGCTCGCCGCCGTTGATGATGTTCATCATCGGCACCGGCAGCGTCACCGCCGCGTCGCCGCCGAGGTACCTATATAGTGGCAGGCCCGCCGCCGCCGCCGCCGCCTTGGCGTTGGCGAGGGAGGCTCCCAGCACCGCGTTGGCGCCGAGCTCCGCCTTGTTGGGCGTGCCGTCCAGGTCGAGCATCGCCGCGTCGACCGCCTTCTGGTCGGCGGCGTCGCTGCCGACCAGCGCCTTGGCGATCCGCTCGTTGACGTTGGCGACGGCCTTGCGGACGCCCTTGCCCCGGTAGCGCGAGGCGTCGCCGTCGCGCAGCTCCCAGGCCTCGTGCTCGCCGGTGCTCGCCCCGCTGGGCACGGCGGCGCGCCCCGTCGCACCCCCCTCCAGTTTGATGTCGACCTCGACCGTCGGGTTCCCCCTCGAATCGATGATCTCGCGGCCTATGACTTCGCTGATGGTGGTGGCTGACATGGGTGATGGGTGGTCGTTGGTAGGTTGGGTGTCTGGTTGGGTAATCGGTTGATCCGCAGCCGCCGGGGGACACGCCCCCCGCCCCGGCCGGCGGATGGACAAAGTCGGCGGCCTATCCCTCGCCCGCGTACCCCTTGATGGAGACGACCTTCACCCGGCGGCTCTCGCCCTCGTTCTCGGTCGGCAGCTCGAGCTCTTCGCCGACCGCCTTGCCGAGCAGGGCGGCGCCCATGCCCGAGAGGTAGGAGACGATGTGCCGCTCGGTGTCGGTGTCCCACGCGCCGAGCACGGTGACGGTCTCCGCCGCCCCGTTGTCGAGGTTCTCGAAACCGACGACCGTCCCGACCGACACCATCGAGGTGTCGGCGTCGGAGAAGTCGGTGCCGCGCGCGGTGGCGAGCTCGGCCTCCAGCTCGGCCTTCTGTCGCATGAGGACGGCCTGCTGTTGCTTGGCGGCCTTGAATTCGAAGTTCTCCCGCAGGTCGCCGTACTCGCGGGCGACGCCGATCTCCCTGGAGTTCTCGGGGATCTTCTTGTTGATGATATCGTCGAGCTTCTCCTGGCGCCCCCTGAGGCTCTCCCAGGAGACGATCAGGCCCGCCTTGCGCTCGGCCTCGGCCTCCTCCCCTGCCTTCTCGCCGGTGATCAGGTCCTCGACCTGCGGGAAGGCTTTGATGATACGCGCTAGCAGCGAGTTCTTGTTGAGCCCCTCGAAGACCGGCGTGGCCTGGATCCGGCGCGTGAAATGCCGGATCTCGGTGGTGTCGCTGTCGGCCAGCAGGTCGCCGATGAGCTCTTTGTCGTCGAGGAGCAGGTCGTGTAGCCGGTTGGTCTTCGGGGTCGACTCGTCGAGGTGGTCGCGCTCCAGCGCCCCGATGATCGCCGCGGTGACCCCCTTCTGCGCGAAGGCCTCCACCGCCACGCCGCGTCGCTCCTTGCAGATCCAGGCGAGCACCTCGGCGCCGAGCCCGCGCTGGCCGAGGCCGGTCGCCAGGTGCTGCGAGAGCTGTTCGCCCTTGTCGCTCTCCACCAGGAACTTCGAAATCTCCGCGATCGCCCGGGCGCCCGAGCCCTCGAGGCAACCGATCAACCGCTCCACCCACGTGTCGCCGAAGGCCTCCTCCATGGCGCCGTAGACCTGGCGCTGGCGGCCGACCCCCATCCCCTTCACCGTCTCCGGCAGGCGCTCGACGTTGTCGCGCAGGACGTCGGCGAGCTGTAGCCCCTCGACCTCGTCCAGCCCGTCGATGTCGGCGACCAGGTCGTCGCGGGCGAGGAGGAGTTCGATCGCAGGGCCAGGGGCGCGGCGCATGGCGACGGAGACGGCCGCCGAGGTCGCCTTGAGGGTCTCCTCGAGCTCGATCGCCGGCTCTTCGAAAATGTCCAGGTCTTTGCGGATCGCCTCCAGCACCTTGATCTTCGCCTTCGGGTCCTTGGCCACGTCGAAATCTCCGATCAGGGCCTCTGCCGGGCTGAGGCTCTCGTCGCGGAGCTCGAACGGGACGTTCCGCTTCGGCGGCAGCACGAACCGGCGGTCGGTGCGGATGAGCTTCTTCGCGCCCTCCCACCAGCTGCGGTATTTGGCCTCCGGGACGATCCGCCCCTTGACGATGTCCTCCCAGTCGTCGAGCAGCATCGAACCGCCGAAGCTGGTCAGCACCGTTTTCGCGAAACCGACCTGGTCGTCGAGCGCCATCTGCTGGGTCGCCTCCTTGTCGCCCACATACTTGGCGTAGATGTGGTCGGCCGAGAGGACCTCGAGCGAGGTCGCGGCGAACTGGAGCTTCATCGGGTGCCCCGGTTTGCCCTCGAAGTCGATCGTCATCCTGTCCCCGAACAGGTCCCACTCTTTGACGACGCCGGGCCCCCAGCTCTTGTGGAGACAGAAGACCCCCGGCTCCAGGGCGGACACTTTTTCGCCCGTCGCGGGGTCCAATCTGCCAGCGTCGACCAATGTCTGAACCTGCTCTTGCATGCGGCGCGCACCATAGGAAGCCCCCCCCGGGATCGCAACTTATTCGGCGAATATTTGCCCGGCGGGCGGGGGCGGGGGCGCCAGCGGGGGGCTACGTCCCAGGGGGTAGGCTGGCAGATTTTTCGAAAATTAGGGTTGTCAAAGTTTCTCCTGGCACTCTACTCTGCATTTACCCACCCATGAAAAGACTCGTCGTTTTCGCCTTCGCCACCTGCCTCCTCGTCACCTCCAGCTCGTTCGCGGACATCCAGTCGCCGCCGGGGGGCAAACACAACCGGATCGGCAAGCTGTCGCGCGCCGTGGGCAATATCCTCTATGGCCTCAACGAGATCCCCAGCACCTGGAGGCGCACCCTGGAGTCTGATGGCGCCGTCCACGCGGGGAGCTACGGGCTGATCAAGGGCGGCTACCGCACCCTCGTGCGGGCTGGGTACGGCGTCTTCGAGTTCGCCACCTTCCCCGTCAAGACCTACAAGGGCAGCTTCCGGCCGGGTTACCGCGGCAAGAGCATCTGGTGGGATCTCAACCACGGCTACCACGAGGTCGCCCCAGAGCTCGGCTTCCAGAGCAAGTTCAACAACACCCGCGAGCAGACCTACTAGGCACCCGCGGCCGATCGCCAGGCGCCACGCCCCAGCCGAGGGCGCGCCCGAAGCGTTTCCGGAGACCCGCCCATCGTTGGGCGGGTCTTCTTTGTCTCCGGGTCTGGGGGAAACGAAGAAAGCCTGGAATTCGCCCTTGCAAAACGGGGCGAACTCGCGAGATTCCCCGCCCGCGAGCCAAATAATCTGCCGTTGGTCCCTGAGTGCCAGTCGCTAGCAAGACTGGGTCACCACGCTCGCCAGGGGAAACCCGGCAAACCAGAAAAACGACCATGCCTGTTAGACTAGCCCGGTTTGAAATGCCGGACCGACTCACCAAAGACGAGTCCACCGCCACGGAAATGTACGCCCGCTTCTCGGCGGAGCCCTTCGACGCCGGATACGGCCACACCATCGGCAACTCGCTGCGGCGCGTGCTGCTCTCCTCGCTCGAGGGGGCGGCGATCACCTCGGTGAAGATCAAGGGCGCCCAGCATGAGTTCGGCAGCCTCCCCGGCGTCGTCGAGGACGTCACCGACATCGTCCTCAACCTCAAGAAGATCAAGTTCAAGCACTTCGAGAACAAGGACCCGAAGATGCTCAGCCTCAAGGTCAACAAGACCGGCGAGGTGACCGCGGCGGACATCACCGAGGACGCCCAGTATGAGGTGGTCAACAAGGACCAGGTGATCTGCACGCTCGACCGCAAGACCTCCTTCGAATGCGAGATGGAGGTTCGCGTCGGCCGCGGCTTCGCCACCGGCGACGAGAACAACCGCGGCGACATGCCGATCGGCGTGATCCCCATCGATTCGATCTTCTCCCCCGTCGTGCGGGTGAAGTACGCGGTGGAGAATACCCGCGTCGGGCAGCGCACCGACTATGACAAGCTGATCCTCGAGGTCTGGACCGATGGCCGGATCGAGGCCCACGACGCCGTCACCCAGGCCTCGGCGATCCTCCGCCACCACCTCGATGTGTTCGTCAACTACGACGACAACCAGATCGAGTTCGAGGACAAGCCGGAGGCCGAGAGCGAGGAGAACGCGGAGCTGCGCAAGCTCCTCAACATGAGCGTCAACGAGATCGAGCTCTCGGTGCGCGCCGCGAACTGCCTCAACAACGCCAACATCACCAGCGTCGGCCAGCTGGCGCTGAAGTCGGAGGCGGAGATGCTCAAATACCGCAACTTCGGTAAAAAGTCGCTTAACGAGATCAAGGAGAAGCTGCAGGAGCTCGGGCTCTCGCTCGGCATGCAGCTCGACCCGAGCCTCATCGACCCGTCCTTCACCAGCGGCACCCTGCACACCGCCGAACCCGAGGGCCCTGGCCTCGAGGACCTCATCGCCGCCAACCTCGACGACTAGGGCGCTCCCGGCACCGCGCGGACTGCGCGGAGCCCGGAAATTCCCGTTGCGCGCGGGGGTGGGAAGCCTATAATTCCCGCCCCCGCGCAGCCCTCCTCCCTCTATTTCCAACCCATCCCGACAGGCAAACTAGGCCATGAGACACCGACGCAAGACCAGCAAGCTCCAGCGCACCAAGGCGCACCGTCGCTCCCTGCTCGCCAACCAGGCCTGTAGCCTCATCGAACACCGGCAGATCCGCACCACCCTGGCGAAGGCCAAGGCGCTCCGGCCGGTCGTCGAAAAGCTGGTCACCACCGGGAAGAAGGGGATCGCCGCCGAACAGGCTGGGGACAAGGCCAAGGCGGTGCACTACCGCCGCCGGGCTCTGGCTTTCCTCCGCAAGAAAGAGGCGGTGAAAAAACTCTTCGCCGAAGTGGCCCCGGCCTCGGCCGACCGCCCTGGCGGCTACACCCGGATCACCAAACTGGGCGCCAGGATGAGCGACTCGGCGCCGATGGCGTATATCTCGTGGGTCGATCTGTTCGTCGAGTCGGCCGACGACGCCGACCTCGCCGCGGAGTCCTAGCGGGTCACGTCCGCCGCCCGGCACGCCGCCAATCCTCGGCGGTGTCGATATCGTCGAGCTCGGCAAGCAGTTCGACCCCCAGCCCCGCCCGACCGGCGGCGGCCAAGCTCTGCTGCAGCGTCTGCCCGGTGCTCCAGGGAACGCCGTCAAAAACCGCGCACCCTGCGGGATCCCGGAGCCTGACGAGGTAGTAGCCGCCGTCCCCAGCGGGGCCAAACACGACGTCCGCGGCCGAGGCGAAAGCTCGCGTCACGAGATCGGTTTCCAGATCGACGCAGTCGGTGCCGATGGCAGCCACCTGTCGATAGCCAGCCCGAAACGCCGCCTCGAAGGCGCCCCGCAGCCGGTCGCCTAGGTCGCCATCGGCCTGAGGACGATATTCGACCCGTTCGGGCGACCATCCCGCGGCAGCCATCTCCCCATCCAGCCACCCCCGCAGCTCTGCCTCGCGGGTGGCCGGATCCACCACGAGCCACAGATCCCCCGCCCCCCGCGAGAACGCCGCCAAGTTCTCCATCACCCGTCGCACCAACACGCGATAGATCGCCGCCGCCTCCTCGTCGCCAAGCACTTTCGCGATCCGCGTCTTCACCTTCCCCGGCTCTGGCCACTTCGCGAACACCATTAGCAAATCTCGCATTTAATTCGGAAATGTTAGTTTTTATGAATTTCAGATTATTTTTGAACCTTAAGGGATCTGGGGGTAATTTTTACGTTGCGGGTATAGCTCCTCCCTGCGGGCGCTCGCCAGGAGACCAATTTCGAAAAACTGCATGGCCAACGCGAAACGGAACCGCCGGAAAACAGGCACCAAGGGGTTCGACCCCACAAATACGGAGGTGCTGAGCATCGCGTTGATGGGCACCGGCCTGCTTGCCTTGCTGGCGTTGGTTTCGTTCACGCCAGACGACCTGCCGACCAAGATCCCGTTCAGTAGCGGAACCGAGACGAATACGCCAGCGGAGAACTTCATCGGCCGCCTCGGGGCGATCGGCGCGGGGTTCTCCTACTACATCTTCGGTGCGGCGAGCTACCTGATGCCGGTGTGCCTGATCTGGTTCGGCGCCGCGAAGCTGATGTTCGGCGCCCGCACCTCGCGCCGCGCCATGGTGGGGTTCGCGCTCCTGCTGCTCTCCGGCTGCTGCCTCCTCGAATACCAGAGCTGGTTCTTCCGCTCCTGGCCCGAGGTCTACAACATCCCGGGCGCCGGGGGGATCGTCGGGCTCGGGATCGGCGCCGGGCTGTTCGCCGGCCTCACCGGCACCGTCGGCGCCTTCCTGATCATGCTCGCCGTCTACTGTGCGGCGACCGTGATGGTCACGGGTTTCCACCCGGTCCACTTCGTGACCCTCTGCCGCGACGCGTTCCGCGGCTTGCGCGAACGCCGCGAGGAGGCGCGCATGGCCGAGGCCAGCGAGGCCGAGCGGCTGGTGATGCAGAAACGCAAGCTCGAGCGCGAACAGAAGAAGCTCGAGCGCAAGATCGGCAAGGCCGGGGTCGCCGTCGAGGGCGCCGCCACACCCACGCGGGCGGAGGCCGCCGAGGCGACGGTCGAACTCCCCCTCCCAGGGGCCGCCCAAGCCGCCGAGGTGGAGCCCCCCGAAGCCGGGGGCGACGACCTGGAGCCGGAGGCCGGCGCGGAGCCGAAGATCTATGACGCCTCGATCCGCATGGCGGAGGACGACGACGAGAAAAAGCCGTCGATCGCCGAGGTGCTGGCGGCCAACCGGGCGAAGGCGGCAGCGGGCAAGGGCACCGGGTTCACGCCGCCCGCCGACGTGGAGTTCCCAGACTACGAGCTGCCCGACCTCGAGCTGCTCAACTTCGACGAGCAGGACGAGCGCAAGCCGGCCGACCGCAGCCTGCTGATCCAGACGCAGAACACGATCATCGACACGCTCGAGCACTTCAACGTCAAGGTCACGGCCGGCGACATCACCCGCGGCCCGACCATCACCCGCTACGAGATCTACCCGAGCAAGGGGCTGCGGGTCAGCCGCATCACGCAGCTCGAGGCCGACATCGCCCGCGCCACCCGCGCCGAGCGCATCAACATCCTCGCCCCGATCCCCGGCAAGGACACCGTGGGGATCGAGATCGCCAACAACGAGAAGATCATCGTCCCGCTGCGCGAGCTGTTCACCGACCCGGCGTTCACCGACCCGAAGCACAAGATCCCGCTCGCCCTGGGCAAGGACGTCTACGGCAATACGGTGATCGGCGACCTGGCGAAGATGCCCCACCTGCTGGTCGCCGGCGCCACCGGCGCGGGCAAGTCGGTGTGCATCAACGGCATCATCGCCAGCATGCTCTACCGCTTCACCCCGGACGAGCTCCGCTTCATCATGATCGACCCGAAGGTGGTCGAGATGCAGGTCTACAACAACCTCCCCCACCAGATCGTCCCGGTGGTCACCGACCCCAAGAAGGTCCTGCTGGCACTGCGCTGGGTGGTCAACGAGATGGAGCGGCGCTACCAGCTGTTCGCGAAGCTCAACGTGCGCAATTTCGACTCGTTCAACGAGCGCAAGCCGGCCGATGGCGTGGCCGCCGCCGCGGCCGGGGGGGGCGGCGAGTTCTTCGACGAAGAGGGCCAGTCGGAACTCGACTTCGACGAGGCGGAAGACCTCGCGGACGCCGGGGCCGAGGAATACGAAGAGTGGGAAGAGGTCGAAGATGGCGGTGATGCTGAAACCGAGGAGGGGGGCGACGGCGAATGGGAATATGAATACGAGGAAGTCGAGGGGGCAGACGAAAGTGAAGGTGAAGACGGGGAAGATGGGGAATGGGAGTACGAATACGAGGAGGTCGAGGTCGAGTACGAAGAGGGTGAGGAAGAAGAGAGCGACGGGGCCTCCGCCGGAGAGGCCGCCGAGGACGATTGGGAGGACCCCGTGCCGGCCGCGCATAGCGAAGACCTGCTGACGACCCACGCCGTGCACACCAACGCCGAACCCTCGCAGCGGGCCGGCCGCACCCAGCGGCAGCGCGATGGCGAAATCGCCGCCTCCGTCGAGGCCGCGGACGGCGAGGGCGTCGAGGACATCCCCGACCGCCTGCCCTACATCGTCGTCATCATCGACGAGCTGGCCGACCTCATGCAGACCGCCCCGGCGGACGTCGAGCAGGCCATCGCCCGGATCGCCCAGAAGGCCAGGGCGGCCGGCATCCACCTGATCATCGCGACCCAGACCCCGCGCGCCGATGTCGTCACCGGCATCATCAAGGCCAACATCCCGTCGCGCATCGCCTTCCAGGTCTCGTCCGCCCTCGACAGCAGGGTGATCCTCGACAACAAAGGCGCCGAGAAACTGGTCGGCAAAGGGGACATGCTCTACCTGCCGCCGGGCAGCGCCCAGCTGCAGCGCGCCCAGGGCGCCCTCATCACCGACCAGGAGTGCCTCTCGGTGGTGAACTTCTGCGCCGACCAGGCCTCGCCCATCTTCGAGCAGGAGATCGAAGACACCATCAACGGCGATGCCGGCGACGAGGAAGAGGTGTCCGAGGAGGACGAGGAGATCGTCGAGAAGTGCATCGAGGTGATCGAGCAGGAACGCCGCGCCTCCACCTCGCTGCTCCAGCGCAGGCTGCGGCTCGGCTACACCCGCGCCGCCCGCATGATGGATATCCTGGAGATGCGGGGCATCATCGGCCCCGGCGACGGGGCCAAGCCGCGGGAGATTTTGGTCGATTTGGCAGACTAGTTCGGCTATCGTCCCGCACCCGGGACACGCCCCAAAACATGGGGGCGGGAGCCGCCGCTATGCGGTGCCGGCCGGGTTTTCGGAAAATGGATACCCGGATCGGCAAACAGCTCACGCAGACCCGCGAGGCGATGGGTCTCGTCGTCGAGGACGTCGCCCACCGGACCAAAATCCCGGCCTCGACCATCCGCTTCCTGGAGAGCGAGGACTACTCCCATTTCCCGAACAACGTCTACGCCAAAGGCTTCCTGCGCCTCTATTGCAAGTTTCTCGGCATCGACCCGCGCCCCTACCTCGCGGAAAAGGACGAACAGCTGATCACCCACGAGGACGAGGTCGCCTTCCTGGAGGGGATCGCCGTCAGCTCGGAGTTCCAGGACCTGGAGGAGGAGCAGCCGGAGCGCAAGGTCTCCAACGGGACGCTGGCGACCGCCGCCCTGTTCGTGATCGGCATCCCGGTGGCGTTTGCCATCAGCAAGATGTATGGCGACGACGGGGAGGGCACCCCCGCACCCCCGGACCAGACCCAAAACCAGGGCGGGACCAGGGAGCCCGAAGAGCCGGGCAGCTCGCTCGCCTCGAGGGGGGATCCGGGGAGCGTCGGCCCATCAGGTGAAGCCCTGTCGCCGACCAAGAAAGAGTTCGGCTCGGACATCAGCCCTCCGGTGGCCCCACCCGCAGAACCCGTCGAACCGGGTTCGTCCAGTGCGCCTCGAGCGACGCCCGCCGACCCGGCGGCGCCCGGGGTGACGGCCGGCGGCCCTGTCGCCACCACCGTCCCGGAGGTGATCAGCTCGGTGGACTAGCCCCCCGCCCT
>JANQMB010000190.1 GCA_028280355.1 Verrucomicrobiales bacterium
GCTTCGCTCCGGCGCAATGGAGCTGGACTACAGCTCCGGCGTCCGCGGCATCGTCCGGGCACCCGCCGACCTGACGGTGCGCGCCGAGAGCCTGGTCGGGCTCGCCGAGGGCACGGCGTGGTTCGAGGTCTCCGAGGGGGCGGTCGGGTTCCAGGTAGACACCCCGGACTTCCTGCTCACCGACCTCGGCACCGAGTTCGGCGTCGTCTCCAAACCAGACACCCACGATCAGGTACACGTCTTCGCCGGCCTGGTCAGCGTCCGCAGCCACCACGGGGCCGGCGAGACCATCGAGCTGGAGGCCTACGAGGCGCGCTCGGTAAACGACGATGGGGGCTGGGGGGAGATCGCCTTCCAGGCGGATCTCTTCTTCGTCACGCTGCCGGAGGAAAACCTCCTCCCCCCCCATCTCTACTGGTCCTTCGACAGCATCCGCGACGGGCTGGTGCCGACCGCCGGGACCCACCCGGACACAGGGGAGATCGAGCTGAGGCGCGGCCTGCCAGACCAGGGACCATCGCCCGTCGAGGGCCGGGTCGGCGGGGCGTTGGACTTCGACCGACACGGCGACTATCTGCAGTCGAACTGGCCCGGCATCTCCGGGAACGCGCCCCGGTCGATCGCCTTCTGGATCAGGATGCCAGCCGATCACAACAACTGGGATACCACCCTGCTCAACTGGGGGGACTGGGAGAACACTCGCAGCGCGAACTGCGAGTGGATCGTGCGCGCCACGAACGTCGACTACACCGACCCCCTGAAGCCACGGGCGAAACGCGTCGAAGCGACGCGGCTACACCTGTTGCTGGGCCCGGGCTGGTTCATTGGCAGCACCGACATCACCACGGGGCGATGGCATCACGTCGCCATCACCTATGGGGGCGGGACCGGCTCCCGCGGCCGGCCCGACGTCCAGTTCTACCTCGACGGCCGCCGCGAGACCACCCGGTACGTCGATGCGCTCCGCACCCCGATCAACACCATCACCGACACCGAGGACGCCCGGCCGCTGACGGTCGGAACGTCGCGGACGACCCTCACCAAGTCCTGCGGGGCCACCCTCGACGAGCTCTACATCTTCGACAGCGAGCTCAGCCCTGAAGCCGTCCGCGCACTCGCGAACCCTTGAAGCGAGGGCGCCGAACCACTCCCCATCGACACAGCACAAAACAAGACACCCAACACGAAAATGAAAACACTAAGAAACACCATGTCCCTCGTCGTGCTCACCGGCCTCACCCTAGCCGCAGCACGAACCACCGGGGCCGCCACCATCACATACCTGGGGGCCGACGAGACCACCAATGCGGAATGGCGGACGACCTCGGTGGCCAAGCCTTCGGCTTTTGATCCGAACGGTGACAACGCCTACGGCAGTGACGGCTACTCTGTTCTGGCCACCGGCCATGCCCTGGCCACCGACCTGACTTCAGCGCCCTATATAAGCTCGGTCACCAGACCCGCGGGTCAGCGATTTTTCTCTGGAACCCCTCTCTTCGATGATCCCGCCCAGCCGATAGGGACGCCAAGCGATGTTGGCACAGGGCTCATCTACCCCAACAACGGCGGCGCCTCCCCACTAGGGGTGCTACGTTTCAGCCTTGCCCAAAGCGCGACTTTCGTGATTACGATCCCCCTGGGCGGCAGCTCCGCAGCCCATAGGCCGGCCGGCATGTCGTTGCGCGTGGACCAGACCACCGGCGGCAGCGCCACCACGTCGGCGTCCTCTGTACCCGCGCTGGGTGGTGTCGACTATGTCTTCTTCCAGGTAGAGGGTTCGGCGGGGGACGCATTTGATATCGTCATCGGCGGGGGCAACGGCGCCGAGGCTATCGCAGGTGTCGCCTTCGAATCGGCAGCCCCCATTCCCGAACCTTCGGCCTTCGCCCTCTTTGGCGTCGGTGGCCTCGCCCTGCTGCTGCGCCGCCGTCGTTAGCGCAGGACACGAGGACCACCGACACCAATCATGGTGCGGGGCGGGCGACCCCCGCACCATGATCCCCACCTCCCGCAAACGATTGCCGAGATGCCTGAGACATACCCGGTGAACACCATGGCCCGAACCCCCTCCGACCCGGTCGCCGTGTCCCGGCGCATCGATGGATCGTAAGCCCGCCCCACCATGTCATCGACTAGCCCCGACCGCGATTGCCTCAAGCATTCCACTGGCCTGGGAGCCGCCTGGGGTGAGGCACAACATCGGCACCCGCCGCCTGCAGAACGATGAACCCTCCCGCATGCTTGCGAGACGGTAAACCGGGAATGCCGCACCGCCTTCCCCGGACAGGACAGAAAAAGAGAGATACAATGAACAAACCAAGAAGGAGAACCATATCCCTCGCCGCACTCGCCGGCCTCACGCTCGCGGCCACCCCGGGGGCGAAGGCGACCGCGATCGGCTATCTGGGATCTGACGAGACCACCCACGAGGACTGGCGCACGACCTCGGTGGCCAAACCGGAAACCTTCGACCCCAACGGAGACAACGCCTACGGCACCGACGGATACTACACCGTGGCCGACGACCGGTCGATCATCAGCAGCCTGCCGCCGTACATCAACTCGGTGAGCAACGCCGGCTTCGTATTCAACGGCAACTCGCACCACGACTTCGACGATCCGACCCAGGCGATCGGGGCGCCCGGCAACATCAACTCCGGCCTCATGTACCCGAGCAACGACGGCAGCGATTTCGCAGTCCTCAGTTTCGACCTTCTCCAAGACGCGAATTTCGTGGTCACGATCCCCCTCGGCGGCCACTCGGTGGCACACAGGCCAACCAGCGTGAAGCTGGTCCAGACGGGGGGCGGCGACGCCAGCGCGGCTACGACCTCGATCCCCGCGGTCGGATACGTCGGCTATCTCTTCTTCGCGGTAGACGGCTCGGCGGGGGACACCTTCGACGTCGTGATCGGCGGGGCCGGGGGCGGGATGTCCGTGGCCGGCATCGCCTTCGAGGCCGCCGCGAGCCCGGGGTCCTCGGACCTGGTCATGATCGACATCACCTCTGATGGCGATCAGGTGTCGGTCACCTGGCGGTCGAGGCCGCCCCCGCAGCAGTACAGAGTCTTCTTCTCCACCGACTGCATCTCCTGGCTCGAACTCGAGGACTCGTTCCCCTCCCAGGGCGCGACCACCACCTACACGGACCCGATCGCCGCCCGCTTCGACTTCGAGATGCAGCCGGTCCCACCGCTCGGCTTCTACCGCGCGATGGAGCAGTGACTCCGGGACCCGAACCTCCCACCAGCGCGATGCTTCACCCTCCCAAAATGGAACCCTGGACGAACGCACCCTCACCCCGCGCCCAACCCGTCGCAACAGCGCAGACGGGCGTCACCCGCGCGACCGGTGGGGGGGTGCCCCCTTGCCCGAACCGGGTGGCACCGGTACTCTAAAGTTGCCCCCATGTCTCACCCCTCGACCGCGCTGAGAGCCTGGGCACTCGCCGCCCTATGGGTAGCCTGTCCGGCGGGGGGCGTACGTTCAGAGGTGGTGACCAGGTGGAGCTTCGAGAACGACCTGCTCGACAGCGCGACCTCCGGCACCACCGCAGATACCCTGGTTGGCACTGCCCTCAACGGCCCGCTGAATGCGGTGTTCGTGCCCGGCGTGGTCGGGCGGGCCATCCAGGTGGGCGAGGCGGCCGGCGACGCCACCGTGCTGCTCGCACCAGATTCGGACGACCTCGACCTGGCGCCCTCCTTCACTATCGAGGCCTTCGTCTACCGCAGGGTCGAGCATGGCGGGGAGTGGGAACGGTTCGCCACCAAATGGTTCGACGGCGGCTCCCAGTGGCACTGGGCCTTCCGCGTCCCACCAGGGCGCAGCCAGGACCTGTTCATGAACGGCTCCCAGCAGATCAACCAGGCGGCCGTCTCCGCGGACATCGGGCTGGGCGAGTGGCACCACGTGGCGGTCACCGGCGACCCGGCGGGCGGTCTGCGGATCTGGCAAAACGGCGTCATCGTCGGCACCGCGCCCTACTTGGCCCCCGCCGGTGGCGGGGACAGTTTCCGGATAGGGAACGCCACCGCGGGGTCGAGCGCGCTGCAGTTCTCCGGCTGGGTCGACGAGTTC
>JANQMB010000192.1 GCA_028280355.1 Verrucomicrobiales bacterium
ACAACGGCTGGATCCAGCACCCGGAGAGGAGCGGCTACGCGCCGCGTTCCAAGCAGACCCCATACGAGGGCGGCGTGCGCACGCCGATCCTGTTCTCGTGGCCAGGCGTCATCCCGCCCGGCGAGCGAAGCGAGCTGGCGAGCAGCATCGACATCGCCCCCACGGTACTGGCCGCCGCCGGCGCCCGCACCCCGGAAGGCCTCCCCGGGATCGACCTGTTGCCGGATTTGAAGGCGGGCACCGCCATCGGCCGCGACACCCTCTTCGGCGAGGGCTTCGCCCACGACATCGCCGACCTCGAAGACCCGGAGGTCTCGCTCCTCTACCGCTGGTGCATCGAGGGCGACTGGAAACTGCTGCTCACCTACGACGGCGAGGTGGGCCGCTACCAGTCCACCCACCCCCGCGACGAGCGGCGCCCGCAGCTGTTCGACCTCAAGGCCGACCCCCACGAGAAGACCAACCTGGCCAGCGAGGAGCCCGAGGTCGTGACCCGCCTGGTAGGGAAGATCGACCGCTGGTATCCCGTGAAGAAGCGGAAAGTAGTGAAGGTCTTCGAGTAGGGCGTGTTCATCGGAGGAGCGGAGGTCGCCGGACACATCGGTAGATGTGGGGGTAGCGACGAGCGTGAGCGAGTTGACCAGAGCCGCTCCCCCACTCGCTCACGCTCGTGGCTACAGAGATGCCAAACACGCCGACCCCATGGGGGAGCCATGCCTATCGGAGGGGCGGCATCTTGCCGCCCACGGGGTAAGACACCGTTATCATCCCAGAGTGCCGGCCTAGGACTAGGGAACCGCGTCACAGGATTCCCCATTCGTGTCCATTGGCGGATATTCGTGGCCATTCGTGTTTGAAAAGAAGAGGACACGAATGGGCGCGAATAGAACGAATGGACACGAATCGGTGGACAACCCGAACGCCCTAAGCGTGTCCACGCGAAGATGGTGTAGAGTTCGCGGGGCGTCTGGGTGTGGGCGGGCATCTTGCCGCCCATAGAACCGGCGTGTTTGGCACCTTCGCGCAAACACGCCCCAGGCGCTAGATCGCCTCGAAGCGGCCCGCGTCGCGGTTCTTGCGCACCTTGTCGCCGTCGAACACCTGGCCGCTCATGGCGATGTAGACGCCGGGCGGTTTGCTGCCGAGGGCGCCGACCGCGCAGCCGATGTTGAACTCGGCGTCCGACTGCCGGAAGCGCACCGGCGTCATCGCCCCGGTGAGCACCACCACCTTGCCGCCGTCGCAGGCGACGTCGGCCAGCACCGCCGCCGTCTCGGTCATGGTGTCGGTGCCGTGGGTGACCAGGATATGCCGATGCTCACATGCCTCCACCGCCGCGCGGACCGCCGCGCGGTCGGCGTCGGTAAAGTCGATGCTGTCCTTGCGCATCAGCGAGGTCACCGCGAAGTCGAAACCCACCCGCGCCTCGCGGAAGACGATCTCGATCTCCGAGCCGCCGACCTCGTATTCGCTGTTGGCGTCGAAGTAGATCTTGTCGATCGTCCCACCCGTCGAGAATATCTGTACAAATTTCATAGGGGCATCACGGCCACGGCCACAGACCGGCAGGCCGACCGGACTCGTGTAGTGCCAAACGGCGCGGCGCTCAATCGCAAACCGGCACTGCCGCCGATATCCCAGGGGCGGCGCAGCGCCCGCCCACCGACAGGGGGCTCAGGGCGACCCGCTGGAGGGCACCTCGATGACGCGCTGGATGAAGACCTTCGCCGCGCCCCCTGCCGGGGTGTAGCGGTAGGTCGCGATCCGGTGCCCGCTGCCGGCCGGCGTCTGCTCGACCAGCTGCATCGACGAGGTGACGTCGGTCCAGGTGACGAGGTCCCCGGTCGCCCGCCACCGCACCCTCAGGGGGGCCGGCGCCGATGTCGGCTCGCGGCTGGTGACGGTGATCGCCTGCCCGGTGCTGGCCGAAGAGAACCGCAGGGTGCCCGAGGCGTCCGCCACCGCGGGGTTCCCCCCCGAGTAGAACTCGCTCAGGTTGTTGTCCTCGTCCCCGTCCGGGTTGGCCGTCATCCCGATCACCGCGAGGTCGGCGCTGCCGGGGAAATACCGGCTGACCCACTCCGCCCAAGCCGACTCGAGCGCGTTGGGGAGGGAGTTCATCGTGTAGAAGGCCTCGCCGGACCACAGTTGCTCGCCAGCCGCCGACCGGACCGCGCTCCTCAGGCGCAGGTGCAGCACCGTCTCCGCGGTGATGCCGGGGACGGTGAGGCGGACGCTCCTGCCGCCGGGCAGCTCCTGGGCGGCGGTGACGGTGAGGGTGGGACCCTCGACCTTGCCGGCGCCGTACTCGTCCGACATGTTCGGGTAGCTGGCGGTGGGGATGGGCTCGTAGTTGCCGATGTTGCCCAGGGTCCCGGCCGCGGCGGGTTTCGTCATCGTCATGATGAAGCCGCCGGTCACCGCGCGCAGGGTCTGGATCTCGAACGCATCGACCCCGGTGAACTTCAGGCGCTCGAGGCCGAAGGTCGTGTTGCGCCACTTCCAGTTCCCCTCGCCGCCGATGCCGCCGAGGTAGAGGGCGCCGTCGGGCCCCCAGCGCATGCTGTTGGCACCGCAGGACAAACCCTGGGTGAAACGGAAGGCGGCCCCCTGGAAGCGGCCGTTGATCTTCTCCACGAAGGCGCGCCGGACGCCGCCGTTGCGGTGCTCGCCGATGAACATCTGGCCTTTGAAGGCGGGGTGCTGGTCGCCGATCAGCACCGGGTCGGTGGGCGAGTTGCACATGTCGTTCTGCGGCAGGTACACCGCCGGGTGGGTGAAGCGGCGCTTGCCGCCCTGGTAGGGGCTGGCGTAGACCTTGGTCTCCCCGGACGCCCAGTAGACGGGGGAGTCCCAGAACGCGGCCGGCTGCCGGTTGACGTTGTTGAGGCCGACGCTGGCCGTCCAGCTGTGGTAGTGGCCATAGAAATGGCCCCGGGTGAACTCGTAGAGGCTATTGTCCGGGTTCCACGACCCCTGGTTGTCGGTGCCGAACATCTTGCCCTCGGGGCCAAGCCCGATCCCGTTCGGCGTCCGCAGGCCCCCGGCGAGGTATTCGACGGTGCCCACCGCGCCGTTGGCGGGGCTGATGTTGACGCGGAACCAGGTGCCGCGGTTGGCGGTGTTGGCGCCGTTGCCGCCCTCGAACTCGCCGTCGAAGGTCGCCGACAGGGTGCCATACAACCAGCCGTTCTGGTGGATGAGGCCGAAGGTGAAGTGGTGGAAGTTCTCCGAATACCAGCCCGTCGACGGCGGCCCGCCGGGCGTCGGCATCACCGGCACGAGGTCGGTCTTCTCCCCCGAGTCCAGGAAGTCGCCGTCGCCGTTGAGGTCTTCCAGGCGACTGATCTTCCGTACCTCGGCGACGTAGACCACGTTCCCGACCACGGCCATGCCGAGCGGCTGGTTGAGGCCGTTGGCGACCTCGGCGACGGTCACCGCCCTGATGTCCCCGCCGGTGGCACCGGTGACGGCGTACATCTTATGGTTCTGCCCCTCCGGCGGCGGCGCCCCGCTTCCGGGGTTGGTCGGGTTGAAGCTAGTCTGCAACAGGCGGCCGTCGGGCAGGAAGCCGATGGCGCCGGTCTCCGGCCGATAGGCCTGGGTGGTCCCTGTGATGAGGATGTCCGGCGGGTTGAAGACGGAGCTGCCGCCGGCGGCCTGGAAGTCGCCGGCGATGGTGAACAGGTTGTACCCGGGGTGGAGACCCGGCAGCTGGCCGGAGGTCTGGCCCTCGCCCGGGTAGGTCACCGCCTTGCCGCCGGGGGAGACGACGCGGGTGTAGGTCTCGGTCTTGAGGCCGTCGGGGTTGGTGCCGGTGGCGTGGGCGGCGACCGTCTCCCAGGCGCCGCTCCCGGGCTTCTGCCACTCCAACTTCAGACAGGGGCCCCCGGTGCCGTTCCAGTATTTCACCAGGAGGTTGTGATGGCCGGCCGCCAGCTGCACCGGGCCGCTCTCGGCCGCCACCGGCGACGGACGTTCGCCGGCCGTGTTGTTGATGATGACCTTGCCGCCGACCAACAGCTGCGCGCCGTCGTCGGCGAGCAGCCGGAAGTTGTAGGCGCCCGCGTTGGCGATCGTCAGGACGCCGATCGCCTCGCAGTAGAGGTGCTCCAGGCGCTCGAGCGGGGGGACCGTGCCGAAGTTGCCGGCCGAACCGGCGTCGGCGACGCCGTCTTTGTTGGCGTCTTTATAATCGATGCTCGACCGCGCCTCGTCGATGTTGGGGGTCGGGTCTCCGCTGAGGACGGGCATCCGGTTGAGCGCCCGGTTGGCCTGGTAGACCCGGAAGGTGATCCCGTCGACCAGCGGCGGGAAGGTGTTGATCTGCAGCGGGAACTCGGTGGTGGCCGCCCCCTGGGCGTCGCTGGACACGACCAGCTTGGCCGTCGAGAGCCCCGACGTGCCCGGGGTGAACGTGAACTCGACCACGCCGGTCGCCCCGGGCGCGATGGTCGCCGGGAACGTTGCGTTGCCGAACCTCGAAGAGGCGGTGCCGCTGAAGGTGACGCCGCTGATGTTGAGCACCCTCGTCGCCCCAGAGTTCCGGATGGTCAGGCTGCGCCGCACCGGCCCGCCGCCCTCCTCGGTGGGCTGAAGGTCGACCGTCGGCCCGGGGAGAAGTTCGGGGTCGCCGTTGCCCGGCATGATCGGGCTCGTCAGGTTGGCCAGGTCGGCCGGCTTGACGTTCTGGACGGCGCCGTCGAAGGCGAAGGCGCTCGGCACGTAGGGGCCGACGAACGAGACGTCGAGGCTGGGGGTGATGCCCGTCTCGAGGCCGACCGCCCAGAGGATGCCGTTGAGGAGCAGCCGCCGGTAGCTCGCGTCGAGGATGTCTTGCGAGGCGCCCTGGCTGCTGTAGAAGACCCGACCGACCACCCCCGTCTCCGAGGTGTACTGGCGGGTCCAGGTGGAGGCGACACGCGGCTTGCCGGCGGCCGGGCCGGAGCCGGGCGACATCGACTGCAGCGGCTGGCTATAGGCGAGGACGTTGAAGTCGGGGCGCACCGTCGCCCCATAGGCGCCGGCGAAGCAGAAGGCGTTGTCGCCCACCCCCCGCAGGATGGGGTGGGTACTCTGGGCGGGGTTGAGTTCGACCCGGGTCGCCTGGACGTTGTTCTCGCCGTAGTGGAGCTGGTCCACCCAGTTGTTGCCGAGGACGCGGCGCCCGAAGCCCCCTTCCCAACCGGTCGAGGCAGGCGCCTCGTGGTCGTATTTCGCGTAAGTCCCCTGGATCTGGAAACCGTGGCTGGCCGTGCGCAGACCGACCACCGGTTTGCCCAAGTCGAGGTACGATTCGATGTGTACCATCTGCGCATCCGAGGGGGCGACGAAACGGGTGGCGATCACCATCAGGTCGGCAGAGCCGAGCGCCGACAGGCCGGGGATGTTCGAGCTGCCGGCCGAAATGTTCCCGGCGCCGTCGAGGCCGAAAAGCACCGTGCATTTGAAGCCATGGCGATGGGCGAGGATCCGGGCGAGCCCGGGCAACGCCTCCTCGCCGCGGTACTCGTGTTCGCTGGCCACGAACACGATGTGCTTGCCGACCCCCAACCCTGAGCTGCCCTGGTAGACCAGCGGGTTCTGGGGCGCCCCACCCCCGCCGCCGCCTCCGCCGCCTCCGCCGATCCCGGTGCTGCCATCGACGTTGATACGGAGTTCGGAGAGGCCGAACCAGCCGTCACCCCCTGCCCCCTCCCAGTTCGAGTTGGCCGTCAACACGACGTAGCGCGCCGAGATGCCACCGAAATCGGGGCCGGGCGCCCCGCCGTCGCCCGTCGATCCGCTCGCCTGGGCGAACTCGAAGGTGCCGAGCTCCGTCCAGCTGGCGCCGTCGGTCGAGTAGTCGACCGTGACCGAGCGCAGCCCGCGCTCGACCACCTCGTTGGAGTTCCAGATGTGGGAATAGCCCAGCGTATAGACATGGCCGAGGTCGTAGCGCAGCCAGTGACCCGCCGCGCGCCCGGAGACCGGGTTCGCCGCCGGGGTATAGCCCACCCAGCCGTCGTCCCAGGTGGTCCCGTGGGAGACGCCGCTCAACCCTGACCCGTCCACCGTCTTGGCGCCGGTCGCCGTCTCGTCGACGCTGCTGGCGCTGACGCTGATATCGACGGCATGGCCGCCGCCGACGTAGTCGGTGTACGGCGCCTGGGCGCGGACCACCTGGGTGAACGCCGCGGAAACCGAGGCCGCGACGACGAATAGAGAGCGCATATGGATCATCATTTCCTTGGGGGGTAAGGGGTGGATGGAATCGGGTGTCCTTATCCACCAACGGCAAAACCCTCCCCTTATTGCCGAATTCGTCAGATCCCCCGGCCCGATGCGCGCCGGCCGCAGCACCCTCCCGGAGGGGCGCGCCCCGACCGATCTGGCGCAGGTTTATATTTTCCGAGCCCCGGCCGTATAATTTCGGAACTTCGGCCGTATAAATGGACGGCATCAGACCCTCCCTGGTATCATATTGAAGACCCATGACCCGACATATCCCTCACAAAATAGGGCTTGGCCTGTTGGCGCTGACCCTCGGGGTTGCCCCGCCAACCGCTGCCCAGGAGGCCGGTGCCGACCCCGAACTCGAGCAGTACTACCTCGGCAACGGGCTCTACAACCGCGGCGCCTACCCCGCCGCGATCAAACAGTACGAGACCTTCCTCGCCGCCCACGCCGAGCACCCGAAGGCCGACCTCGCGCGGCGCGGCCTCGCCCTCAGCCTCTACGCCCTCAAACAACACGAGAAGGCCATGCCCCACCTCGCCGCGCTGCTGGCCAAGGAGGGGCTCGACGAGTCGATCAGCCGCGAGCGCCTGGTCATGCTGCAGGGCCAGTGTCTGACGCTCACCGGGAAAAAGGGCGAGGCCCGCGACCTCTTCGTGGCGGAGATCGCCAACATCAAAAACGAGACCTACCGCACCGGGGCGCTGGCGGCCATCTGCGACGTCAGCTTCGGGGCCCGCGAGTGGGGGGAGGTGCTCGCCTGGAGCGAGAAGCTGCTGGCCGCCAAGCCGGACAAGGGGCAGGCGGCGCGCGGGCTCTACCAACAGGGGTACGCCCACTACCAGTCGAAGGCCCCCGACAAGGCGATCGCCTCGCTGTCGAAGATCGCCGGCCTCGGCGCCGACAAACTCTGGGCGACGCGGGCAGACTATCTGTTAGGCGAATGCCACAACCAGCAGAAGAAATACCCCGAGGCCGAGGCCGCCTTCGCCGCGGCGCTCCCCGGGCTGACCGGCGCCGACGCGGTCGAATGCCGCTACCGGCTCGGGCTCACCCGCTTCGTGCTCGGGAAATACAAAGAGGCGGCGGCCGACCTGGGCGCCTACCTCGCCGAGGCGGGTGACGGCGCGCACGCCGGCGACGCCAAGCTCTACCTGGCGCGCGCCGAACTCGAACTCGGCAACTACGCGGGGGCCGAACCCGCCCTGGCCGAGCTGGCCGCCGGCGAGGGCGAGGGCGCCGCCCGCGCCAGCCTCTGGGCAGCCCGCGTCCACACCCGCAGGGACAAGGACTTCGCCAAGGCGGCCGAGATCCTCGCCGACGCCGTCGGGCGTTTCGGGGAGTCGCCGGTGGCCGACGACCTCCGCTTCGACCTCGCCAACTCCCTGATGGCGAAGCCCGACCCCGACTGGGAGAGCGCCCTGGCGTTGCTCGACGGCATCGAGTCGCGCGGGGCGTTCCCGCAGATGGCCGAGGTGCTCGGCCAGCGCGCGGTCTGCCAGCACAAGCTCGGCGACTTCGCCGGCAGCCTCGCCACCAACGACGCCTTCCTCGCCCGCTACCCGGAGCACAAACTCGCCGCCGACGCCCGCTTCACGCGCGCCGAGAACCTCTTCCTGTCCGACAAGCTCGAGGAGGCCCAGAAGGCTTACGGCGACTTCGCCGCCAAACACGAGGGGCACCCCAACAGCGCCGCCGCGGGCTACCGGGTCGCCCAGATCCACCACGACCAGGGACGCTGGGCCGACTGCCTGGCGATCGCCTCCCCGATGCTCGCCGAGAAACCTGCGGGGAAACTGTTCGAGCAGCTGCCGTTCATCGTCGGGGACTGCCTGTTCCGCGAGGGCAAGTGGGCCGAGTCGGCCGCCGCCCTGGACGGCTTCCTCGCCACCCGCCTGAAGCTCGAGGAGGGGAAGAAGCCGGTCGTCAAAGGCGAGCCCAACGTCGACACCGCCCTCATGCAGCTCGCCGTCGCCCACGACCGGCTGGACCAGAAGGAGGAGGCGCAACGCTACCTGTCGATCCTCGTGACCCACTTCCCAGAGCCGACCCCGCAGCTGCCGCTGGCGCTCGCCGAACTCGGCCGGCTGTCCTTCGAGGACGGCGACCTGAAACGCGCCCGCGCCGCGCTCGAACGCTTCGTCGCCGAGGACGGCAAAGGGGCGGCCCACTTCGAGAAGGGCGCCGGGGCACAGCGGGCGCGGGTGATGTACTACCTGGGCTGGGTCGACGCCTCGGAGGAGAAACACGCCGAGGCCGCGAAGCGCTTCGGCCAGGTGCTGGCGGTCGCCGCCGACCACCCGCTGGCCCCCGACGCCGCCCTACAGCAGGGCATCGCCTGGGTGAACTCGGGGGACTTCGAGGCCGCCGCCAAACACTTCCCCGAAATGCTCCGCCGCTACCCCGAACACGAGAAGCTCCCGCGCCTGGTCTACTACTCCGGCCTCGCCCTCGCCCGACAGAAACAGTGGGACGGCGCCAAGGTGCACTTCAAACGCGTCGCCGAACAGTTCGCCGACTCCGAGTTCGCCGACCAGGCGCTCTACGAGTGGGCGTGGTGCGAACGCCGCTCGGACCGCGACAAGGAGGCCATCCGGCTCTACGAGAAACTGGTCGCCGAACACGCGGCCAGCCCGCTTGCCGTCAAGGTGCAGAGCGAGCTCGCCGAGCTCAACCTGGAGGGCGGCGAGATCGACAAGGTGATCGCCAGCCACACCGCCAACCTCGCCAAGGTGAAGGACGAGAAGCTCCGCGAGGACATCCGCTACCAGCTCGCCAGCGCCCACTTCAAAAAGGGCGACCACGAGACCGCCGCCGGCCAGTTCGAGGGTTTGCTCGCCGACTACCCGTCCTCGGAGCTGATCGCATCCATCCTCTTCCAGGCCGGCGAGTCGCGTCTCAAGCTGGGCGAGACTGTCGCCGCCCGCGGCCACTTCACCAAGGCCGCCTCGGCGCCGGGCGCCACCGGGGCCCTCTCGGAGTCGATCACCATGCGCCTCGCCGAAACCCGCGCCCTCACCGGCCAGCACGCCGAGGCGGGCGAAACATACGCCGCCTTCCTTGAAAAGTTCCCGGACAGCCGCTGGCGCCGCAACGCGCAGTTCGGGCTGGCCTTCGCCACCGAGAACGGCGGCGACTCGGAGGCGGCGATCCCGGTCTACCGGGAGCTGCTCGCCGACAAGAAGGTCGACCTCTGGACGGTGCGCGGCCGCTTCCAGGTCGGCGAGTGCCTGTTCAACCTCCAGCGATACGACGAGGCGGTCGCCGAGTTCGTCAACGTCGAGATCAACTACCCGAAATACCCGGACTGGCAGGCCAAGGCCATGCTCGAGACGGCGCGCGTGCTCATCGCGCAGGAGAAGAAGGGGCAGGCCTCCGACCGGCTCAAGGACCTGATCCGCCGCCACCCGAAGCAGAAGGCCGCCACCGTCGCCCAGCAGTACCTCGACGAGCTGCGCGGCGGCTAGGTCCGCCGCCCGTGCCGGTCGCACATCTAGAAAGTCTATGCCTACCAAGCACCTCTACACATCCCACGCCCCCCCGGCCGGGGGCCGCCGCGGCCGGGCGCTCGCCCTCGCCGCCCCACTCGTCCTGTTCGCCGCCGCCCCGATGGCCCTCGGCGCCGAGGGCGGTGGCGCCGAGGCCGACGGCGAGACCATGTTCAGCCTGATCACCAAGGGCGGCTGGGTGATGATCCCGCTGGGGGTCGCCTCGGTCCTCGCGGTCGCCCTCGCCGCCGAGCGCTTCATCTCGCTGCGCAAGGAGAAGATCCTGCCGGCGGGCTTCCTCGACGGCCTCGGGGGGGCCTGGCACGCCGACCCCAGCGGCCAGATGGCGGAGCAGTATTGCGAGGGCTCGGGCGGTGCGGTCGGCCACGTCTTCAAGGCCGGCATCCAGTGGCGGCAATACGGGTACGAGGCGGTCAACCGCGCCATCGAGGACGCCGGCTCGCGCGAGGCCGACCGCATGAAGCGCAGCCTCCGCGGGCTCTCGGCGATCGCCGCCGTCGCCCCGCTGCTCGGGCTGCTGGGGACCGTGTACGGGATGATCGACGCCTTCCAGCGCACCGCCAACGCCGGCGGCGCCGCCAAGACCGCCGACCTCGCCAACGGCATCTACGAGGCGCTGGTGACCACCGCCACCGGCCTGACCATCGCCATCCCGGTGATGCTCGTCTACCAGTACCTCTCGTCGCGCGTCGACGGGCTGATCGACTACATCGACGAGGTCGGCACCACCTTCATCGTCCAACACGCGCGCCTCGAAGTCCCGGGGACCGCCGAGGTCGGATACGTCGATTACGGAGACGGGGGATACGCCGACCCCGCAGCCGACCCCGCACCGGCGGGCGCCTAGAGCATTTTATATGAACCCATACCTTTTCCACACCGCGCTCGGACATCTTATCCTCCCTCCGGTCGGCTCTGCGGTTTGGCTTCGCCAACAGATATGGCGCTGCGCACTGGGCAGTGGCGATATGTCCTCTACCACTAGATCTTCGCGCAGCAGCGCGGGTAGGGCGCTCTCGATGAGAGCGCCGGGGGAGCAACGCCGATCTCACCCAAGGGGCACAACTCGTCTCAAGACGCCCTAGACCAGAACGATGCGTTTCAAGTCCGCCAACAATGAGGGCAACGAGCTGATCAACATCTCGAGCATGATCGATGTCATGTTCATCCTGATCATCTTCTTCCTCGTCACCACCACCTTCAAGGAGGAGGAGATCGACCACCTCGTGAACCTCCCCACCGACAAGCGCAACCAGTCGCTCAGCCAGGCGAAGGGGAACCTGATCAAGATCAACATCCGGGAGAACGGCTCGTTCGTGGTGATGGGCACGCAGATGACCGAGGAGCAGCTCTCGACCTGGATGGAGGGCGAGGTGAAGCGCAAGCCCGAGCTCAAGGTGCTCATCCGCTGCGACCAGAACTCCAAACACCTGTACCTCGCCAACGTGATGTCGATCTGCCGCCACGTCGACGTGCCGCGGGCCAACATCGCCGTCCGCACGGAAAGGTGAACCGGACCCGCGGAGACGCCGCATGAACCCACCCAGCCCAGCGGCCGCCACCGGCGGCGGAGAGCCGGGGAAGCGCCCCTTCCTCGGGCTGACCCGGCGGCAGCGGATCAGGATCTACCTCTGGTCGGCGCTCGCCCTGGCGGTCGGGTTCCTGGTCTGGGCCTGGATCTACCTTCAGCCCGCCCGCTGGTACACCTACACCGACCAGGTCGCCTTCAGGCAGGTGGCGCGCGACGTGGAGCTCGGCCACGTGGTGTGGGAGCCGGCGCGGCCGGAGGGCGGCGGGCTGAACGCCGCGAACCCGATCCACGACCCGGCGGTCTCCTCGGACGGGGCGCGCCTGGTGTATTCCACCGGCCGGGGCGAGGGCAACGCCGACCTCTTCCTGCGCCGCTGGGACGGCAGCGGCTGGGGGCCGCCGCGGCCGCTGCACGCCCTCAACAGCGCCTTCCACGAGAGCGCCCCGACCCTCAGCGGCGACGGGGGCCTGCTCTACTTCGCCAGCGACCGACCCGGCGGCCGCGGCGGCGACGACATCTGGGTCGCCAAGTGGGACGGTTACGAATACGCCTGGCCGCTGCCCCTTACCGGCCGCGTCAACTCCCCGTTCGACGAGACCGACCCCGCCCTCTCGCCCGACGGGGGCCGGCTCTACTTCGCCTCCGACCGCCCCTATGTCTCGGAGGCGCAGGCGATCAAACAGCAGGCCGCGCTCGAGGCCGGGCGCCCGCTGGCCGACGTCAGCGACCAGAGGTCGGACTTCGACCTCTATGCCGCCGACCTCGCCGCCGAGACGCCCTTCGACCTGATCGTCGAACGCCAACTGAGCATGCTCTACTCGCTCCGCGAGGGCGCCCTCGCCGACCCCGAGGTCATGCGCAAGCTCGGCGGCTCGCCCGCCACCGAGAAGGCGGTCGACCGCGGCCTCGCCTACCTGGCGGGGGTCCAGCAGGACGACGGCCGCTGGGACATCCGGGCGGGCGGCGGCCAGGGCGGCCACGACGTCGCCGCAACCGCCTTCGCGCTGCTCGCCTTCTACGGCCGCGGCGAGCGCCACGACCTCGAGTGCCGATACCGCGACACGGTCGCCCGGGGGCTGAAGTGGCTGCTCTCCCAGCAGGACCGCGTCTCCGGCGACCTGCGCGGCAAGAACCCGCCACACAACGCGATGTACGACCACGGCATCGCCGCCCTCGCCCTCGTCGAGGCATACGGCGTCACCAAGGACGACGCCCTGCGGCCGCGGGCGATCGCGGCGATCGAGTTCGTCAGCGGCTCCCAACACGCCGGCGGCGGCTGGCGATACCAACCCGGCGAACGGGGTGACCTCTCGGTCACCGGCTGGTACATCATGGCGCTCGCCAGCGCCCAGATGTCGGGCCTCCCGGTTCCGGAAAAAACGATGGAGGGCGCCCGCAAGTTCCTCGCAGGGGTCCGCGGCGGCGAGCGCGGGGGATCGTATGGATACACCGACTCGCCCGGGCGGCGCAGCTCCGGCAGGGACGCGATGAACGCCGTCGGCTTCTTCTGCTCGCAGCTGTTCGGCGACTCCCCCAACGCGGGGTCGGCGTGGGAGGCCTCGCGCATCGTCGGGGGGGCCGGCGTGAAGCTCTCCGACCTCTACTACGTCTACTACGGCACCCTCGCCGCCTACCAACACCAGGGCCCGCTATGGAGGAGCTGGAGGGACAAGATGCAGGACGGCTTCGTGGAGATGCAGGGCGGCGACGGCTCCTGGGCGATCAGCGGCCACCACGGCGGCGCCATGGGCAGGGCCATCTGCACCGCCCTGGTCGTCCTCTGCCTGGAGGCGCAATACCGGTACACGCCGCTCTACGGCCTCGGGTACGAGCCCCCCGAACAGCCGGTGGCCGACGCCCTCACCGGCGCCGACCTCCCCGACACCCCGCTGTTCCGCCACGCCAAATACCTCGAGGCGCTCAACTCCCCCGCCGACGACACCGCGCCGGCGGTCACCGAACACGGCGACTTCCTCTACTTCGCATCGGCACGCGAGGACGGCTTCGGCGGCTCCGACATCTACCGCGCCCGCACCACCGACGGCGCGGCGGACGCGCCGGAGAACCTCGGCGCCGAGATCAACAGCGAGGCGGACGAGACCGCGCCCGCGCTGCGCATGGCCGGGTTCCACCTGCTCTTCAACTCCGACCGCGACGGTGCCGGGGACGCCCTCTACGGCGCCAAGAGCCGGCGCCTCGTCAAGCGCTACAACTACCTCAAGCTACCCGGCATCGGGTGGATCTTCGGCAACCTCCCCTGGCTGCTCGCCTTCGCGGCCGCGGCCGCCGCCTGCCTGTGGGCGGTGCGGCGGGCCCTCGCCTCGCTCAAGGCGCGCGACCAGCACCCCGGGCAGAGCCCCACTTAGAGACAGTCGACCAGCGAACATGTCGGAGGAACACCATCAGCCCGCCGGGAAGCCGCTGCCGAAGTGGCGCGCCGCGCTCGCCCGCGGCAAGGCCTGGTTCGCCAACCCGGCGACCCCGCCGCCGGGAACCCGGCGCTGGCGGCCCTGGGCGCTCGCCGGCGCCGCCTTCGCGGTGGCGCTGGTCGCCGCGCTCACCATCTGGGGGAAACTCCGGCGCGACGTCTGGGCCTATTACACCGACGGCGAGGAGATCCGCGCCGAGCTCGACGACGAGCGGCTGCGGCCCGTGCTCTGGCAGGACCCACAGCCCCAACACTTCGAGGGCGGACCGGCAGCCAGTCCGCCGGCCGACCAGGTCGAGGCCGCCTTCTCCGCCGACGGCACCGCCATGGTCCTCGTGCGCAGGGAGGGGGCCGGCAAGGGCGCCGACCTCTACCTCTCGCGCTGGGACGGGCGCCTGTGGAGCAAGCCCGAACCCCTGCCCTCGATCAACACGGAGGCGGACGAACTCGGCCCCGCCCTGTCGCACGACGGCCGCTACCTCTACTTCGCCTCCGACCGCGCCGGGGGACAGGGCGGATATGACCTTTACGTCGCGCGCTGGGATGGCAGGGGCTGGGTCGGTGTGGAGCCGCTGCCGACCACCGTCAACACCTCGGCGGACGAACTCGGCCCCGCCCTGTCCCCCGACGACCGGCAACTGTTCTTCTCCTCCACCCGCGACGGCGCCAGCACCGAGGACATCTTCGTCTCGAAGGTCACCCCCCCGGCGGCCGCCGAACCACGCGGCGGCGGCGAGGCAGGGCCGGCCGCCGGCCCGAGGAAGCCCTCCGAGATCGCCAGGGTGCAGCCCGCGAAACCTTTCGAGCCGGCGAAGGTGCCGGAGTTCGCCTACGCCGAACCGGTCGACGACCTCAACTCGAAGGCCGCCGACGTCCAGGCGGCGATGAGCAAACGGGGCGACCACGTCTTCCTGGCCTCCGACCGCGACCGGGGCAAGGGCGCCGGTTTCAAAGTCTACTTCAGCCGCGTCGTCGACGGCGAGCTGCTGCCGCCCGAGCAGGTCGACCTCTACTTCGACAGCGGCGACGTCACAGACCCCGCGGTGCGCATGGACGGCTTCGACCTGCTGTTCAGCTCCAACCACGAGGCGGGCGACGGGGCGGAGGCCGATGCCGAACGCCCCGGTTACGTCCTCTACCGCTCCACCACCCGGGAGGTGGTCGGCTACACTGACCTGTCGCGCTGGGAGCAGTTCAAGGAGCTGATGGGCAACATCGCCTGGTGGCTGCTGCTCGCGCTGGCCGCCCTGATCGCCCTCATCTACATCCTCGAAAAATGGCAGGACATCACCAGCCTGTTCCACAAGTGCCTCGCCGCCTCGGGCATCGCCCACCTGCTCGGCCTGCTGTTGGCCATGGCATGGCTGATCGCCAGGGAGATCGAGGACGACGAGGACGGCAAGTACGAGGAGATCGCGGTCAACATCGACGCCCTCGCCGAGGAGGAGCTCGCCCTCGAGAGCATCCCGGAGGAGACCGCGCTGACCGAGACCACGACCAACCTCGAGACCGAGAAGGTCGAAAGCGAGTTCGGCGCCCCGGGCTTCGAACCGAAGGACGAGGCGCAGCCCGTCGCCGACGCCCAAACCGCCAAGGAGGCCCTCCTGGTCGAGGCCGAGCCCGCGCTGTCGGAGCCGGTCGAACCACCGGCGATCGAACCGGCCCAGCCCCCCGAGGTCATGCAAGAGCTGGCCGCGACCACCTTGCCGGAGATCGAACAGCCACAGCTCGAAGAACGCGACCCGGCCGAACCGCAGCCGGTCGCCGACACCAGCGAGGACATCTTCGACCCGCTGGAACCGGCCACCGAGTCGGTCAAGGCGGAGGCGCCCACGCCGGCCGAGAGCGCCGTCCAGGACGTTGCGGCTGCCTCCCAGGTCACCGAGGCACGGCCGCCCGAACCCCTCGTCGACAGCGCCACCGAATCGGTCGTCGAAGCCGTGGCCGAAGCGGCGCAACCCGACGAGAGGCCGCCGACCGAGGAGGATCCGCTCGACTCGGCGATGCTCGCGGCGCTGCCGCCGTCCGAGCTGGTCGACCCCTCGACCCCGCTCGAGGAGACCGACCCGTCGAAGCCCCAGGAGGCAACGGCGCCCACCGACCCGAGTCAGGACCTCTTCGACCCCGGCCAGGCGGTCGCCGCCGCCCCCACCTCCCAGCAGGCCGAGGGCGAAAACGTCGCCGACAGCGCGCTCACCTCCGCCACCGACGCTTCGGCTGTCCCGTCTAGCAATCCTTCGGCGGCATCGGGCACGGTGGAGAGCCAACCGGGGGCGGTCGGCGAGGCGTCTGCCGCCGCGGACGTCCCGAGCCCGAGCTTCGAGCTCGTCTCGATCGAAGGCCTGCCCCCCACCGAACTGCTCGAACCCGAGGCGCCGGCCCTCGAGGAGCCCGGCGGCCAGCCCGCCGGCGCCCCCGCCGACACCTCGCAGGACATCTTCGAACCCCTGCCGTCGACCGCCGACCTCGCCACCGCCCCCGCGCCGAGCGAAACGGTCGCCGACAGCACCGCCGACACCGCGGCCGAGGCTGGCGAGGTGGTCAGCGCCGAGATGGTCGCCGGCGCCCTCACCATTGAGGCCCACCCCCCCGCACTGGCCAGCGCGATCCCCGCCGACGCCCTCCCCCCGACGCCTCTCGATCCCGCGCCTGTCGGGGCACTCCCCGAGGCCGAGCTCGTCGACCCCGGCGCGCCGAAACTTGAGGAAGGCGGCAAGCCCCCGGCCGGCGCCCCCGCCGACACCAGCGGCGACCAGTTCAAGCCTGCCGGCGCGATCGCCGGCGTCACCAGCGCCCAGGCCGACCACCAAGCGACCCCCGATGCCACCCCGGCCGGACAGAGCGATGCCGCTTCGGTCGCCGGCGGCTCGCGCGTCGCGGAATCGTCGGCCGTCGAAGCCCGACCGCCCGAGGTCGGGGAGGCCGCCGCGCCGGGCGCCGTTCCGCCGACGCCGGAGATCGGTGCCGGCCTGCCCGAATCGCGGCCGGTCGACCCGGCCGCCCCGAAACTCGAAGAGCCCGACGGTGGCGCCCAGCCCCCGGCCGACAGGGGCAAAGAGCAGTTCACGCCCGGCGGCTCGGTTCCGAACCTCGCTACCTCGCAGGCCGGAGGCCACGCGGTGGCCGACTCGGCCGTCCGCGACGCCGCGGCCGCCTCCTCCGTCGCCGGTGCCTCGCAGCGCCCCTCGGCCAGCACCGCCGCCGCCCGCAACCCCCTCGAGTCCTCCGGCACCATGCCCGACCTGGAGACCGGCGCCCTCGCCGGTGCGCTCCCCAATCCGGCGGCGCTGCCCTCCCCCGGGCTGCCCGGCAAACTCGACGCGCCCGATGGCCTCGACCCCGGGAGCGTCGCCCGCGAGATCCAGAAACAGCGCGGCAAACCGGGTCTCGAGACCATCAAGCGGATGGGCGGGTCCGAGGGCACCGAGGGCGCCATCGGCGCGGCCATCCAGTGGCTGGTGGAAAACCAGGAGGAGGACGGTCGCTGGGACACCGAGAAACACGGCGCCAACAACGATTACGACACCGGCGGCACCGGGCTCGCCCTGCTCTGTTTCTACGGCTGGGGCGAACGCCACGACAAGGAGTGCAAATACCGCGAGAGCGTCCGCGCGGCGCTCGACTGGCTGCTCGCCCAGCAGCGGGGGGACGGCTATCTCGGCGGGCGCCCCGGGATGATGTACAGCCACGCCATCGCCGCCATCGCGCTCTGCGAAGCCTATGGGATCACCAAAGACCCGAAGCTGCGGGGGCCCGCCGAGCGGGCGATCGCCTACACGCTCAAAGCGCAGAGCAAGAGCCGCGGCGGCTGGCGGTACCGCCCCGGTGAGGACTCCGACACCTCGGTCACCGGCTGGCAGTACATGGCGCTGCACAGCGCCCGCATGGCCGGCCTCGAGGTCCCCGAGGACGCGTTCCGGCGGGCGCGGGGGTTCCTCGACAAGATGGGCGGCGGGAAACACGGCGGCCTCTACGGGTACCAGGAGCGCGGCAAGCTCTCGCGTGCCATGGTCGCCACCGGCATGTTCTGTCGCCAGCTCGACCTCGTCCCGCCGACTCACCCCATGCAGCAGGAGAGCGCCCGCCTGCTCAAGCTGCACCCGATGAAGGTCTCCGGCCCCGACCTCTACTACGTCTACTACGCGACCCTAGCACTATATCAACACCAAGGGCCGACCTGGGCCGACTGGAACGAGAAGCTCAAGGCGACCCTGCCCCTGATCCAGAAGAAGTCCGGCGGCGAGGCCGGCAGCTGGGATCCCAGCGCCAGCATGACCAAGGACGGCGGCCGCGTCGTCAGCACCGCCCTGGCGACCCTCAGCCTGGAGGTCTACTACCGCCTCCTGCCGATGTACGGCTTCCGCGACGCCAACACCCCCGCGCCGGAGGTCGAGAGGCGGGAGTAGTGTGCGCCCATCGGCGCCCTCATCGAGGGCGCCCTACCCGCGCTACTGCGCGAAGATCCGATGGTAGGGCGCCCTCGATGAGGGCGCCGTGGGGGCGGCGCCGCTCTCGTCTAAGGGGTGCAACTCGCTCTGAAGCGCCGTAGGCGTACTTGCAGCCTGACGCGCAAGGCCTTGCTCTCTGTGGCGCCGATGCCACTTGCGGGGGGGGCGATGTGCGGCAGGGTCTTGCGGATGATGTGCGGGTGGAAGATCGGCCTGTTCTTCGGTTGGGCGACAGTGTGCGCCGTCGAGGGCGGCGGCTTCGAGACCGACTTCGGGGACGCCGCCGGGCTCGGCCCCGGCGCGGTCGCAGGCAACACGAAAGAGCGATACCGGGCTTTCACCGGCATCCGGGACGGGCGCCTGCAGCTCACCGGAGGGCGGGTCGCCAACAACTCCGCCTCGCTGAAACTCCCCGACCTCGACCCGGGCCGCGAGATCGATCGCCTCGAAGTCTCCTTCCGCGCCGGCCTCGGGGGAGAGGACGCCGGCGAGGTGCTTGCGATCAGCTTCGGCGCCATCCCCGAGCACGACCACGGGCGGGCGCGCGGGTTCCGGGAGCGCGGCGGGCTAGCGGTGGCCTTCGTGTTCGCCGAGAAACCGCTGCTCGAGATCTATGCCGACGGCGTCCGCCTCTCCCGCACCCCGATCCCACCCCCCGGCAACGGCGGGGAGATCGCCCTGTCGTGGGAACCGGAGTCCGGGCTCACCGTGTCCTGGGCCGGGACCGACACCGGCCCAATCGCCACCCCCGGCTTCACCCCAAAAGCCGGCGACCGGCTCGCCATCACGGCGAGGACGGGCGAGACGCCCCGGCCGATAGGGATCGACGACCTCTCCGTCGAGACGCGGCCGCGCCCCCGCCTCGAGACGGATACCGTGATCTTGAACGAAATCATGGCCGCCAACCGCTCGACCCTCGAAGACGAGGATTTCCAATCGTCCGACTGGATCGAGCTCTACAACGGCACCCCCGAAACCGTGCAGCGCGAGGGCTGGGGGCTCAGCGACGACCGGAGGGGCGACACCGCGATCGCCTGGCTGCAGGACGGACACCTGAGCTTCGTCGAGTCGCAGCGCTACCTCGTCGACGATGTCGACGCGTCCG
>JANQMB010000197.1 GCA_028280355.1 Verrucomicrobiales bacterium
AACCTTCGCCCCCCTCCCCAGAGCCCAACAACTTCACCGCGACCACCGCGACCCCTCCCCCCACCAGCGCCAGCGCGACCCAGCGCAACCAGGCGGGCAGAGGTTCGCGCGGCCGGCGGGCGGCCTCCGGGATCCCCCCCGGTTCGCTGTCGGCAGCCCGGTATCCCGCGAGGTCTGGCGCCGCCACCCCGGCTTCCGCCCTCGGCGACCTGGCCGCCCCGCTCCCGGCGGGGGAGGTATCGAACACCACCCAGCCCTGCCCTTCGACCAGCACCTCCGCCCAGGCGTGGGCGTCGCTCTCCCGGTAGGTCACAACCTGCTGGTCGGGGAACACCGTCCCCCCTGAATACCCGAACGCCATCCGCGCCGGAAAACCGGCCTCGCGCGCCAACAGCACGGCGGCCGACGCGAAAAACTCGCACCACCCGACCCGTTCGCCGAACAGGAAATTCTGCATCGGTGGCAGACCGTCCGGGTTGGCGATCCGGGTCGAATAGGCGCACTCTCGATGCAGATGGCGCCGGACGGCGTCGAGCTTGGCCGCCGGGTCGCGCAGCCCCCCAAACAGCCTCTCCGCCAGCGCGCGGAGGTCGTCGCCGAACGCCCCTTCCGCCCCGGCCGCCAACACCGCATCGGGCGACAGCGCCGGGACGGCACCCCCACGGGCGACCCTATCCCAAACTAGCGGCGCCGACTCGACGACGTAGCGTACGGCGCCACGCAGCTCCGCCTCGTAGGAGCCGGGCGAGGTCTCGATGAGATAGCCCAGGTGGTAGGCGGTCGGGTTCTGGATCGCCGGCAGACCGGCGCCACCCGCGGCGGGCAGGAACACCTCATGCATGATCGCCCCCGCCCTGTCCCTCGCCAGCCGCACCTTGCCGTCTGCCTCCCCGTCCGCGGCATCGTCGCGGAAGATCCCCCCGGTCTCCACCGCCTCCCACCCATCGCCGATATAGCGCCCCAGCACGGCGCTGCGGACGTACCCCTGCCCGCCGACGAAGTCTTCGAACTGTTTGCGGTCGGCGATCTTCACGTGCAGCACGGCCGCGTGCCCCAGTTCCTGTTGGGCGCGCTGCGGCAGCGCCCGGCGGAGGCCATCCCCCCCTCCCGCCACCGGATCGGCGTCCGCCACATCGCCGGCCGTCGACGCCCCCTTGCCCGACAACCAGTCCCCGAACCTCTCGAGAGCCGGCACCATCGCGCGCAGCTTCTCGCCGGCGAGCACGATCTGTTCCCCTGCCCACGGCAGGGGGCGGACGAACGCCAGCACCAAAATGGCCACCAACCCGAACAGGGTCAGCAGGGCGACGCCCCCGGCGCGCCGCGGCGAGATCGCCTCCGCCCCCCCCTGCACCCGACGAAGCTTGCGCGTGGGGAAAGGCGCCCCCCATCCGACCAGGCCCAGCGCGATCGCGGCGCAACCCGACACGAAGCGCAGCCCGGCCGGCCACGGATCGGGGAACCCGCCGAACAGAAAAAAGGCCATCACGGCCGCCCCGTAGAAACCCAGCGAGCCCCCTCCCCCGGCGCCCGGCTTGCCCCCTTGGGCCAGCGACCAGGCGACGAAGAGCGCCAACAACACCGCGCCCCACAGCAGGGCCAGGAGACCGACGCGTTCGACCGCCACCCCGCAGAGCACGACCAGCGCGACGCCGGTGAGAAAGGTCACCAGCCGGACCAGATGGGCACCGCGCCCGCGCACCGCCAGGGAGCCGGCAACCCCCGCACCGACCACGAACGGCGCCGGCGGGATCCCCCCGGCGCCGACCGCTAGCGCGGCGAGCGCGAGCAGCGCCAGCTGGGCTATCGATGCGAAACTCATCCTTCCTCGGGTCTAGGCCACGCGCCGGAAGCCGCTCAGCGAGGGGCGCCTGATGCGCAAGGTCGTGTTGTCCAGGCAGGTCAGCACGCGGTGCCCGGCCGGCAGCTGGTCCGCCCAATACCGCACCGGCGCCTCGCTGACCACGAAGACCGGATGCCGCCCCGGCAGCGCCCGCAACGCCGCGGACACCGCCGCCAGGTCCTTCTCCGGCTGGTGCCGGGCGAGCGCCAGAGCCTCGAGCGGTTCGGCGAGCCGCGCGGGGTCGCTGACCTCAAGCCGCTCCCAACCGGTGAACGGGGCACAGAGGTCGAGCGGCACACCCCGCTCCCGACACAGGAACAGCAGGCCGCTCAGCAAGCTGAGGGCGTGCTCGAAGGCCTCCGGCCAAATCAGCTTCCCGGGCGGGCAATACGAGTGGAACAGCAGGGAGTATCTCTCCGGCCGGGGACGGTCGAACTCGCGCACCACCAGCTTGCCGCTGCGCGCGAACACCGGCCACAACACATGCTTGAGCGGGTCGCCGTGCTGGAACTCCCGCACTCCGTGGATATCTCCGGCGAGCTCCCTCTCGACCACACCCCCCCCCCCGTCGTCCCCCGCCTCGGCCCCGATGGCACGCAGGGCACTGGGCAACACCGGCCTCGGGTAGACCAGCACCGACTCCCGGCCGCGGCGCCGGCGGGAGGTATGGAACAGGCCGAGGGGAAAGCCGGACTCGATGCGATAGCGCAGACCCTCCATCCGCCCGCGCCCGACGACCCGTGTCCGGAAACGCTCCACGACCTCCCCGCCCGGGGCGACCATCGCGGCCGAGACCCCACCGTCGTGGAAGGGCAACATGCGGTCGGTGACCGCGATCTCCCGCGCCGCACCCGCCCGGCGGGGGTTCTGGAGGGTGATTTCGACATCGAAGTCGTCGCCCGAAAACACCGCCGCCGGCAGCGCCCGCCGGATACGCAACCCCCGCACGTTGCGCAGGCAGAGGACGCGCGCCGCGGCGATGACGACCAGGCCGAGCAAGCCCAACTCGACGAGCAGGTTACCCCCAGACAAGGTCCCCGCCGCGACCGCGATGGCCGAGGCCGCCAGCAGACCCCGCCCGCGCGGTGTCATCGCGGGGCGATCGTGGCGATTTCGCGTGGGCATCGGATCCACCCTCCGCCCGAATGCGCGCCCCGGAAACCTAAAACCTCGACATCTCAGGCTGCAGTTCGGGCGCCCCCGGCCGCGCCGCGGCCGCCTCGAGCTCCCCCAACATCCGCGCCAGGCGGTCCGAGTAACGTTCGCTGCTCAGCTCCTCCGCCGACAGCTGGTCCGCCCAGAGCGGGAACGCCAGCGGCGTCAGCTTGCGGGTCGCGACCAGCACGATGGTCGCCGTCGCCATCTCGTCGAGGGCCGCCCGCAGGCGTGTCATCTCCAACTGCCGGTCGAGGATCTCGCGTTGCGCCTGCGCCAGCAACAGGTTGTCGGTATCGTACTTGGCAAACACGTCGAACAGCAGGCCGCTCGACGCCTGCAGGGACCGCGTGCCCCGCGCCCGGCCCGGATAGCTGCTCAAGACGAGCCCCGCGACCCGCGCCACCTCGCGGAACTGCCGGCGCGCCAACTCGTGCACGTTCATGCACTCGAGCAGGTCGGGCAGTAGCGTCCGCGGCTCGAAGAGCTCCCGCCAGCCCTCCTCGTCCAGCGCGAACTCCTCCGCCGCGTGCAGCTCGAAACCGTAATCGTTGAACGCCACGCCGACCGACCTGGGCCGGTCCCTGGCGAGCCGGAAGGCGCACAGCGTCGCCAACCCCTCGTGGACCAAGCGGCCGGCGAAGGGGTAGACGAACGAGTGGAACCCCGCCGCGGTGCGCGTCTGCTCGATGAGCAGCTCGCCGGGCTCCGGCACGGTGGACCAGGCGCGCTGGATCTCTAGGATCGGCCCGGCGGCGGCCATCTCCGGCTCGGCCTCCGGGTCGAAACCCGAGCGCCGGAAGTTCGCCGCCACCGCGTCCGCCAGCTCGGTGGAGAGGGGGAACTTGCCACCCATCCACTGCGGTATCCGGCCGCGCGCCTTGCGCCTCGCCGGGCGCACCGTCGCCACCATCTCGCGCAGTTTGACCAGTTCGAGGCGCCTCCCCGCAAAGACGAACTGCGCCCCGGGCTTCATCTTCGCCAGGAAGTTCTCCTCCACCGTCCCCAGCCGCTTGCCGTTGCCGAAACGCACGCTGATCGCGCTCTCGCTGGAGATGGTGCCGATGTTCATCCGGTGCAGCTGGACCATCCGCGGGTCGTCCACCCGGAAGGTGCCGTCCGACGAGCGGCGCACCTTTTTGAAATCGGGGTAGGCGGCCAGCGCCGCGCCGCCGAACTGGACGAAGTCCAAGCACCACCGCCACTCCGGCGCCGCCAGGTCGGCGAACGCGTGCGACGAGCGCACCTCCGCCAACATGGCCCGCGATTTGAAACCGCCGCCGATCGCGCAGGTGACCAGGTGTTGCACTAGCACGTCGAGGGCCAGCCTGAGGGGCTCGCGGCTCTCGATCCGGCGTTCGGCGATCGCCCCGCGCGCCGCGGCGAACTCCACCAGCTCGAAGGCGTTGGTCGGCACCCCGACCACCCGGCTGGTCGCGCCCGGGCGGTGGCCGCTGCGACCGGCGCGCTGGATGATCCGCGCCACCCCCTTCGGGCTGCCGACCTGCATCACCTGGTCGACCGGCGAGAAATCGACCCCCAGGTCGAGGCTCGAGGTGCACACGACGCACTTCGCCTCGCCTGCGGCGAGGCGGCGCTCCACCTCCTCGCGGATGTCCCGCTCGAGGGAACCGTGGTGCATCGCCAGCGCATCCCCCCACCCCGGCCGCAGGTCGGCGAGCGCCTGGAACCAGATCTCGGTCTGCGAGCGGGTGTTGGTGAACAGCAGGGTGCTGTCGGCCCGGTCGACCTGCCGGGCCACCTGCTCGAGCATGCTGATCCCCAGGTGCCCGGACCAGGGGAAGCGCTCCATCGAGGCGGGGATGAGGGTCTCGATCTCCACCGCCTTCGGCTCGTCGCCGGCGATGGTCGCGCCCCCGGGCGCCCGGTCGCCCAGCAGGGCGGCCATCGCCACGTCCAGGTTGCCGATGGTCGCCGACAGCCCCCAGGTCCGGAGTTCCGGGAACCAGGCCCGCAGCCGGGCGAGGCACAGCTCCGCCTGCACCCCGCGCTTGTTCCCCAACAGCTCGTGCCACTCGTCGACCACCACGGCGCGCAGCGTGCGCATCTTCTCCGCGGTGTCCGGGTAGGTGAGCATGAGGGACAGGCTCTCCGGGGTCGTGATCAGACAGGTGGGCAGGCGCCTCCGCTGCCGCGCCCGCACCGAGGCCTTGGTGTCACCGGTGCGCATCTCGATCGTCCAGGCGCCCAGGCCGACCCCCTCGGCCAGCTCGCGCAACGCCTTCGCGGTATCGGAGGCCAGCGCCCGCAGTGGCGTCAGCCAGATCACCCGGATCCCCTCGCCATCGCCGTCCGCCAGGCCCTCGGCGACCGGGCCGCCCCACGCGGCGCTCGTCTTGCCGACCCCGGTGGGGGCGTGGATCAGGCCCGAGCGCCCACGGGAATACGCATGCCACGCCTCCCGCTGGAAACCGAAGGGGCTCCAGCCGCGCCTGCCGCACCAGGCCTCGAGTTGGGATATGGCATCGATACCCACAGATAGCAGCGGAAGGTCCCTCGCGGAAGCCTTGCGCCGCATACGAATCACACCCACAATCCCCGTCATCCACCCAGCCACGAGGAGGTTCCCCACTTGGACGACGAGAAGTTCGAAAAGATCAGCAGCATCCCCTGCACCCCCGCCGAGCTCGACGCCTGGCACCGGCAGCCCGGCGCCCTCGACCGGCTGACGCCGCCGTGGGAGCAGACCGAGATCGTCGAGCACGGCCGGATCGAGAACGCGGGGCGCACCACGGTGCGTTTCAAATCGGGCCCGTTCTGGAGGCGCTGGGTGGCGGAATACCAGGCCGTCGAGGAGGGCGCCGAGTTCACCGATGTCCAGGTCGCCGGCCCCTTCGCGGCCTGGCGCCACCGCCACCGCTTCCTGGGGAAGTCCCAGGGCAGCAAGGAGTGTTCGCTGATCGACGAGGTCAGCTACCGCGCCCCCTTCGGCCTGGCCGGCCGCCTCCTCGCCGGACGGTGGATCCGCCGCAAGCTGGAGCGCCTGTTCACCTACCGGCACGAGCTCACCGGCACCGACATCGCGCGCGCCGCCGCCCACCCGGCACCGGAGCCGATGCGCGTCCTGGTCACCGGCGCCTCCGGCCTGGTCGGGCGGGCGCTGGTCCCGTACCTCAGGATGCGGGGCCACACCGTGCTCAAGCTCACCAGGGACGCCAAGGCCAACGACGAGGTCGGCTGGGACCCGGGGGCCCGCCAGCTCGACCTCTCGCTGGCTGGCAAGATCGACGCCGCCGTCCACCTCGCCGGCGAGAACATCGCCGGCGGCCGCTGGACCCGGGCCAGGCGGGACCGGATCTTCTACAGCCGGAAGGACGGCACGCGTCTGTTAGCAGAAACCCTGGCCAAGCTCGACGAGCCGCCGCGCGCGCTGATCTCGGCCTCGGGGATCAACTACTACGAGGCGGACGCGATCAACACCCACAACGAGGACTCCCCTGTCGGCACCGGCTTCCTGAGCGAGGTGTGCCGCGAGTGGGAGCTGGCCACCCGCCCGGCGGAGGACGCCGGCATCCGCGTCCTGAAACTGCGCATCGGCATGGTGCTGACCCCGGCCGGCGGGGCCCTGAAGAAGATGCTGCTCCCCTTCAAGCTCGGGCTCGGCGGCCGCGTCGGCGGCGGCAGACAGCGGCTGTCGTGGATCGGCATCGACGACCTGGTCGACATGATCGACCGCGCGCTGGGCGACGCGGCCTGGGAGGGTGTCGTCAACGCCGTCGCCGCCGAGCCCGCCACCAACCGCGACTTCACCCGCGCGCTCGCCAGGGCGCTGCGCCGCCCCGCCTTCCTCCCAGTCCCCGGTTGGGCCGCCCGGCTGCTGTTCGGCGAGATGGTCGACGAGACGCTGTTGGCCGACCTCCCGGTCTACTCGAAGCGCCTGCCTGCGCTGGGCTACGAGCTGCGCCACCCCGGGCTCGACGGTGCGCTGCGCCACCTGCTGGGCGCCTACGGGCGGCCGCGGGCAGGCGCGGACGGCGCGGGGCGAATCGCTTTGACGCCCAATCCCGTGCGCCCTATCATCCAGGCAGCAGAGAGAAGCGGGGGTGCCGGCGAAAACGCTGGCTGAGAGTCGCCGTCCCGGCTGCGACACCCTTCGAACCTGACACGGTTAGCACCGGCGAAGGGAGCCTTTTCGATCAGGGAAACTTAATCGCGAAGGCTGCACCTGGGTACGGGGCAGCCTTTTTTCAACCCATCACCCGAGACAACGGCCCTTGAACTTCCCCGATGATCGCACCCTCTGAGTCCATCGAAAACGAACCCCTCTTCCCCAACAGCAGCCGCGTCTACGTCGGTGGGGAACAACACCCCGAGATCCGCGTCGCCATGCGCGAGATCCGGCAGTCCGACACCAGCCGGCCGGACGGCAGCACCGAGCCCAACGCCCCGCTGCGGGTCTACGACACCTCGGGCCCCTGGGGCGACCCGGCCTTCGACGGCGACGTCGAGAGGGGCCTGCCCGCCCTGCGGCGCGAGTGGATCCTGGCGCGCGGCGACGTCGAGGAATACGAGGGCCGCGACACCAGGCCGGAGGACAACGGCTACCTCTCCGAGGAGCACGCCAGGCGCCACAACGAGCGCCAGGCCGCGAAGAACCGCCTGCTCCAATACCCCGGCCTGCAGCGCAAGCCCCTGCGCGCCTCGGGCGGGGCTCCGGTGACCCAGATGCATTACGCGCGCCAGGGCATCGTCACTCCGGAGATGGAGTACATCGCGATCCGCGAAAACCTCGGCCGCGCCCAGGCCTACGAGGCCCTGGAGAGCGGGGCGGCCGAGCCCGGCGGTCCCCCGCGCAACGCGCTCAACCTCCAGCACCCGGGCCAGCCTTGGGGCGCGCGGACACCGCGCTTCATCACCCCGGAGTTCGTCCGCGACGAGGTCGCCCGCGGCCGGGCCATCATCCCCTCGAACATCAACCACCCGGAGAGCGAGCCGATGATCATCGGCCGCAATTTCCTAGTGAAGATCAACGCCAACATCGGCAACTCCGCGGTCGCGTCGTCGATCGAGGAGGAGGTCGAGAAGATGCGCTGGGCGACCAGGTGGGGGGGCGACACGGTGATGGACCTCTCCACCGGGAAGAACATCCACGCCACCCGCGAGTGGATCATCCGCAACTCCCCGGTCCCCATCGGCACCGTGCCGATCTACCAGGCCCTCGAGAAGGTGGGCGGCCGCGTCGAGGACCTCTCCTGGGAGGTGTTCAGGGACACGCTGGTCGAGCAGGCCGAACAGGGCGTCGACTACTTCACCATCCACGCCGGGGTGCTGCTGCGCTTCATCCCGTCCACCGCGACCCGCATGACCGGCATCGTCAGCCGCGGCGGGTCGATCATGGCCAAGTGGTGCCTGTCCCACCACAAGGAGAACTTCCTCTACACCCACTGGGACGACATCTGCGACATCTGCGCCGCGTACGACGTGAGCTTCTCGATCGGCGACGGCCTCCGGCCCGGGTCGGTCGCCGACGCCAACGACTACCCGCAGTTCGCCGAGCTCAAAGTCCAGGGGGAGCTCACCGAGCGCGCCTGGGCGAAGGGCGTGCAGGTGATGAACGAGGGGCCCGGACACGTGCCGATGCACATGGTCCAGGAGAACATGGAGAAGCAGATCGAGAGGTGCCACGAGGCGCCGTTCTACACCCTCGGGCCGCTGACCACGGACATCGCGCCAGCATACGACCACATCACCAGCGGCATCGGCGCCGCCATGATCGGCTGGTACGGCTGCGCCATGCTCTGTTACGTGACGCCGAAGGAGCACCTCGGCCTGCCCGACCGCGACGACGTCCGCGAGGGGGTCATCACCTACAAGATCGCCGCCCACGCCGCCGACCTGGCCAAGGGGCACCCGGCGGCGCAGGAGCGGGACAACGCGATCTCCAAGGCCCGCTTCGAGTTCCGCTGGGAGGACCAGTTCAACCTCTCCCTCGACCCCGACCGCGCCCGGGAGTACCACGACGCCACGCTGCCGCAGGACGGGGCCAAGACGGCCCACTTCTGCAGCATGTGTGGCCCGACCTTCTGTTCGATGAAGATCTCCGACGAGGTGCGGCAGTTCGCCGCCGAGAACAACCTCGAGACCGAGGAGGCCATCGAGGCCGGCATGCGCGAGAAGGCCAGGGAGTTCTCCGAGGGGGGGGGCGAGATCTACTCCTGACGACACGACACCACCCGCCCGCGAGACCGACAGATGCAAGATGACCGGCAGTCGAAGATGCAGCGACTCGGGGACGTCACCCCCGAGCTGCGGCGCTTCTACACGGTCGGCAAAAACGACGACGTCCGCCCGCTCACCGAACAGCAGGTCGAGGAGTCCTGGTCGGAGGAGGCCGCCCCGGAGACGCGCGGCGACCGGGTCTGGGCGCTCACCTGGGTGGGTGTCATCTCCGCGGTCGCGCTCGCCGCGGTGGTCTACCTCGCCGTCACCCGCTCCGAGGTGGCGCCCCCCCAGCAGGAACCCGCCGCCCCGGCATTCTACGGGTCGGCCTCCGAGCGGGAGGCCGCGGCGGAGAAGACCCTGCGCGACTTCCACTCGGCGGGCTCCACCGCCGCACGGCTCGCCCTGATCCTCGACCCCGAACGCCTCTCGGGCGCCGTCGCCGAACACTATGGCAGGGCCGGCGCAGAGCGGCCTGCCGTCGCGGGGATCGAGAGCACCAGATACATCGTCGCCGACGGCCACCGGTGGTGCCTCGCCGTCTTCCGGGACGGCGCCGGCACGCCCCGCACCGCCGCCCTCAAGGAGACCCCAGAGGGCTATAGGCTGGACTGGGAGGGCATGGTCGCCCACGGGGAGATGGCCTGGGAGGAGTTCTGCGAGTCGCGACCGGCGGCACCCACCCAGATGCGGGTCTATCTTGCCCACACGCCCTACCATAACCACAAATACTCCGACCCGACCGAATACGTCGCGTTCCGGGTCGGCCCCGGCGGGCCGTCGGGGTGGCTATACGGGTACGCGGCGCGCAACTCCGAGCCCCACCTCCAGTTGATGGGTTTCGTCGTGCCGGGGACCCAACAGCGGGCGAACGTCCGGCTGCGCTTCGAACCCGACGCCGGGGCGGACAACCTGGTGGTGATCGACGAGGTCATCCACAGCGGGTGGAGCCCGGCGGAGACCGCTGCTGGGGCGGAGCGGTCGCCGTGACCGAGGAAGAGATTCCCCCCTCCCCATGGCTTCCGAAGACAGCTCGAAAGGGATGCACCGCCTCGGCGAGGTCGCGCCAGAGCTACGGCGCTTCGTGCCGCTCGCCGGCGACGAGGACGAGCGCCCGCTGACCGAGCAGGAGATCGAGGAGGGCTGGTCCAAACCCTCCGAGCCGGAGACCCCGGCGGAGAGGAAGTGGTCGCTGTCCTGGGTGGGCGTGGTCACCGCGGTCACCATCGCCGCTGTCGTCTACCTCGCCGTCAGGCGGGGTTCGGCGCCGTCGCGGATCGACCCCGAACCGGCGACGTTCCGCTCGGAGGCAGAGGTCCGGGCGGAAGCGGAGGCCACCCTGAAAGCGTTCCACGAAGCGGGGGACAACGCCCGGCGCGCGCAGTTCGTCCTCGAACCGGAACGGATGTCACCCCTCATGGCAGAATACTACAGCCGCGACGGGGCAGGGCCGCAGTCCCTGAAGGGCATCGACGTCTACAAGCCCGTCCGGGTCAACGGCCACCCTTGGAGCTGGATCCAATATCACGACGGGGACATGGCCCCCCATGTCGCCGCCCTGAAGGAGACCCGGGAGGGCTACAAGCTGGACTGGGAGAGCCTGGTAGCATACGGGGAGATGGCCTGGGACGAGTTCTGTGAGTCGCGCCCGACGACGCCCACCCAGATGCGGGTCTACCTCGCCCATGCGTCCTACCATAACTATAAATACTCCGACCCAGAGCGATACGCCGCGTTCCGCATCGAGTCGAGGACACCGTCGAGGTGGC
>JANQMB010000350.1 GCA_028280355.1 Verrucomicrobiales bacterium
TCCACGACCTCGGTGCGGCCGTAGTAGGACCTGGTGACGGAGTCCTCGCCCATGGCGGGCGAGTCCCCGGTGGTGGTGGTGACGCCGGTGGGGAAACCGCCCCCGTCCAAACTCAGCGTGGTCGTACTGGTGGCCGTCTCGCCGTTGATGTTGCTGCTCTGGCTGTGGGCGACCACCTCGCCGCTGAAGCCGGCGACCTGGTTCCGCGAGGCCGAGACGAGCTTGGCCGCCGCCGAGTTGGGCGTCGGGTAGACCGTCGTCCTCCGCACGCCCCAGATGTCGCCGCCGTCATACTCGAACCCCGTCTCGACGTCGGTGACCCGGTCGTCGCTGGCGAGGGTCAGGCTGGCGTCCTGGGACTGGCCGCGGCGGGTCACGACGGCCACCGTGTTGTACTCGACGACCGTGTCGGGGGTGTTCGCGGCGGTGCTGGAGACGCGCCCCAGCAGGCCGGTGCCGGCCGCGTAGTGGCTGGTGGTCGTCACCGTGGCCGCCGCGGCGCCGTCGAGGGCGGGCCGGACCTCCCTCACCCCCTGGCCGAGCATGTTGCGCACGCTGCTGGTGTAGCGGGCGTCGGCGCTGGTGGCCTGGCGGCGGGTGGCGGTGACCTCGCCGTTGGCCGCGACGGAGTACGAGCTGTAGGAGGGCACCCCCGCGGTGCCGGTGGTCTGCTTGTGGCGCCCGTCCAGGTAGGTCAGCGTCTCGGAGGTCGCGCCGTTGGGGTGGGTGGTGTCGGTCTCAGTGCCGGTGCTGTTGATGGCGTAGGTGGTGGTGTAGCCGTTCTCGTCGGTGCGGGCGGAGACCCGCCCGCGGGAGTCGCGAGCCTCGCTGCTGGTCAGCGTGATGCCGCCCGCCGACACCGTGGTGGTCAGGTTCTGCCAGTGGGCGTTGGCGCCGGAGCGCATCAGCTCGCTGCCGCCGCCCGCGGACACCGTGGTGACGATCGCCGGCTGAGCCTCGTAGTCGCCGGAGGCGGCGATCGCCGCCCGGGTGCTGGTCAGGAGGTTGTCGCGCCCGTCGTAGGTGTAGCTCGTCTTCGCCCCGGCCGCGTCGGTCGTCGAGGCGAGCAGGCCGTCGGTCCAGGCCCACTGGCCGAGGACCCGGGAGCGGGCGGTGATCCCGTCGACCTCCACGAGCCTGGTGCGGCGGCCGTGGCCGCCCACCCCGCCGCCGTAGACGGTGGTGCGGCGGGCCGTCTCCCTCCAGGTCCCGGCGCCGCCGTTGGCCGTGTCCCGGGCGTAGACGCTGCTGGTGCGCTCGCCCACCAGGCCGCGGTGGTCGTAGCCGGTGACCTCGCGGCGGCTGAAGCCGGCCACCGGGTTGCCCGACGCGTCCAGGGTGCCCTCGCGGGTGACGACGAGCGCCTCGCCGGAGGTGTTCCCCGTGCTGTAGTCGTAGGTGGCCGAGGTGCCGTCCGGGTAGTCGACCCGCCTGAGGCGCCCCGCCTTCACCGCCGCGGCCCCCGGGGCGTGGTAGGTGCGCCTGGTGACGAGGTTCGCCGCGTCGCCCCAGGCGCCTGTCGCGGTGGCGCACACCTGGGTCTCCTCGACGTACTCGCCGCCGCTGGTGTAGGCGGCGAAGAGCGTCCGCCGCACCGTCTTCGCGCCCCCGTCCAGGTAGGTGACGGTGGTGGTGCGGGGGCGGTGGTCGTTGGGGGGCAGCACCTCCCCGGCGACGTGGGGGGTGTAGTCGAAGCTCTCGACCTTGCCGTCGGCGTCGTCGAGCCAGGCGCCGGTGCGCCTGGTCATCCGGCCGTCGCTGTCGTATTCATACTGGACCGTGGTGCCGTCGGAGCGGGTGTTGGACTTCAGCTTGCCGAACACCCGCGCGGGGTTCGGCCCAAAGCTGTAGTAGGTGACCGCCCGGTCGATCGAGGCACCCGCGCCGGCCGCCACCGTGGAGGCGGCCTCCCACACCTTGCCGCCGTCGGCGGCGCGGCCCCCCCAGGGCTTGGCGGTGCTCGCGGACTCGGCCTGGTGGAAGACGGTGCCGCCCGAGGAGCCCCTCATCTTGCGCGTCACGGTGATGTCGTTCTCGGAGCCCGCGGCCCAGCTCGCCCGGCGGCTCAGGTGGAGCACCTCGGCGGCACCGGTCTTGCGCAGCAGCGACCACTCGGTGTAGCTGGCGCCCTCGGTGAAGCTGTACTCGGCGGCCTTCGCGCGGGAGCCCTCGGTGGTGGTGACCACCACCTGCACGGCCCCGGCGGCGGGGGCGCTCACCACCGTCGTGCGCACGGCGGCGCCGGTGAAGGTGTGGTATCCGTTGGCGTCCTTGGCGGCGCTGACCGCCGCGGGCAGGTAGCGGCGAACCTCGTAGCTCCGGGCGCCGGTCTCCACGACGTCGAGCGCCCCGGCGGGGCCCACGACCTGGCGGATCGTGCTGCCGTCGACATGGTCGCGGATGATCTCGAAGTCGGCGTGCGGGAAGGACACGGTCCGCCCCTGCCAGGTGTTGTAGGAGAGCAGCCGCCCGAAGTCCGCGACCGCGAGCGAATACTCCACGTAGCCGCCCGCGCTGCGGTACTGCCGCAGGACGTCAGCCTGCCCGGCGTCGGTGGTGACGGAGCCGGCGGCGTAGAGCTCGACGCGAGCCAACGAGGCGCTGGCGTGGCCGGACGGGTAGCCCACCGACTGCCCGTCGGCGATGTCGAACTGCATGACCCGGCCGCTGGCCTGGCGGATGAGGCACGAGTACTGCACCCCGGCGCGGGGGGCGGCGAGCCTCTCGACGACCGCCATCGCCGGCACGCCGATATACTCGAGGTGCGCGGGGTCGCCGGCGTTGCCCACCGGGCGGAAGAGGTAGAGCTGCAGGCCGCCGCCCGACAGGCCCGGCTCGTTGGGCAGGGCCGGCAGCGGCACCCTGTAGTCCACGCTCTTGAGCGAGCTCTCCGGGTAGGAGTCCTCGTCGCCCGAACCCCCGCCGCCCGAGCGGTTCTTATCGCACCTGTCGCAGTCGTACGCGTCCTCGCAGCTGCCCGCGGACTGGGGGGAGAGCCCGAAGTCCCGGGTCGCCGCCTCGTCGTATTTGCTGCACTGCCGGACGACCCAGAAGCTGGCGCGCCAGCACACCGCCCCGTCGTGCTCGTACTCGACGGTCACGAGGGTCCAGTCGCCGTTGCCCGGCAGGCCGACCTGCAGGCCGTCCTTCGCCTCCGAGTTGTCCTCCGAGCCGCTCGCGGTCTCCCCGCCGGAGGTCGCCGTCCATCTCCACACGCCGCCGAACGGCGGGTCGCCGCCGATCGCGTTCGCCCCGATGTTGACCACCCCCGCCGACGGGTCCACCGAGACCGACACCGCCCTGTCCCCGTCCCACACCTTCTTGCCCCCCACCTCGAGCTGTAGGCCCGAACCCACCTCGGGGTTGTTCGCCCCGGCCTCCTGGACCAGGCGGGCGAGCGGCAGGCCGGCGAGCAGGAGGCAGATCAGGGAGAGGGTGCCCCAGAGGACACGTTTGCTACCGTGCAGGTGGTTGATGATACGTGACATAGCTTGGATGGTTTCGGGGTGATCGGTTCCGGGGTCGTTCCCGTGTGGTCGAGATTCGGGGTGTGTCTTAGTCGGTCAATCCGCCGCCCGCCCGTTGCAGGGCGGCCCCGGCGGCGGTCCTGAGACGGACGTCCCCCGACCTGCCGAGTTCTTGTAACAGGGGCTGGTGGTCGCCCGCCGCGCCGAGGTCGGCGATGGTGGCGACAGCGCTCATGCGCAGCGGGACGGGCTGGGCGGGGTCGCCGGCCAGCTCGGCGGCCAGCGGCAGCGCGTCGGTGTGCCCCTGCTTTCCGGCCACCTGTATCGCGCTGAGCCGGCTGCGCAGGTCGGCCCCCGGGTCGGCTGCGACGCGGTGCGCGGCAGCACCCAGGTCGAGGTCGGTGGCCAGGCCCTCGTCGCGGGCGGAGCGGCGCAAGGCGAGCAGCGCGACGCCCGCCAGGGTGCCATCCCCCTGCCCGAGGGCGTGGGCCAGGACGCGCTCGATCCGTACCGGGTCGGCGCCTTCGCCATGGAGGTGGCCGAGGTGTTGGAGGGCGTAGTCGCGCACCACCATGTGTAGGGCGTCGTTCCTATACAGCGCCTCGAGGCGGGCGATCAGCTCGTCGGACCCATGCGGCGCCCGCAGCGTGGAAAGCATCTCATCGACCACCCAATGCCAGGCCGTTTCGACGAGCCCCCCGGGGGGGGAGGTGGACTCGAGGAGCCGGTAGGCGCTCTGGCGCTCTTCGAAACTGAGGGGCCGCCCGCTATCCCGCAAAGCCCTGAGGCCACCGGTGATCACCCGGGCATCGGGCGTCGCCGCGTCATCGGAGTCCGGAAAGAGGGCGGCTATCCGGTCACCCCCCCCACGGCCCTGCGCCGTTTCGCCCGTATCGCCACCCGCCGCACCGCTGGCCCTGCGCAGGACCTCCCCGTCGAGAGTCCAGCTCGGCCCGGGCTGCCGGGGCCTGGCCGGGGCGGTCTCGGTGACCGGATCGGCCGACGCCTGGGGACCCGGCCCGGGCCGCAGCGCCGATAGCGGGGAGGGGGGCGGGGCAGCGCCCCGGGGCGCTGGGCCAGCACCGTCGCGTCCCCCGAGGCGGGCGAGCAGGAACACCGCAGCACCGGTGGCGGCGAGGGCGGCCATGGTGAGGATGGCGGTTCTCTTCTGCATGTGGGGTGTGCAGTGGTTGTCTGGGAAACCGTCCGCCTAATAGAGGTAGGCGATGCGCCGCCAGTTCTGCCAGATGCTGGTCCGGTGGCAGTTGCTACCGGCCGTCCCCACCTTGAGGAACTGTAGGGTGTAGACACCGAACTCGTCGTAGTCCGCCCCCGTGATCGCCTTGTGGATACTGCCGTCTAGGAAGCTCACCCCGGACTCGAAGATATCGTATGTGATGAGGGCATCGGCGTAACGCGAGCTGGCCACGGAGAGCATATCGACCTGAAAGCTGCCATCCCCGAAGTCCCGCACGAACGTGGCACCGGTATCGCTGCCCTCTTTCACCTTGAGGCTGCGCACCGGCACGCCCACCAGGACCGGGCCACCCGCCCCGAGGCGCACTAGCGCCACGCGATCTTCGGTCTCGTCGTTCTGGATCTCGTGGCGCCAGCTCCCCCCGCCCAGATCGATGCTGGCCCGCAGCCCAGCCCTCGGGTCCAGCTCCAGGACCGTCCCCTTGGGGAGCTTCACGTCCCACTCGCGCAGATGGCCGGTTACCGTGATCGGGCTCTCCACCACGGGGGCACCCACCACCTCCACCGTCACCTGGCGCACCGTCACCTCGGGCAACGTCAACTGGGGCACCGGGTTCGGGACCCCGTGGACGCCATAGTGTACCACGTCGAGCACGGAGGTCCCCGGCGCGGCGAACTGGTAGACCATGGGTTCACCGCTGTTGAAATAGTGCGTCTGCCCACCGACCGTCAACCACACCTCGCCCGGGCCGCCGTTGTGTGCGGTGAGCCGCAGCGAGTCCCCCGCCCGCACTGTCAGGTGGGTCTCCTCGAGCAGGTTGGTCGCCTCCCAGGTCACCGGGCGGGATGCCGAGGCGGCCCCGTTCTCAAAACCCATCGCCACGATGGTCGGCGCCTTGGGGTCGAGGGGTACATCGGCGAACCAGCGGTCCCCCGGGGCCGCATGGAGCGGCACCGGGCCGAGCGGCAGCATCGTCGCCGGGTCCAGGCGCGTCGCGCCCGCGAGATCCAGGTAGCGGGCCCGGCCCTCCAGGCACACGGGCGAAACCTTGCTCGAGGTCACCGGGCTGTCGATGCCGTTGCCCAGCGCGATGCGCGCCTCCACCCAGTCGGGGGTGCCGTCCAGGTCCAGGTCGGAACCCTGTGCGCTGAGGAGGTTCAAACTGCGGACCTCCACCTGGCGGAAGGTGAGCGTGTTGTCGATGAAGACCCGCACCTTATGTGCCCCCGCCGGCAGCCAGGGGGTCAAGACCTTCATCCTACCCGTCGCCCCGGGGGGGATGAGGGTACGGGCGCGCCCCAGGCGCTGGCCATCTACCCAGAAAATCGCCTCGCACTCGTCCCCCAGGGCGCCGCCGGCACGCGCACGGAGGGCGAGGTCCAACAGGTAGACCCCGCCGGAGGGAACCGCGGCCGTGTACTCCACCCAGCCGCGCGATTTCTGCGTATAGGCGGCCTGCCCATCGACCCCCCAAGCTCCCCCGCTCGCAGTGAAGGCGGACCCCTGGATGCCCACCGCGTGTTGGAACGGCGCCACATCCCCTACCAGGGCCTGGGTCTGGAGCAGCTTCACCTCGTCGAAGTCGCTCACCCCGTCACCGTCGCTGTCGGCCAGGTCGGCCCGGGTGCCGTGCTCGAGCTCCTCGATGTTGGGCAGCCCGTCGCCGTCGGGGTCCGCGTAGGCGCCGTTGGCGGGGTTGGCGGCCCCGTTGTCGGCCGGGTCCAGCCCGTTGGCCAGCTCCCAGTCGTCGGGCAGGTCGTCGTCGTCCAGGTCGTTGGCCTGCCCGGCGTATGTGCTGAGATGCGCGCCCGGGATCAACCCGCGCTCGCCCCCCGGGGGTTGCCAGGCCACCGAGACGTGGTCCATACCTGAGGTCTCCTGATGCCAGACCTCGATGTAATACCTCTTCCCCGCCTCCAGGGCCACCGGCCGGGAACGTTGTGAGACGTCGATGTCCCACTGCCCCGGCCCGCTGAGGAGGTGTGGGGCGATCAGCAGCTCGCGGCCGAACTTGTCTTCGCTGCCGGAGAGCCACATCTGGACCCCGTCGTCGCCGGCGATCCAGAACAGGTAGTCCCCGCTCGCCGGCGCGGTGATGTAGCCGCGCAGCCGGTTGCCGTAGTCGTCCCCATAGGCGGTGGGCCCAGCCGAGGTGTAGACGAGGCCGCGCAAGGTCGGTGGCTGCAGGACCTCCCGCGAACGGCGCACGCTCTCGACATCGGCGCGCGGCCCGCCCTGCGGGCGCGGGAGCCCGGCCCAGAGCTCGTGCAGCAGCGCCCCCCCCAGGGATTCGGCGGCGGTGGGGTTGTTCCCCAGTTGGTGTTCCTGCCAGTTGGGGATGAGGTCCCCGTCCGGGTCGCCCGCCCCATCCGCCGTCGCCAGATCGGCGAAATAGGACAGCTCCCAACTGTCTGGCAACCCGTCCCCATCCGAGTCCGCCCCGCCCTTTGCGTGACATGGACACAGCCCCCAGCCGGCGAGGGCAGAAGCGGCGATCAGGGTCTTGATGAAACGTCGTGTCGCTTCACAGCAAGCGATTCGCATGTGGGGTGTGGGGTGTGGGGTTGGTGCGCGGGCGCGGCGCGCCCGGCGCGGCCTATCGCAAAACGTCCGTCACCGACCTAGAGAACTCCAACGCCCTCCTTACCCGAAACTTCGATTCCGCCTAAGCCTTTCCTTAAACTCGGTTGAACCGCTACACCACACCACCACGGCGCACAAGCGATAACTGTTCGCCCGGGCGGCGACAACCGAACCGGGGTCTTACAAACATCTCGACATCAACAACTCACACTCATCTAAAAATATTCCATTTGGAGCCCATCCGAAAGATGGGTCTCCGTCACTATGTTGCCAGGCAGAAGGGCACAAAGATCGGCGACCCGCCCAACATGGGGTAGACAACGAAACAACACCCGAGCCCACCTCGCCCCCTAGCTAAGCCTATGGGCGCCAGCCACCTGGATCACGATTTCTTGTGCGATCTTTCGATTTTCAGGCCAGTTTTGTGTTCTGTGACCCCCGCGGCACCGTTTCTCTACACCTTGCCGAGGTTGAAATCGTGAGTGCGCCCCCCCTCACCCAACCCATCTCCTCCCCCGACAGATCGGTCCCGTCGATGACGCGGGCTTTCTTTGTCCCCGGGACCGGGACGCGCTAGATATCCTCCGAACCCATGCACGTCTGGTCGAAGCTCTCCTCCGCGAAATGGCGCGACGCCTGGGAGGAGCGCTTCCTCGGGCTCGGGCAGACCGACGCCGTGATCAGCGAGCTGCCCGGGGGCAAGAGCGTGCGGGTCGAGGTCTACTGCGAGACGGAGGCGAGGGCGCGCGAGATCGCCGCCCAGTTCGGCGGCAGCGTGCGCGAGCTGAAACGGCAGAACTGGGCCGCCCTGGCGCCGCCGCGGCGGGCGCCGATCAAGATCCGCGACGCGCTGTTGATCACCGGCGAGGCGGAACCCGGCCGGCTCCACGAGCTGGCAGCCGCGCACCCCGGCAGGGGGGTGATCTCCATCCCCGCCGAGCTCGCCTTCGGCACCGGCGACCACGCCACCACCTCGACCTGCCTGCGGCTGCTGGTCGACATCTCCCGCGCCTACGCGAGGGCGGGGCGCGGGTGGTCGATGCTCGATCTCGGTACTGGCACCGGCTTGCTAGCGATCGCCGCGCACAAGCTCGGCGCGGCGCCGGTCGAGGGGTTCGACTTCGACCCGACCGCGGTGGCCGTCGCGACCCGCAACCTGGAACGCAACGGCGCCGCCGCGGCGGAGGTCTACGGGGCGGACGTCTTCGAGTGGGAGCCGGACCCCGGCCGCGCCTTCGACGTGGTGGCCGCCAACCTCTTCGCCGACGTCCTGTGCCCCAACCTCGGCAAGATCGCCGCGGCGCTCGCCCCCGGCGGCCACTGGATCCTCTCCGGGATCCTGCGCGAACACGAGGGCGACGTCCTCGCTGCGGCGCGCTCCGCCGGGCTACCCGAGCCAGAAGCGAAGCGCAAGGGCAAGTGGGTCACCCTCCACAGCCACGTCGCCTAAGGGCAGATCAAAACGAGTTGCACCCCTCAGGTGACGTCAGCGGCGCCCCCACGGCGCCCTCAGCGAGAGCGCCCTACCCGCGCTACCGCGCGAAGATCTGGTGGTAGAGATATCCGATCCCTCCTTTGGTCGGCCCTGCCGATTGGCTTCGCCAAAAAATACGGCGCTCTGCGCCAGGCGGTGCCGAGATGTCCGAGCGACCCCCAGAACACCAGCCTCTTTCTGAAAACTGAACACTAACAAACTCCCCCCCCCTACCCCACCTCGACGCTCGCCACCGCCATCGCCGCCATCCCCTCCCCCCGACCCGGGAAGCCCATGCGCTCGTTGGTTGTCGCCTTGATCCCCACCCGGCCCGGCGCGATCCCCAGGGCCGCGCCGATCTTCTCCTTCATCTCCCCCGCATGTGGCAACACCTTTGGCGCCTCGGCGACCAGCGTGCTGTCGACGTTGACGATCTCCGCACCCCTCCCGGCGGCGACCTCCGCCACCTTCGCCAGGATCTCCAGGCTGCTGATCCCCTCGATCGAGGCGTCACCCGGCGGGAAATAGTGGCCGATGTCCGGCTCCCCCAGGGCGCCGAGCACCGCGTCGGCGATCGCGTGGCTCAACACGTCGGCGTCCGAATGCCCATCGAGCCCCTTCCCGAACGGGATCTCCACCCCCCCGAGGACCAGCTTCCTGCCCTCGACGAGCTGGTGCACATCGTAGCCGATCCCGCTGCGCGTCTGTCTCCGATCCGACACTTACAAACTTAAAACTTAACCACTTAAAACTCCGCCCAGCGGCAGCTTGCCGTTCCACGAACAGATCGACAGCTTGCCGGGCGACACCGCGCTGTCGGCCAGGTCGACCCGTCCTCCGGCCGCCTCGATCAGCATCTTGCCCGCCGCGATGTCCCACAGGCTGATGACCTCCTCGATATAGGCGTCGAGGCGGCCGCAGGCGATGTAGGCCATGGCCAGCGCCGCGCTGCCCATCATGCGCGACTTGCGCACCTGGTAGGCGATCTCCTTGTAGCGCTCGAAACCGGCGTCCATCGAGGCCTTCGTCTTCGAGAAGCCGACCGTCACCACCGCCTCCGCCATCCGCCCGCGCGAGCTCACCGAGATCGGCCTCCCGTTGAGCGTCGGGGCGCCGCCCGCCGCGACCGACCAGAGCTCGTCGAGCATCGGGTCGTAGATCACGCCGGCCAGGTACTCGTCGCCCGCCCCCCGGCGCAGGGCGATCGACACGCAGAAGTGCGGGATGCCGTAGTAGTAGTTCACCGTGCCGTCGATGGGGTCGACGATCCACTCGAAGCCCCCGGCGGCGGCGCCCTCCTCGCCCTCCTCGCCCAGCACGGCGTGGTCGGGGTAGGCCCCGAGCAGAACCTCGGTGATCCGCGCCTGGCTGCGCACGTCGAGCTCCAGCTTGATGTCGTGATCCTCGTAGGCGTCGACCTGCTGGTCGCGGCCGTAGTGCTCGCGGAGCAGCGCCCCGGCCTCGCGCGCCGCCCTCTCGGCGACCTCCAGGTACTCGCTCGGCCCGCCGTTCATATCGCTGCGGGCACCCTGGCTTCGACCTCGTCGAGGATCGCCGCGGCCACCTCGGCCTTCGGCCGCCGCCCGACCGCCCGCTCCGAACCGTCGGCGGCGAAGATGGAGACCTCGTTGTCGTCGCTCCCGAAACCGATGTCGGCGCGCGAGACGTCGTTGCCGACGACCAGGTCACAACCCTTGCGCGCCATCTTCCCCAGCGCGTTCTCCCGCAGGTTCTCCGTCTCGGCCGCGAATCCCACTAACAATCCTTTGAACCCAAAAATCTCGCGCGCCGAGGCGAGGATGTCGCGGGTCGGGACGAGCTCGAGGGTCAGGCCGCCGGTGCCCTTCTTGATCTTCTGGCCCGCGGGGCGGGCCGGGGTGAAGTCGGCGACCGCCGCCGCCATCACCGCCGCGTCACACCCGCCGATGCGCTCCGCCACCGCGTCGAACATCTCGGCGGCGCCCTCCACGCGGACGACCTCTGCCCCGTCCGGCGCGGGCAGCGCGACCGGCCCGCTCACCAGCAGCACCCCGTGCCCGCGCGCCGCCGCCCCAGCGGCGATCGCGTACCCCATCTTGCCCGAGGAGCGGTTGCCGAGGTATCGGACCGGGTCGATGGCCTCCCAGGTCGGGCCAGCTGTGACGAGGATCTGCACGCGTTGGGGCTAGACCATCCGCCGCTCCGCCTCCTCCGCCAACACTTCTTCGGCCGCATCCATGATCCCCTCCACCGGCCAGAGCCGGCCGATCCCCTCGTAGCCGCAAGCCAACATCCCCTCCTCCGGCCCGATCATCCGCACCCCCCGCTCGGACAGCCGCCGGACGTTCTCCTGCGTCGCCGGGTGCTTCCACATCTTGCCGTTCATCGCCGGCGCCAGCAGCACGGGCGCCGGGGTCGCCAGGTGGATGGCCCCCAAGACGTCGTCCGCGAGCCCGTTGGCAAACTTCGCCACCAGGTTGGCCGTCGCCGGGGCCACCAGCAACAGATCCGCCCCATCGGCCAGCTCGATGTGACCGGGGCGCCAGCTCTCCTTCTCATCGTACAGCCCCGCCACCACGGGGTTTTTGGACAGCACCTGCAGGGTCATCGGGGTGATGAACTGCTGGGCGTCCTCCGTCATCACCACCGTCACCGAATGGCCCCGCTTGGTGAGCCCGCTCGCCAGATCGGCCGCCTTATAGGCAGCGATCGATCCCGTAACTCCCAATATAATTCGTTTCATCCGACGGCGCCTAGCTTCGCCGCACCACTTCACTTGTCAAAAAACCCAAAATTTAATTAGGAATTAATGATTTTCTGCAGATACTGAGTATATTCTCACGAAGAGTTTGACAATTTGTCATATGTTTTATAATTTCCATAATTGGGTTCGCCTCCGGTTATGAAGTATTTTCGGTCTCGTATTTCCACCATCATCGCCACGGTGCTTATCGCGGCGACACCCCGTGCCTCAGCCGACATCACGGTGAGTTCCGACCCGGTGGGATACTACCGGATACCGCTAGTCGTGGGTTATCAGACGATCGGCGTCAGCCTGGTCCACTCGCCGGTGTTCGTGACCGCGCTGGCCTCATCGGACGCCGACACGGTGACGGCCACCGAGGCGACTGTCGACGTGGGCGCCCTTCTAGACGCGAGCAAGCAATACTACATCGAGGTGGTCGCCGGGCCGACCGGCATCAACGACACCCTGGTGGGGCACCGTTTCGAGGTCAACGAGACGGTGACGATCAACGCAGGCACCCCGAACGGGGCCATCGAGCTCGACCCGACGGCCGAGATCAACACCGCCTTCCCGGTCCCCAACCTGGCGGGGTATCGCATCGAGCTGCGCCCGCACGTCACCTTCGCCGAGGCCTTCTCCAAAGACCCCCTGTACGCCTCCTTCGACCTCGGCCTCGCCGACCAGGTACAGATCTACAACGGCTCGTCCTTCAAGGCCTACTACCTGCTCGGCTGGACCAACCTCAACGACGGCCCGAGGTACTGGATGACCTTCAACTTCCAGATCGTCGACAACCAGATCATCCCGCCCGGCACCGGGGTGCTGTACAAGCGCAGCGGCCAGGCGCCCGGCCCGGTCGACCTCGTCATCTCCGGCAAGGTCCGCGCCAACCCCTTCTACCAGACCCTCGACCCTGGCTTCAGCTTCATCTCGGAGCCCTACCCGGTGTCCTCCTCCTTCACCACCCGCAACGCCTTCCCCAGCGCCTTCAACTACAGCTTCGACATCGGCCTCGCCGACCAGGTGCAGGTCTACGACGGCACCAGCTTCACCACCTACTTCCTCGCCGGCGGCGCCTCCACCGCGAAGATCTGGCTCCTGACCAACAACTTCCTGATCAACCAGAACGACAACACCATCTTCGACTTCCGGCGCTCGGTGTTCGTGAAGAAATCCAACCCGGCGCTGGGCTATCGGATCCCGCTGGGCTGGACGCCGTGACGGATGGTGCCCCCCCCGGGACACAAGATTCACACAAACATGGGGAACCCACACAAGACCCAAACCCGGCGGCCCGCCGCCACTGAGACATGGACACGAAACCCGAACCCACACGCAACATCCGCCATATAGCGATCAGACTGAGCCTCGTCGCCGCCGTCGCCACCCTGGCGATGAAGATCCATGCAGAGGTCACCATCAATTTCAGCAGCACGCCCTTCGGGACCAACCTCAAGAGCGACGGCTCGGCCATGGACAGCTCGTTCACCTTCGAGCTCGGCGCCTTCGCCAACGGCTTCGTCCCCACCGCCGGCAACACCGACCAGTGGCTCGCCAACTGGGTCCCCGTGTCAAACTCGGGCGGGGTCCCCATCCCCAATGCGAGCACCCAGTACGGCTCGATCAACCACCCCGTCTTCGGGACCAGCTACGACGGGTTCGCGTCGGAGCTCACCCTCGACCACAACAACTCCCCGTTCCAAAGCGGCTCCCGGGGCTACATCTGGGGATACGACAGCCAGTCGGGCGACAGCGAGTGGATCCTGCTCACCAACACCAACGCCGGCACCGACGCCTGGACCTTCCCCGACGCGACGGCACCGATCTCCTTCTCCGAGTCCTGGTCGGTCGGCAACGCCGGCCAGGCCATCATCGGCAGCATCAACTTCAACGACCCCGTCAACGGGCTGGTCTCGATGCAGTCCGGCAACGTCTCGACGCCGCCCGTCGTCCCCGAGCCCTCGACGGCCATCCTGCTCACCGCCTCCGCGCTGGCCCTCGGGCTGGGGCGGCGGCGCCCGAACCGCTAGCACCGCCACCTCCGGGGTCCGCGGTGCGCCTCTCGACCACACCGCCACACACCCATGGAGTATAGCAGACGCCCCGCAGTAATACACCGTACCACCACGACCCTCCTGGCGACCGCCGCCCTGGCGGCCATCTCGGCCACCGGCGCCGACGCGGTCACCATCAACTTCGGCTCGTCGATCCAGCCCGGGATGCAACACTTCCTCAGCAACGGCACCGAGATCCCCGTTGCGCCCGACGGGAGCTCCGGCTTCTTCTTCCAGGTGGGCACCTTCACGGGCGGGTTCACGCCGACGGCGGTCAACACCGACAGCTGGCTCGCCAACTGGTCGCCGGTGACCACCCCCGCGGGCGCCGTGCTGCCGGACGCCGAGGTCGAATACACCACCCCCGCCACCGCCTTCTCGCCGGTCGGCGCCT
>JANQMB010000253.1 GCA_028280355.1 Verrucomicrobiales bacterium
GCCGGCGCCGGACGCGGGGCGGGGGACTGGGGGGGAGGACGAGGGGGCGGGCGAGCCGCTGGCGCCGCTGTTCGAGCGGGTGGCCGATGCCGGCGGTGCCGACTTCGAGCACCGGGAACGCCCCTTCGACGACTATAAGCTGCAGCCGCTCCTGCCGGCGAAGCTCTCGCAGCTCGGGCCGGGGATCGCCATGGGGGATGTCGACGGGGACGGCGACGACGACCTGTTCGTCGCCGGGGCGGCCGGGCAGTCCTCCGCGCTGTTCCTCTGTGTCGACGGGGGTTCGTTCGAACCGGCCAGCGGTGACTTCGCGTGGGAGGCGCATGCGGAGAGCGAGGGCATGACGCCGCTGTGGTTCGACGTCGATAGCGACGGCGACCTCGACCTGTTCGTCGCCAGCGGGACCAGCGAGTTCCCCGGGAGGTCGCGCCACCAGCAGGACCGGATCTACCTCAACGAGTCGTCCCCCGGGGGGCTGCGTTTCGCCGAGACGCCGATCCTGACGATCCCCCTGTATGGCGGCGGGAGCGGGGCGGCCGCCGTGACCGACTTCGACGCGGACGGGGACATGGACCTCCTGATCGGCGGCCGGGTGGTGCCCGGGAGATATCCTGTCGCCCCCGAGAGCTACCTGCTGCGCAACGATTCGGGTCCGGGGGGGGTGAAGTTCGTGGACGTCACGGGGGAGGCCGCCCCCGACCTGCAAAAGGTTGGGATGGTCACCTCCATGCTCTGTTCGGACGCCGATGGCGACGGGCGTGTGGACCTGTTGCTGGCGCTCGAGTGGGGCGCGGTCAGGCTGCTTCTGAACAGGGGTGGCAGGTTCGAAGACGCCACCGTGGAGGCCGGGCTGGCCGGGCGTTCCGGTTGGTGGAACGCCATCACCGGCGGCGACTTCGATGCCGACGGGGACATCGACTACGCGGTGATGAACGTCGGCCTGAACACGAAGTACGGTGCGCCGAGCGCCGCGAAGCCCGCGGTGCTCTACTACGGCGACATGGACGGCAGCGGCGAACGCCGACTGATCGAGGCGAAGTGCGGCAGCAGCCAACCGGGGGTGTCGGGGCTGCTGCCGGTCCGGGGGAAGAGCTGCAGCAGCCATGCGATCCCGTCGCTGACCGAGAGGTTCCCGACCTTCGACTCGTTCGCGCGGGCCTACCTGGAGGACATCTACACCCCGCAGCGGCTGGAGGGGGCCGAGCGTTTTGCCGCGGACACCTTCGAGAGCGGCGTGTTGATCAACGACGGCGAGGCGCGCTTCGAGTGGCGCCCGTTCCCCAGGCTGGCCCAGGCCTCGCCGGGGTACGGGGTCGTGGCGACGGATTTCGACGCCGACGGCTGCGTCGACGTCTGCGCGGTGCAGAACCTCTACAGCAGGGAGCCCGAGACCGGCCTCTGGCGCGGGGGGATCGGGCTGATGCTGGGGGGGAGCCCGGACGGCGAACACGTGCTGGTGCCCCCGGTGCGATCGGGCTTCGTCGTCGACGGCGATGGCAAGGGGCTGGCGCTCTGTGACCTCGGGGCCGACGGCTGGCCGGACCTCGTCGCGACGCAGAACAACGAGCGCGTGGTGGTGATGCGGAACCGCGGCGTTCCGGGGCGGGCCTCGTTCGGGGTGAGGTTGGGCGGGCCGGAGGGCAACCCCCAGGGGGTCGGTTCCACCGTCAGCGTTCACTATGCCGATTCGACCGGCGGCAGCGCCGAGGTCTATGGCGGTTCGGGCTACCTCTCCCAGTCGGCGCCGGTGTTGTTTTTCCCCAGGGAGTCGAGAGGCGGTGGCGCGGTGAGATCGATATCGGTCCGTTGGCCCGACGGCAGCCGGTCGCAGGCGCCACCTGGAAGCAGCGCCACCGTCCTAGTAAAATACCCTGGAGGATAGGCCCCAGAGAAAAACCATGTTCTCCCCCCCAAGCCCCCGGGCGTCGCTCGCCGTCGCCGCGCTTCTTGCCGTCGCCCCCCAGGCGCCGGCCGCCCCCTTCCTCTCCGAGCTGATGGCGTCCAACGCGTCGACGCATGCGGACGAGGACGGTGACTTTCCCGACTGGGTCGAGATCGGCAACCCGGACGGTTCCCCGGTGGATCTCGAGGGGTACTACCTGACGGACGACGCCGGCGAGCTCACCAAGTGGAGGTTCCCCGAGGTGGCGATCGCCCCCGGCGGCCACCTCGTCGTGTTCGCGTCGGACAAGGACCGCGACGTCGGGGAGCTGCATACGAACTTCAAGCTGAGCGCCGGCGGCGAGTACCTGGCGCTGGTCGCCCCCGACGGCTCGACCGTCGTCGACGCCTTCGACCCGGGCTTCCCCGCGGTCGGGCAGGATGTCTCCTTCGGTATCGACAACGCGGCGGCCCCCTCCTTCTTCAACACCCCGACGCCCGGGTCGGCCAACGGGCCGGGCGACAGCGCGTTTGTCGAACCCCCGGTGTTCTCCGAGGCGAGCCGACTGTTCACCGGCACGCTCGCCCTGGGCGCGGCCAACCCCGGCGGCGCGGGCCAGGTCCGTTTCACGGGCGACGGGTCGGTGCCGACGGCGGCGAGCCCGGTCTTCCCGGCGAGCCTGGAGGTCGCCGTGCCGCTGACCGTCAAGGCCCTGGTCGATGTCCCGGGGGTCGGCCAGTCGCGGGTTGTCACCGCCCACTTCGCCCCGGTCGCCGCCGATCTCCAAGGCTTCAGCTCCGACCTGCCGATCACCGTCGTCGACGCCGACGGTCAGATCGTCAACCGTTCGGACGCCGGCCAGCCGCAACACGAGGTGCGCGTCTTCGTGGTCCCCGTCGACGGCCAGACGGGGCGCGCGAGCATCACCGGTCCGGCACAGGTCATCACCCGCGCCGGCTCGAACGTGCGGGGCAACACCTCCGCCTCCAAGGTGAAGAAGAACTACAACGTCGAGTTCTGGGCGGAGGCGGAGGCGGACCGGAGCCACCTCGGGACGGGCGAGAACCTGCCGCAGGACCGCCGCGCCGGGGTGCTCGGGATGCCGTCGGACGGGGACTGGGTGCTCTATGGCCTCGACCTGAGCCACGAGCGCTGCTACTTCAACAATGCCTTCATCTACGGGCTCGCCAGGGACCTCGGCTACCCCGCGCCGCGCACGCGATACTGTGAGCTCTTCATCAACCCGGGGGGCGCGGCGATCGACGAGGCGGACTACCGCGGGATCTACATGTGGGTCGAGCGGATCGAGGTCGGCGGCGCCCGGGTCGACCTGGGGCCGTTCAACTCCGGCGAGACCGACCCCGGCCAGCTCGGTGGATATATTGTTAGGATCAACGACGTCAGCGGGGGCGACCTCAGCTTCCGGACGCGCGAGCCCTACAACACGCCGACCTACGACGGCAACTCGTTCTCGATCTCCGACCCGAGCCCGTACGACGCCGACCACCCTGGGAACAACACCCCGCAGAACGCGACCCCCGCCGACCGGGACCGGGTCCGGACCTATATCAGCGATTTCGAAGACGCGCTGTACTCCCCCGGGTTCAACGACCCCGACACCGGGTACGCGAAGTACATCGAGCCGCGCTCTTTCATGATGTACCAAAGCCTGCAGGAGCTGGCGGCGAACAACGACATCTACCACGCCAGCGTCTACCTCCACAAGGACGTCGGCGGCCGCCTCGAGATGGGCAGCCTGTGGGACTTCGACTGGGCGTTCACCCGCGGCCACTACGTCTCGCCCGGCGGCGCGAACCCCTACATCGGCTGGTGGTACGACACCCCCAACTACACCAACCTGGCGGACGACTGCATCGTCCCCTGGTTCCTGCGCCTGGCCGAGGACCCCGAGTACCTCAGCGGCTGGCACGACCTGTGGGCGGAGATGCGGCGCACGCTGTTGTCCGACGCGGAGATCGACGGCCGGCTCGACGGGCTCGCCGCGCAGCTGCAGGAGGCGACGGTCAGGGACCGCGCGAAGTTCGGCGGCCTGGCGATCGCCACCCAGGTGAGCGAGATGAAGAGCTGGATCAAGGGGAGGGCGGCCTGGATGGACAGCCAGCTCGGCGGGCCCGCCCCGTCGTTCAGCCACGCGGCCGGTGTCGTCCCCGCCGGGACAGGGCTCGCCGTGTCGCCGGGGGCGGGGCAACCGGGTGCGGTCTACTACACCACGGACGGGTCGGACCCGCGGTTGCCGGAGGTGCCGGTGGCTCCGGGGACACCGGTGACCCTGATCCCGCGGGAGAGCGTCTGGGAGTACCTCGACGACGGCTCCGACGCCGGCACCTCCTGGCGGACGGGGGGCGGCGGTTGGAGCACGGGTCAGGCGGAGCTCGGTTTCGGGGACAGCACCCCGGAGAACACCGAGGTCGACAAGGGGCCCTTTGGCGCGCGGCACATCACGATCTACTTCCGGCGGCAGTTCGAGATTGCCGACGTGGGGACCTTCTCCCGTTTCGACATCGGCCTCCTCCGCGACGACGGCGCCGTCGTCTATGTGAACGGGACCGAGGTCGCCAGGAGCAACCTCCCGGCCCCGCCGGCGGCGATCGACTACCTCACCCCGGCGAGCAGCTCGGTGAGCGGCTCCGGCGAGAGCACGTTTTTCATGTATTCCGTCGGGACCTCCAACTTCGTCGACGGCACGAACACGATCGCGGTGGAGGTTCACCAGGATGGTCCCTTCGGCAACGACCTCAGCTTCGACTTGGAGCTGGTCGGCATCTCCGGCGGCTCCGACGGCGGTGGCGGGGTCTCCCAGGCCGCGGTCACGGCGCCAAACCCGATCCCGTTGGACGGCATCGTCAGGGTGATGGCGCGGAGCTACGACGGGACCGGCTGGTCGCCGCTGGCGGAGGCGACCTACATCGCGGGCGGGGAGGCGGCCGCGCCGGGGAACGTGGCGGTCTCCGAGATCTATTACCACCCGAGGGCGGCGGAGCCCTCGTTCGGGGAGGAGCTCGCCGCTGAGGGTGGCTTCGAATTCATCGAGCTGACCAATATCGGCACGAAGCCGGTCGATCTGGCGGGAGTGTATTTCTCGGACGGGGTCGATTTCGTCGCCCCGCCCGACACCGTACTGCCGCTGGACGTCGGGGGGCGGGCGGTGTTGGTGGACGACCGCTCGGTTTTCCGCTCCCGTTTCGGTCCCGGGCCGACGATCCTGGGGAACTACGGTGGAGCCCTGAACAACGGCGGCGAGACCCTGGAGCTGCGCGCCGCGGACGGGCTGGTCATCGATTCCTTCACCTACGGGGACTCGGCCCCCTGGCCGTCCCGCGCCGACGGTGCCGGCAGCTCGCTGGAGAGGGTCTCGCTGGCGGCTGGGGCGGGCGATCCGGCCAACTGGCGGCCCAGCGTCGAGGTGGACGGGACGCCCGGCGGGGTGGGTGTGGGCAGCGACGGCAGGGTGGTCGTCAACGAGGTGTTCCCCAACTCGCAGCCGCCCCTCACCGACGTGATCGAGTTCTTCAACACGACGGCTTCGACGATCGATGTGGGTGGCTGGTTCGTCAGCGACAGCGCCGATCTTCGGAAGTATTCGTTCCCCGGGGGCACGACGATACCTTCCGGCGGGTTCCTGTTGCTCGACGAGTCGGACTTCAACCCGGGGGGTGGGACGGGACCGGCGGACTTCGCGCTCGACAGCGTGTCGGGGGACGAGGTCTGGCTGGTCGAGGCCGACGGGTCGGGGAAGCTGCTCCGCTTTGTCGATGTGGTGCGTTTCGGTCCGATGGCGGACGAGCGGTCGTTCGGGTCCGTCCCGGACGGGGCGGGGGAGTTGCAGGTGCTCACCAACACGACCCTCGGCCTCACCAACGCGGCGAGCTATGAGGGCTGGGCTGCGACCAGCTTCCCCCCAGGTACGCCGCCCGCCCTCACCGCGCCGGGGGTAGACCTCGACGGCGATGGGCTCACCAACCTCATGGAGTTCCTGCTCGGCCTCGACCCCGGGGTCCCGGGGCCGTCCCCGGTCTCCATCCGCCGCGGCGGTGGCGGCATCGAGATCACCTACCCGCGCCGCACGCCGCTCAGCGGGTACGATCTCGTCGTCGGCCTCTCGGGGGACCTCTCCGCCTGGGACCTCTCACAGAGTGAGGTGGACCAAGACGTCGAGGTCCAGCCCCTCGGCCCGGGGAGCGAGCAGGTCACCGACGTCGTGCCGGGGCCGCCGGGGTCGCGCCGCGCGTTCCGGGTCGAGGGCGTCCCGAACCCGGGGCGGTGAACCCGTCTTGACCTCCGGGTCCCCTAGCGGACGAGCGCCTTGGCCACTTCCTCCTTCGCCTCTTTGCCGATCTCCCAGCGGAGTTCGGCGAAGAACGCGCGGAGGTCTTTGGAAGCGGCCAGGCTGGCTGCGATGTAGAAGTTGTCCCGGGCCCCCTGATAGTCGTCCCGGCCGCGCAGCTCGCGGCGCTTAGGGATCTCCCGGTACAGCTTCCGGATGAACTCGTTGCCCCCGTTGTCGCGGTGGAGGCGGACCAGGAGCCCGGTCATGAGATCGTTGAGGCTGGTGCGTTCCGCCCAGGGGACGAGGTTGATGCACCAGCCCTCCTCCCAGGAGTAGTCGCCCTCGAGGTAGGCGGTCAGGTTCCGCTCCATGCCGGCGGCGAACTTGGCGCCACCGCTGCCGAAGTAATACATGTCGGTGATGCCCCCGATCTCGGCGGGCAGGAAGATGCTCATCGCGTTGTTGAAGCCGACCGTCCACCAGCCGTAGTCGTCGACGCCCTTGGAGGTGTGGTAGTCGATGCGGGGGTTGAAGGTGGAGGGCCAGTAGTTGCGGGCGATCTCGTAGAAGTAGATCTGGTCGAGGGTCTTCTCCCCGCCCTTGAAGCGCCTGTAGAGCCCCTCGAAGAAACCGTCCCCCACCGCGATCCCGAGGCGGCCGTGATGGGCGAGGCCGCCGCCGACCTTATCGCTGACCTCGACCAGGGCTCGCCCCTCGAACTGGCGGGTGGCCTTGGGCTTCACCCCGGTGATGCGCTCGTAGGCGTCGAAGACCTCGTCGAACACACCGACGATCTCCGTCATCACCTCCCCGTCGCGTTTCTCGGGTTCGAGCTCGCCGTCGATGACGAGCGCGGTGCGTCTCCCCAGCCAGACGCTCACCTTGTCCCCCCCGGCGATGTTCCTCTTGTAGCCCTCGACGGTCTTGTATCCCACCGGCGGTGGGGCATCCCCGGCGCGGCTTTCGGGGGTGGGGAAGAGGGCGAGATAGGGGACGGCGACGAGGAGCGCTTTCATCACACCCCTAGCCTAGGCGTCCGTCTACGGCTTGGCGACCTTTTCCGGGAGCGCCTCAACCCCCTTTCTCCCCCCGCACCCGCAGGCTCTTCACCTTGTTGCGCAGCGCCTCGACGTGCCCTTCGAGCTCCTTCATCTCGGCGATCATGGCGCTGTAGTCGCCGAGCGGTGAGGGCCCCTTGCCCTGTTCGCGGTTGAGCTGTTCGGTCTCCTCCTGCGCCTCCTGCATGCCGGTCATGATGACGCCGATGAAGAGGTTCAGCATGATCATGGTGCCGAACAGGACGAAGGAGACGTGGAAGGCCACCGAGGCCAGGGGCGCCGCCTTCGGTTCGATGTCGGGGAACTTGGCGAAGTCCGCCCCGTACCCATATTGGTCGGAGCCGTACATGTTGGTGTACATGACATCGGTCCAGTCCTCGAGCGTGACCACGCGGAACAGGGAGAGCAGGGAGTCGCCCAGCGTCCCGTAGTGCTTCGGGTCGTTGTCGCCGAACAGCATGACCCCGAGCACGCCGTAGATGTAGAAGAGGATGGAGAGCAGCACCGTGACGTAGAACATCGAGGGGATGCTCTTGAGCAGGGCGCCGACCAGGAGCTGCAGGCGGGGCACGACGCTCAGCAGCCGTAGCACGCGCAGCACACGGGCGAGGCGCAGGACGGCGACGTACCCGGCCCCGAAGGGCATGAAGCAGACCGCGACGATGGTGAAGTCGAAGACGTTCCACGGGTCCTTGAAGTATTCGAGGGGGCGCGGCGCATGCGAGAGGATCTTCAGCGCCGCCTCGGCGGCGAAGATCCACAGCACGACAGTGTCGAGCAGGTCGATCAGGCCGCCGTGCTGCGCCATGAGGGGTTTCGAGGTCGACAGCCCGACCAGGGCGGCGGCGGCGAGGATGACGCCGACGATGAAACGCGTGAACGCGTGCGACTCGACGAACTGGACCAGGGCGGGAAACGACCGGTTGCTCTGCACGCCGCCTACTCTGGCGAGGGCGGGCCCGAGGGCAAGCGGGTGGGGGAGGTCGGGCGCGATCGGCGCATGACGCGGTGCCCCGGCCCGTCGATACTCCGCCATGCTCGAAGCGCCGCCCTTGTTGCCCGACCCGGAACTCGAAGAGCAGGGCGACCGCATCGTCCGGGCGCTGGAGCGATACGCGAAAGGCCTGCGGCCGGCGGAGCTGCGCGGGCTGGTCGACGCGCCGGTGGAGTCGGTCCTGCGGCGGATCAAGGGGGAGATCGACGCCGACTCCCTGGGGGTCTGGCTGGCCGACGAGGGTGGGGAGAACCTGGTGGCGGCGGTCGCCGAGCCCGCCGGCTCCGGCCTGCTGGGGCACGCGCAGCCGCTCTCTGAGGGTTTCGTCAGCCTGGTGTTCGCCTCCGAGCAGCCGATCTGTGAGAACCGCGTCGCCGACGACGAGCGGCATTCGAAGCGCGTCGACAACGCGGTCGGCGAGACCACGGAGGCGATGATCGCGGTACCGTTCTACCTCGGTGGTGTCCTGCGCGGGGTGCTCTCCGCGGTGCGCTGGCGGGGCGGCTGTGCCTCGGGGGAGGCGTTTGGTTCGGCCGACCTGCAGGCGGCGCAGCGGGCCTCGGCGGTGGTGGAGCGGCTAGTCAACTTCGCCCTGGCGAAGGTCATCCTGGGCATCGAGCTGTGAGCGCCGACGCCGAGCAAGCGCGCCCCTGGATCACGCCGGGGGAGGCGCGGGACGCGATCGCCGCCGGCGACGGCCGCGGGGTGCGCGTGGCGGTGATCGACTCGGGCGTCGAGGCGGACCACCCGCGGCTGCGCAAGATGCGGCTGGCCGACAGCGTCGGCGTCGTCGAGGAGGGTGGCCGCATCGAGATCCGCTCGGGCGAGGGCTTCGACGTCTACGGTCACGGCACGGCGGTGGCCAGCGTGATCCACCGGGTCGCCCCCGGGGCGGAGGTGGGCAGCTTCCGGGTGCTGGACGCGCGCAACCTGTCGCGCACCGCGATCATCCAGGCGGGGATCTACGAGGCGATGCGGCGCGGCTACCACGTCCTCAACTGCAGCTTCGGCTGCAAGGGCCTGCCGAAGTTCGTCATGCCGCACAAGCAGTGGATCGACCGCGCCTACGTGCAGGGGGTGCACGTGGTGGCCGCCTGCAACAACATCGACCCGCGCGAGCCGGAGTGGCCGGCGCATTTCCCGAGCGTGATCTCGGTCGGCATCGCGCCCCCGGGGGCCGAGTTCGCGCAGGGTGGTTCCGGGTACCTGCACGTGCCCGGGGAGCTGGTCGAGTTTCTCGCCCCGGGGGAGAACATCGAGGTGGCCTGGACCGGCGGCGGCCTGCGCACCGAGACCGGCAGCAGCTTCGCCGCGCCCGCCGTGACGGGGGTCCTGGCCCGCTTGCTGTCGGCGAAGCCCGGCTTGCCGCCCGCCCATGTGCTCGACCTCCTGCCGCGCCTGGCCTCCGGGAGCCTTGATCGCGGGGGCTAGATCTGGTTGAGTCTCATCGACGTGCATAGGTTGGCCGGGCGTTCGTCGGTTCCCTGTCCAGAGGACGCCCGCGGCGCCTGTGCAACCCAACTCGACCTGACCATGACACCGAAAGTCTCTATCCTCGCCCCCGAGAACGAGCTCCCCGCCGAAGGGGCCGACCTGGAGCCGATCGCCGCCGCCGGCGAGATCGCCGCCAGCGACCTCCTCGACGCCTACGGGGGGCTCCTGGGTTCTTCGACCCTGAGCTTCGCCGTCTCGGCGGACGGCGAGATCGACCTCGGCGAGTCCCCGGCGGCCGAGGCGCTGGTGCAGCTCGACCTCGGGGTCGGTGCTTCGTCCGAGCCCACCTTCGCGATCGGCGCCGACGGTTCGTCGGCCAGCCTGGACCTGGCCGCCGCGGCCGGCCGGGTCGCCGATGTCTTCGACGCCGAGGACGGCCTGCGCAAGATGGTCGCCGGCCTGGCCGGAGAGCTGCGCGCCTTTTTGCCCGAGGGTAGTGGGACCCCAGTGCCGCTGGTTCGCTGGCACCCCGGGCCGGTGGGCGAGTCACCCGATGGTTCTTCCGGCGGTGTTGCCCAGGTGCTCGGCGTCTGGTTGGCCGACGAGAATCAGGTCGAGGCCCTGCGCTCCGGGGGCGGCGAGGGGATCCTCTTCGAGGAGGCCGAGGTCGAGGGCCGCGGCCTGCGCGAGTCGCTCGTCGCGCTCACCGTGCTCGGCGTCATGCTGGGTGGGGCGGTGGACGCCGACGCCGGCATCTTTTTCAACCGTGGCAAGAAGGCGAAGTCGGACCAGGAGCAGGCCGTCCGATACTCGCGCCAGGCGCCGCCGCAGATCGACCGCAAGGCGCTGTCGGACACCGGGGCGGCGGACACGATGGTGGTGGTCGATGTCTCGAAGCAGCGCGCCTACCTGCTCTCCAAGGGGAGGGTGGTGCTCGACACCCCCGTCTCCACCGCCCGCGAGGGCAAGCATACCCCGCGCGGCGAGTTCCAGATCACCCAGCGGGTGCGCACTGGCAAGACCTCGACCATCTATGGCTGCGACCTGCCGTATTGGATGCGCCTCGACCAGAGCGCCATCGGCCTGCACGTCGGCGACCTGCCCGGATACCCCGCCTCGGCGGGCTGCATCCGCCTGCCCTCCAACATCGCGCCCATCCTCTACGACTTCACCAAGAGCGGCACGACCGTGAAGGTGGTCGATTCCTGGCAGCCCGGCGTGATGGTGGCGGCGCGGTAGGGCGCAGGTGTCTCCCCGGGGCGAACCCGCGGGGAAGGGAAGGCCTGACATCGGCGGGCTCCTGTGGTTTGCTCCCCGCCGATGCACCAGGTGATCAAGTACGAAGCCCCGCTGCCGCCGGAGGAGCTGCGCTCCGAGATGTTGGTCGCGGCCTCGGCCTCGGTCGGCTACTACATCATGCTCGGCCTCTCGGCGAGCCTGGCGACGCTCGGGCTGATCGCCAACAGCTCGGTGGTGATCATCGGGGCGATGATCATCGCGCCGCTGATGAACCCGATCATCGCCAACGCCTTCGCGCTGGCTCGCGGCAACCGCGAGATCTTCACCCGCTCGGTCTTCTCCATCGCCACCGGTGTGTTGCTGGTGATCGCGGTGGCGATGGGTGTCACCCTATTGGTGGACTCGAAGCTGCAGGGGGGCGAGGTTCTGTCGCGCGGCAACCCGAGCCTGATCGACCTCGGTGTCGCCGTCGCCTCGGGGATCGCCGGGGCGATCGCCTGGTCGCGCCGCAAGATCGCCAACGCCCTGCCCGGGGTGGCGATCGCCGTCGCCCTGGTGCCGCCCCTATGCGCCGCGGGGGTCGGGTTCGCGCTCGGCGACCAGGCGGTGAAGGACCCGCTGTATACCGACATCGACGAGATCCAGGCGGTCGAGTGGGGGGCGCTGTTGCTGTTCCTCACCAACTTCGCGGCCATCCTCCTGTTCGGCTGCCTGGTGTTCCTCGTCCAGGGGTACGGGCGCTGGAAGGGCTCCATGTTGCGCCTGGTCTCGGTAGTTGTGCTGGTGGGGGTCCTGCTGATGCCCCTCTCGGCGAGCTCCGGCAAGATCCATATGCGCAGCCGGGTGATGGACATCCTGAAGACGCTCTCCCGCGATTTCCCCGACTGGGAGAAGGCGCAGCTCAGCCATGCCCAGGTCGAGTTTGAGGAGGACGTGCTGGTGGTCGGGCTCCGGGTCGCGGCCCCGTCCGGGGTGATCGGGGGGGAGGACGTCGCCGCCATCGAGGACGCCCTCGCGGTGCGTCTGGGCCGGCCGGTGCGGGTGCAGATCTCGCTCCTCGAGTTCCAGGTGGTGACCCGGCCGACGGTCCGTTAGGGTACCGCTAGTGGGCCCGTTTCCTTTGCCGCACCGGTTTCATTTGAGAGCCTCGTGTGTGGGCGGCAGGATGCCGCCCCTCCTGGGGGACATCAGGTTCATGGGAGGGGCGGCATCCCGCCGCCCACGGGATAGGCACCGCTATCGTCCCGGGGTGCCGGCCGATCCGCCTTGACCCCTAGCGGCCCGCCTCTCCTGCTCCTCGCGGACGAGTTCCCTGAGGACCTCCGGGTAGTCCGGGGGGAAATACCACACCTCGGTGCCCGGCCTCTTGCGCAGGCCGCGGCGGGCGGGGTCGTCGTGGAAGAGGAACTGGAGGATGGCGTCGGAGCTGACCCACTCGTTGAGGTACCAGTGCCCGTGTGCCTTGAAGTCGACCGGGCGGTCGGCGGTGGAGTAACCCATGTCGAGCACGTCCAGCTTCTTCTCGGCCGCGAGCTCCTCGAGCCAGCGGATCTCCGCCTCGTCCAGCTCGCCGCTGTCGGGGCGGCCGAGGCGCGACTCGCCGTCGTGCGAGCGCTGGGCGAACTTCAGCACCGAGTCCTTTTTGTGGAAAGTTAGGGTCACGTTGTCGACGATGTCGGAGAAGGCGGGGAGGTACTCGGTGCAGAAGGCGCGCAGGCCGACGTCTGCGGCGGCGAAGTAGATGTCGCCCAGGCGCAGCTTGCGCCGGACGTCCCGGGCGCTCTCCCCCGGGTGCCGGTCGCGCAGCAGCGCCAGCCCGGGTGCGACCACCTGGCCGCCGGCGCTGTAGGCGAGGACGTTGATGCGCCTGGCGCGGGTCCCCGCGGCCAGGAACTCGACCAGGTCGGCGAAGTGCTCCGCCGAGCGCGCCGCGAACTCGACGTCTTTGCCGTAGGAGATGAACTTGCCGGTCGACGGCCAGGAGTAGGAGACGAACGCGGTCTCGCGCACCATGAAGTGGAAGAACTGCGCGCCCTGCACCGCGGAGCGGAGGAAGGTCGACCGCGCGCCGTGGACGTAGATGGTGATGTCGTCGAAACGGCAGTCGGCGAGCCTGCGGTCCACCGCGGCCGCGAAGGCGGCGCCGTCGCTGTCCGGCAGCGCGTCGAGCTCGCGGGTGGCGGTCAGGTCGAGCGGCACCTCGGTCTTGCGCTCGCGCAAGATGGACAGGTCGACGACGTCCTGCCAGTGCAGGCCGGGCTCGCCGAGCCGCACCCCGGCGACCCCGAGCTGCAGCTTTTCGCTGATGCCGTTACCGTATTCGCGTGCTTCCGGCGTCCCGCCGGCCGGGCGGTCGGTGGCGTAGAAGATCTCGATGTCCTGCGAGATCTGTCCGGGCGAGAGCTTGTCGAAGGCCTCGGCGCCGATGTGTTGGTGCACCAGCGGCGTCGGCATCAGCTGCCATTTCTTGCTGCAGCCGGCCAGGGACAGCGCGCAGAGGGACAGGGCGAGGGTCGCGGCTGTCCGCGGGGGTCGTCGGCGGGCGGGCGTCGGCATGGTTGCCGAGACGATGCCCGTGGATGGGTGGTTTGGAAACTGTGGGTTTCGCCCTTCGCCGATAGGCTCCGTTGAGGTCGGCGGGACGCCCGGCGCGGCAGCGCCCTACCCGCCGCCATAGATGATGCCGGGGCTGTCGCCTCGGAACAGTTTGAGGAATGTCTCCAGGTCGCCTTTCTTCACCGCCGCCGCACTGCAGTAGTGGTTCGCGCCGCGGGAATCCGTGAACTCGTCCTTACCGTGGACGGTGTCGTCGGCCATTGATGTATGCCGTATGAGGACAACGGCCTCGCGGTCGAAATCGAGCTTAGCTTTGACAAAGGCCCCTTCGAATTTCGCCAGGCCTTTCTCCGTCCACCCGGGCTGTTTCTTCTGGCGCTTCAGGAACCTCTCGAGTGCGCTTTGGGACCGGATCACCTCGAGGTCATCGCTGATGTTGGCGTAGCCCGGCTCCCGGTAGGGGATCGAGATCGTCCGGGTCTCTGGCATCTGGGGCGAGGGTGGGGTGGGGGTTGAGGGCTTGCGCTCGAAGTCGTAGGTCGGCTGGATCAGCGCCAGCTCCCCGAAGCTCAACCCCGAGGTGGCCTGCCAATCAGCGACCCCCGGCGTTGCGATGTCCGCCAGGTAATCCAGCTGGTGTTCGCCGTTGATGCGCTTGGCAAGGTCGCCGTGTCCGGATTCGAGCATCAGCTGGCCCACTGCACAGTGGGTGCCGGCCGCGTCGATGAACACGGGGTTACGCCCGGGCATGTAGACGTTGGCCGGGAACACGCCGCGTTGCAGGTAGCGTCCGAGGGCGGCGATGTGGGAGCGGCGGTGCCGCTTCTGCCCCTCGTCCAGCCCCGAGACGTCCGCACGCTCCAGCCGGTCGATCACCAGGCGCAGGTGGGTGCGGATCAGGCCGACCTCCCCGGAGGTGTCCCAACCCCGAGGCAGCGCCGCGAAGTCCGGCTCGAGGGTGCGCCAGGAGGCGTTCAGCTCCTGGAGCTGCCGGTGCAACCCATCCGGGCGGGCGTCCAGGTCGGTTGCGCCAGGCGAGGCCGCGGCGAGCGGTGAGACGAAGGCTGGGATGAGGGCGAGGAATACGGATCTCATGGGGTATTTTCTTTATCGGGTGATGGGTACTCGGGATGAAGACGCACACCCCCGATGCCGCATTAGAGAAAATTTGGGGAAAATTGGATCTGGGCGCCCGGACTGGCGGCGCGCTACCGGCTGCCCATGGCCCCCCCGGGCGGCGGGCCGCCCTTCAGATCCTCGCCTTTCTCGATCAGGGCGCGGCCCTCCTCGGGGTCGTAGATCTCGCCCGACTCGCGGTCGGTGAGCAGGGTGCCGAGCTCGACCATCGCCCAGCCGTGGCCGGGGTCGTCGGCCAGGCATCGGCGCAGCAGCGCCGCGGCGTCCGCGGGGCGCCGGCCGTCGCTGTTGATGAGGCGGGCCAGGTTGTAGAAAGCGTCCGGTTCGCCGCCGATGGCGATGGCGCGTTCGAGACATTGTGCGCCGCGGCGTGCATCGCCCTGGCCGATCGCCCATGCCCCCATGTTGTTCCAGTTTTTCGCCGAGCCTGGCTGGGCTTCGATCCCCTGCAGGAACAGCGACCCGGAATCCCTCCAGTTGGCGACCGCCGCGTGGCACCAGCCCGCGAGCGGCACGAAGTAGGCAGCGACCAGGAACACCAGGGCAGGCCTCCATCTCGGTTCCCGGTCGATCAGCCGCGTCATCGCGTGGCTCACCGCGAAGGCCAGGCCGCAGTGGGCGAGGTAGGTGTAGCGGTCCGCGGTGAAGCTCGGTCCGACATAGGCGAACCCCAACACCGGGAGCAGGCAGATCAGGAACCAGACCGAACCGAACAGCCACTCCGGGTATCTCTTCCGGACGCGCCAGGCTCCGTAGCTGGCCAGCGCGATGACGGCGACGGCGACCAGCGAGCCGATCAGGAAGGGGTGCGGGTAGCGTCCGTATGAGGCGAACAGGTATTTCGGCAACACCGTCCGCTCGAGGTAGAACAGCAGCGCCATCGGCATCTCCAGCAGGCGCCCGGGGAGCGAGGCGCCCGCCCCGTCTGGCGCCGGCGCGTGGGCCAGTTTCATCGCCAGGGCGAGCGCGGCCATCGCCGCCATGACCGCGAAGAACGCCGCCTTTTCCCGCAGCTGGCGCAGCGGCGTCCCCACATCCGTCCTCCCGTTCAGCCCCAGCCAGGCGTCTACCCATACCAGCAGCAGGGGCGCCACCACTGCCGCCGGTTTGGCCAGGCAGGCCAGGGCGAAGGTCGCCACCGCCGCCCACCAGAGGCCGCGTCCCCCGCGCGTCCTCCACCACAGGTAGAGGTTCAGCGTCGCCATCACCAGCAGGCCGCTGAGCACGTCTTTCCGCTCGGAGATCCAGGCCACGGACTCGGCGCGCATCGGGTGGAAACAGAACACCGCCGCGACGGCCCAGGCGACGAAGACCCTGCCGGTGAGCCGGAGGAAGAGGAGGTACACCAGCGCCGTCGAGAGGAGGTGCAGACAGAGGTTGACCCGGTGGTGCAGTGCCGGGTTCAACCCTCCGAGTTCGACGTCGAGGGCGAGCGACACGAACGAAAGCGGCGCCCAAAGCTCGCTCGCCATCGGCTCGGCGGGCAGGTCGGCGGCCTTCCGGAAGGTGAAGGCCCAGGCGATCGAATCGCCGGTCAGGCCGCGGTTCACGTAGGGGTTGTTGGTGACCAGCGCCGGGTCGTCGAAGGCCACGTAGTCGAAGCGCCCCACGTCGCGGAAGGTCCACATGCCGCCGGCGAGCACCGCCAGCAGGGCGGCGAGCGCCAGGCGGTTTGCGGCGGGGGTTTTCGCGGCGTCGGTCAAGGGGTGTCTTTGGGGGAGGCGGAATTGGTACCCTCTCCGGGGGGGGTGCGTCGAGGTCCAAAGCGGACCGATTCCGCTGGCGGAGGGGGGGCGGCGGGGACACCGTGGGGCATGTCCGAGCCGTCTCCTCACATCGCGCCGGGGGTCCCCGCGCCCGCCTTCGCCCTGGCGGGGCTCTGCGCCGCCGCCCTCGCGCTGGTCTCCTGCGTCACCCGCACGGGGTCAGGTGGCGACGGTGGCGAGCTGTCGGTCGCCGAGTTCGAGTCGGTCTTGCTCGACCGCATCGTGGCCTACGGCGACGCCGACGGGGACGGGGCGCTCTCGTATGCCGAGTGGAGCACGATCTACTCCGCCGCCGACCGCGACAAGTTCCGCGCCGCGGACTCGGACGTCGACGGCAAGCTGGGCAGGGACGAGGCGGAGGCGACGGCCAAGACGAGCGAGCTGTGGGACAAGCTGATGGCCAAGGTCGACCTCGACGCCGACGGGGTCATCTCGGCGGCGGAGCGCGCGTCGTTCATCGACGTGATGGCCAAGGCGGACGACGACGACCAGGTCAACATGTTGCGGCGGATCGCCGAGGAGTGACCGTCGCCCCCGGGCGCCCCGCCTGCGCCCGCGTTTTCTGCTTGCCCGCCGCCCCCCCGGGCTGGCAGGCTCGGGGCAGGGTCGGCTAGACTGTTTCTCGAAATAGATTGCCGAAATGCCGAGCGGAAACGCCGCAGATGCAAGACGCAGCGAGGGAGCGGGTAGGCACCCGTGACCGAGCTGGAACGCAGCAGCTGTGGGGTTTCCGCCGGAA